>NZ_LOKU01000078.1:0-236594 GCF_002211295.1 Rhizobium sp. N122 | reverse complement strand
ACCAGGCCGGCGGCGATGCCGGCGCCCATCTTGAGCGTGTCGAGCAGGGAGAACATCAGATGCCCTCGAGGCAGAACTGGCGTTCCTTCTGCCGGCGCCGGGTGAGGCCCGGAAAGGTGATGCCGGCCGCCCTATTGAATTTGAGGAGAGCTTCGCAGCCCTCTGCCGTTTTCCCTTGATTGATCAGACGAACAACGCTGGATTTGCACGCGGCGCCAACACCTAAATTGTAAGCAAATGAGGTCAGGGCGACGAAGCGAGGATCTGGCAGCGGGACCGTGACGCAATTGTCAATGCCCGCGGCGTACTTCTGCAGCTCGAGCGAGAGAAGCGCCTTGCACTGCGCGACCGTCTTGTAGTCGCCAGGCTTCACGCCGTTGGTCGATCCGTAGCAGATCGTCCACGGCTGGCCTTGTGTGGCCGGATCGGGATAGGCGTGCTGCCGAAGTCCTTCGAAGCCGCCGACGAGCGCCACAGCAGCCGCGGCAACCGCGCTGCCCTTTTTCATCCTACCTGTCATTCTCGTTTTCCTTGAGGGCCGGCTGGTGAATAAGGCGAGCGATCGGAGATGCCGCCAGGAAGAGGATGGACAGCCATTTCGGTATCCAGTCGTCCAGATACGGGACGATGTACGGCACGACCTCCAGAAAGCCGGCGGCATAGACGCACCACATCGATAGCGACCGCGCGAGTACGCGGCGCTTGTGCTTTACAAGGCGCATGGGGGCTCCAGTTTGTGAGGCAAAGAAAAAGGCGGCTCCGAAGAACCGCCTGTGGAATTCGATGGTCGTGATAACCGCTAAGCGGTGACGAGCCGCAGGTTGCCTTGTCCTTTGATCTTATCGAGGTGGGCTCGAATGATCCCCGAGCAATGCTCGCGAACGAAGGCGCCGACCTCATGCGGCGGGAACAACCATGTCCCGCTGTGGGCGCACTTGAATGCCTTGATGCCGTTGACCAAGCAGTAATTCGACAGCCGGATGAAAACCTTCCGCTGGATCGAGCGACGCCCCTTGGCTGGCACCTTGTAGTCGTTTTCGAGAATCTGCTTCACCGATACGTAGCTGACGACCGCAACTCGCGGATCGGCGGCAATACGAGCTTCCATCATCTGGTCGATGACGACCGGAAGCGTCTTTTCGATCTCCGTCACCTTGTGAGCGAGCATCTTGGCGATGCCGTCGGTGCGGCGGATCAATTCGACGATGTCGTGCGGGATGGCGGTCGGCATCTTGCCTTCCATGACGGCGCGCACCTGGGTGTTGCACCACATGTGAAATTCGTCCGAAAGGTATTTCGCGTATGCGATGCCGATCTGCCAGTGAGCGAAGGTCGCGCCGCCTTTGCCGCGCTGTGTCCGCATAATATGCCCGTGGGGCATATTTAAACTGAGCGATACGGCTTCGATGAAACCTGCTCCTTCCTTTCGTGCCCAGTTCGCCGGTCGCTTCGAATCGTCACTGCCGGCCGCTTTCCACATGTCTGTCAAGGACAGCATATCGCCTTTGTCGGCGATCACATGGCCTTGGTAGTTCAGTCTGGCTACTTGAAGATTTCCCATATATGGGTTCCCATCGTGACTGCTCCCCTCCAAGGGAGCAAGACATGAATGGGACGGCCGGCTTCCCAGGTGTCCAATCTAAGGGCCGACCGTCCCGCCGTGTTTGGAGCCACGGCATTCGCCGCTAAGCGAATCTTCTATTTTCTGACCTATCGGACGTCATCACAGCAAGAGGGGCCCTGTGGATATCGGGGAAAACTCAGCGTTTGCGGAGCAATTCTCACAGAAATCCGAACCCGTGCCGGTCACCTCGCCGCCAGTTATGGACGAGCATGGATAGCCTCCAGATTGTGGGGAGTCTCAGGTGTCAGTCGACGCGGAACGATATCCCATCGAGGGAAACATAATTCCCGGCGAAAGACTCCCCTAAACGAACAGCTCCGCCCGATAGGATCTGGATCTGCCGCGCGCCGCCGTTGTTCGAAGTAGCCACCGAGATGAACCGGTTTACTGCCGGTCTATACCCAGCCGGCAATGTGAACAGCGTTGTATAGTCGGCCGTAGCACCGGGCTTGATCAGCCCGTCAAGATAGACAATGCCATCCTTGAGCTTGGCGCGGGGCGCATATGTGGTTGCCGGCCCCGTCCATGCCTGCCAGCCATTTTGGAGAGCGGGGCTGCATGTGCCTTCAGCCCCATCCGGGAATTTGAATGGGAGCGGAAACAACGCCTTCCCAAGCTCGCCGACAAGAACGAGGTTCATCGGGTTACCAGGATGGACGTTACCGTCACCATAGGCCGGCGTTGGAAGCTGCTCCATCCAGCCCGCCTCGGAATGAGCGCGCGTGAACAATTCCAGCGTGTCGAAGAATGCGGAGTTGGTCTCCTCCGCTACCTCCTTCAAAACGGCGTTCTCGGCGGCCATGTTGGCGGTCGTCTGATTGTAATCAGGATTCCAGTTGTTGGCCGGGGTCTGGCCGAGGAGCAGGATCGATAGCTGCGATGGCGAGCGGGAGGCCCGGATCGTGGCAATAGCAGCAAGATGGTTTGCCTTGATCTGCGCCAGCGACTGCGCCCCACCTGTCGCCCAAGGCCGAAAATCATTCGTCCCGAAGTCAACGATTAGAAGGGAGGAATTCGCATGCTGGGCGACAAAATCGGCAGCCTTGCCATTCGCCCAGATGTATGAGTTCTCCCCGCCGAATCCGTCGAAACTGACCGAAACAGGGTAGCCGTTCGAAGCGCTCATCATGAGCTGATCGAGACGATACCCATCTGAGACGCCAATCCCAGCCACTTTGCTGTCGCCTACGAAGTGGATATTGACCGTGGCCCCTGCTGACCTCGCATTTACAAGGCCAGCATAGAAGGCCGCGAGGTTATCGCGGTAGTAGAGAGGATCGCTCATCGCGGCATTGCTCCAAAGGGAAAACGTCATTAAAAATGCAGCGATGATCTTCAACATCCCGCACGGATAACATTGTGATGGTGGCTGTCAACTATGGCTTATGACGCTGTCAGGGTTATGAGCCTTGGCTACATCCTCAAGCGTCTTTCTTTGCTTCGACGATAGGTTTTCGTCCCCTTGGATAAGGCCATCATCGCCCCACGAAAAAGGTAGGCCGCCGAGGCCCGCGGCAATGACTTCATCACCGAAAGTCGGGCCGATCTTAGGAAGCTTGTTCATCGGCTCACCCTCCCGGAAATTGACGTTCTGCGACCATCAACGTCCCCATACCAGGTGCCCGTTCCTGAGGAGACAAGCCCTATAAGGGTTGCATAGTGATATCCTTCAGAGAGCCCCGCTTTGATAGCCGGTGCCGAAAACGGCACGATGGCGGTATTGTCCACCAACAAGGATTGCGCGCCACCGGTCTCTGCTGTGGTGCCATCAAAGGCGATAGACGACCTGTTCTGCCCGCTCGCTGCCCCATTGATCGCGCTGCCGATCGCGGTTGTCTGCGCAACTTCCCCGGACCACAACAGGAACTCGCAACGGATTTCGGTGTTCAGTTCAACATAGGACGTGCTTGTCGTCGCCCGGTTCGCTGTGAAGTTGTTGAACAGCGATACGCCAGGGTCGTTATGCCAGGAGCGGGTGAAGCGCTGTTTCGCCGTGTCCGCCCACACTGGGCCGGCGTTCGGCCTTGCCATGCCCACGAGGGTGCGTGACGTATCGCCCGTCTTGACCTTGTAGCCAAGCGTCGTGTCGAAGACCGGAACCGTCGTTGACCGCTCGAGGGTCGGTGTCCCTGAACTGCTGAAAGCATAGATGTAGTACAGCGTTCCAGGCGTCTCGCCAGCGGGCGCCAGCGATATCCCGGATGTTGGGATCTGGAGTCTTGCGCCTGCGATGGTGATAAAATTGCCGGAGAACTTCGAATAAACGAGGTTGCCGCCGCTGAGCGCCAGGAACCCGTCCTGATATACGGTGCTGGCGACAACTGCAGCGTCGGCATAAGCGGTCGTTGCCAGTTTCGTTGAATTGTCGTTCGGAGACTGCGTCGGAGCGGTCGGATTTCCCGTAAGCGCTGGGCTCGCCAGAGGTGCTTTCAGTGCCAAATCTGAGACCAGATTGACGATCGTCGATTGCGCCTGCGTCCCTGTCTGATTGGCGCGGGCGAACGCATCCGCCGCGATATTCTGCGGGTCATACGTGGCCTTCGCCATGCCGCCGATATTGGCGAGAGACGTCGCAGCGTTCACCACGTCCGAAAGGTTGTTGGCCGATTTCAGAAGCCCTGTCGTTTCCGCGGCTGTGACGGTGCCGGGGTTCGACAGGACAAAATTCGTGCCGTTGTACCAGAAGGAATGATCCTTCCCGGCGACCAGGTCACCGACAGCCAGCGGGGCAACGCCAGCCGCTAGAAACTTGACGATCACGCGCGGATTGGCGTCACTCCATTTCAACGTCGGGGTCGTTGTCGTATTGGCCCGATCGATGCGGACACGAACCACCTCGTAGATGTTGATGAAGGCTACCCTCGATTCCGGCGTGACGACATAATCGTCTCCCGTCCCTGTTGTCAGATAAACGGGGTTTGACCGGTTCCAGAACCGCTTTATCGCGCCCATCATCATTTGGCCGATCTGCTCGATGAAGGCAGGGAGGCCAGGAGGCCAACCGAGAGGCGCGTTCTCTGCGTTCCGGTCGTCGCGCTCGGACCAGTGGGAGTCAGGAATATCTGGCATGTCTGGCTCCGTTAGCTTGTGCGGCCGCGATCATCGGACCACCCGAGGGCTTGAGCATTGGTGACAACGCTGGCGCTGGCGAACGACGTCCCCCGGATTTGCCGACTGGTGTTGATGCGGATAGACAGCCGGCCGAAGGCCTGCGTCAGGGTCGACGAGGAAACCGATGTGCCTAGATCGCCGCCGCCGCTGCCTGGAGACGTGTCCGTTTCATCCAATGAGTTGAACGAAGCGAACGCGATATTTGAGCCGGCAGCGATCGCCATAGCCAAATGAACCTCTACCGCAACGCCATTCGGCACGCTCCCTGCAGCCAGAGTGATGGTGCTTGTCGCCGGGGATACCGTCACCGCTGAAATTGCTTGTCGCCTTGTGACAAAGCGGAACTCATCGCCATTCTGAATGAACGCGATTATCGTGCCGCCCTGCCGGATGATATAACCGATGCGGCGCTTGCGGTCGTAGGCGGCCGGCATTGTCGGCGCGGTGGGAGAGAGGGAGAGAAGCGAATCCACCACTCCTGTATCCGATCGCTGAATGATGTAAGCCGAATACGTCCCGTCGGCGATGGAGCCGGTATCTAGCCAACCATTCCCCGAGCCCACTGCCCACGCTGCATCAGCCCGCTTGGTGATCGCGCTGGAAAGCGTCATGAGCACTGGCGTAGCGCCATCGCTACCCGCAGCCCCGGCGGAGATGTCGATGTCATTGACGGCGTCGGTGACATTGTTCGAGAGCGTCAGGCCCCAGAGATAGCCCCGAAGGAATGGACCGGTCGGGATGGACGGAGCAACGCTCAACAGGAGTTGGAAGGACGACAGTGCCGTCGAATACTGCACGAAATAGCTATTGCCCTGGACGATATCGCCAGCGACCAGCGCCACGGGACCAGCAGGGCTATTTTTCAGAACGGGGATGGGCGAGCTGCCGCCGACCGAAATAGTCATCGGGCCGGAGTTCGAAATCCCCGCTACGAACGAAATGACCTGACCATCAATGCCGCTGAACTGGGCGGCCGATAGCGTCTGAGCGTTTGCGGTTCCTGACGAGGTTCCTCCGAAGGACACGGCGCCGGAATTGGGCTCTGCGGTCTCCTGATCCCAGACAAGGTTTCCGAGCGAATCCTTGACGACCTGGCGATACGAACCCGACCCATAGATGATCGCTCGGCCGGCACTGTCGAGTGTGACAGGGTTGGTGTTCAGGATCGTCTGAGAGGCGTTCTGCCAGGTGTCCTTCGGCGTCGTGGTGCCGGGGATATAGAATTCGACCGTTCCAGAAGCCAGCGGAATACCGTTGGCATCAAGGAACGTCGTTTCGCCAGTCGGCAAAAGCGATGCCATCTTAACCTCTTCGATGTCGTGTGTTAAAAAGGCTGCCTACTCCCCACCTTATGGAGACGTGATGGCCGAGCGCCTTGGAGTTACTGTGTCGTGGATCGGCACGATCTGCACTGTGATCATGCTGTTGTTTTTCGGGAAGCTTGCGCTGGATGGTCAGATGACATGGGCCTTTTGGCCCACGACGATCACCGCCATCGTCTGCTTTCTCCCGCACTTGGCCGGAAGAGCTATCCGCTACGTCCTCTCCGGGTTTTAGATCGTCATTTATTGGGAGGACGTATCAGTTCATTCGGCACCTGCGTACCGATGCTGAGCGGAACAGCCCCACTTGATCGCAGCAGTGGCGTTTGAGCGCCGCGGATTGGTGCAAGCAACTTGTTTGCTGTTCCAGCAGGAGCCACAGCTTCACGGAAGCGCGTTATGTCGCCGCTGAGGGCTTCGGCCATCAAACGGTTCCTTGCGATGTCACGCGCCTGTTGTGCCCACTGCACGCCCATTCTGCCAAGCGATAGCCCCGCGCCAGCTACAGCCCCTGGGATGCCTCCAACGGTATATCCGCCACCAATGGCGATTGGAGCGTTAAGGCTTATTCCGGGGGTGATCTGCTTGACTTCGGTTAGCTTGTTGGCCGCCTGCCGCGGCGCAGTCTGGGATCCGGCAAATATCTTCGCGTTCGTCTGAGCGATCTTCTGCTCATCCTTCAGCGTCTGAACGAGCTTCTGTGTCTCGCTTTTGCCGAGCAACGCTTCAAGGCGAGCGACATTGAAGTCAACATCGGCGATGGCTTCACCCTTAGCCGCAGCGTTGCGAACGCTGCTGATTGTCTGATCGACTGCGACACGAGTCCCGACCTTCGCGGCGTCTAGTTCGGCCGGCGTGGCGTTTTTCACCCAGTCGGCCCAATATTCCGGCCTGTTTTCAAGGGAGTTCTTCCCTGTGCCGCCCTTGAAGACTTCGAGGCCTTTATCGAAGGCATCCTGGATCGCGTTATCATCGGCATACTGCTTCTGCGCCGGCCGATACTTGCCGCCTGTGGCATTATCGATCTGATCGACGATCTTCTGACGAACATCGCGCAAAGCATCGGCAACAAGCCGATCCTGACCGGAAGCGCTCTTGGCGAGTGTATCTGCTTCGGTGCGGAGGTTCGATTGTATCGTGTGGAGGCGATCGGCGTCCGTAAGCATCTCGTTGCTGTTGGCGAGTTTGGCGCGGACGCGGGCAAGCGCCTGTTCTACCGGTCCTTGCGGAAGATCGCTGACCTTCCCGACGACGCCGTTGATGCCGGGTGCAACCACATTGTCGATGGATTCTAGAACTGGCGTGATATCCACCGGCTGCGCGCCGGTAAGTGCGTCTCCGAATGCCTGCTTTGCATTTGCCCGTGTCGTCGCCTTCAGGCCATCGAGATAAGCCTTGACATCTGGGACGGCGCCGGCGGCGGCGTCATAGGCATCCGTCACAGCACCTTTCGCCCCTGCCGCACGACCTTCAACGGCCGAATTGATTATCGACCGTGGGCCGCCGCCCTGATTGGCGAGATTCATGCCCATCTGCTGAAGATTGGTATCCACATCCATTGGGTTAAGGCGTGGATTGCGGGCCATTTCAAAGCCGACGTCATCGACCGTCTTGCCGGATTCCGCCAGAGCAGCCGTGAGATTGTTGGCGGCAGCTCCTTTAGGCGTCATCGTCAGAAGCTTGTTGCCGGCGGCTTCGGCACCACGGAGCAACCCCTGCACCCCGAAAGGAGCAAGAAGAGCCGCACCAACTCGGGCATATGGTTCAACCTTAGTCCCTTCGGTGAACTGTCCCGCTGCCTCGCTGGCAACACTTGGAATGAGGGCATATTTGGCGATGTTCGTGAGCATATTGCCGCCACCAAAAGCAATGGTGCCCGGAAGAAACTCACCAAATGTCCCAGCATACTTACCCGGAACAGTCTTCGCCTTGTACAGACGCTCATCCATAGCGCCACGAAGCGTGTCTTGGCCAGCGTTCAATGTCCTGTCAATCGGGTTATCTGATATCTCTTCCGGCGTCGGAACTGGCATAGGATCGTAGCCGAACAGGCCGCGCACGGAGTTTATCGCGCCCACCTCATAAGGTGTGGCATATTTATCCAGCAGCCGTTTCGCTGTGAGCGGCAGCATGTGGAGTTCGGCGTCCCCTCGGACGAACCCACTACCGAAGCTCTTCCCCATATCCTCACTGATCGGCGGCGTCTGCGGTTCCCCCGTGATCAGCTTCTCAATCGGGTTATGCTCACGCTTCTGCCCACCAGTCATACCAGCGGCCGGGGCTTGCTCGTTCTGATCGAGACCCCATGCTTTGATTAGCTGCTCATCAGGGGACGGCGGGGCAGCAGCTGGCGGCGGTGCTTCGCCGGTGTCCTGAATACCCCATGCCCGCATCAGATCGTCGCCAGTAGGGGCGGGAGCCGCAGGCGGGGCCACAGGAGGCGCAGGAGTGGTGTTCTGCTGGTCCTCGGTCTCGCGGGGCTGCAAATGCGGGATCGTCACCAGCGGGGTAAACTGAGGCGTTGCGCTGCTACCGGGAGGCGGGACGTAATCAACGGTATGAACGAGGTTAGGCTGTATTGTGCCGTTCGCCATGGCGTCGGTTGCAGCCGCCGCACTGTTCGTGGGGTTCTCGATGTTGCTCGCATAGGAGTTGACGAACCTGTTCTTGGTCGTCCCCTGCTCAATGCCGCCGGGAAGGCTTGTCCAGATCGGAGCAAGTGCCTTCCCTACCCCGGCGATGACATTCCGATCGCCACTTCGCAGCGCTTCCGAAAGGTCACCGCCGGTCGCATCTTTATATGCGTCCTGTGCGAGCGCCCACGCTGCCTGATCCTGCGATTCCGGTGAGAAGTCCTTCAGCCCGAGCTTGTTGGCATATGTGTCCCATGTCCCCTTGATGAACTGATATTTGCCGGCGGCGGAAGAGGTTTTTCCTGCGTTCGGGCCGCTGCTGATCTCGACATTGATGCGGGGATGGTCGGACAGATCGGCAACCTTCTGCCCACCATAAATGGTGTTGTACGAGCCGCCGCTTTCAGGACCGGCGATCGTGTTCAGAAGCGCGATAGCTTCTGGAGGCAGCGTCAGCTTCATTTGCCTTGTTCACCATCGTTGACGGAAGGAGGAGCCACGATCCCGAGGGCCGTTGCGGTCTGCAAGGACTTCAGGAATTTCTGTTTGTCGTCTGCGGAGAGGCCCTTGAAATACTTCGCTCGCTCCGGCCCCTTCATGAGATCGAAGCCATAGGCGACCGGGTCGTTTTCGGCATTCCACTGTGTCGACCATTTCCCATAGGCCGAGGGGCTTTGCCCGGTCGCCCCGAAGGCGCGAACCTGGGCGTTCTGCATCCGGCGCAGAGAGAGCGCGGTCTTGACGACGTCGAGCGCCGCGGCGTTGGAAATCCCGAGGCTTGGATTGCCGGCGAAGGCCGCTGCCAGCTTGTCGTTCGTGCCGGTGTCGCCAGCCCCGCGCGCATATTGGACGAGATATTTCCGTGCCTCGTCATAGTTCTTCAGGTCATCGGTCGGAGCGATGACTCCCATTGAGGTCAGGAAGGACTGGATCTCCTGAAGCTGTTCCGTGCCTGGGCCTGTGCCCGTCGTGCCGAGGGCTTCTAGGGCAGGTAGCGCCTTCTGGAGCGGGACAACATCCTGCTGATAGGTCCGCTCTCTCGCGTTGTCCTGGCTGAACTGGTCGGCCGATGCTTGAGCAGCGCCCCTTTGAGCTTCGATCTCGCCAGCCGGCGGGCTTGTGACGACGCCGACGCTTGGTTGCGGCTGCGAGGTCTGGACCGGAGCCGGCGCTTGTGTCTGTGGAGCTCCTACCGGGGAAAGATCCTGCTGCTGGACGGGCATGGGAGGAGGAACGAGTTGGTTCGCTTGACCTGTCGGCGCCGACTCTGGAACCGCCGTGAGCGGGTTGACGCCGGCCTGCTGGAGCATCTGCCCCTGAGGAACAAGCACGGTGCGGCCCTGCCCATCCGTGGTCTGCACAAGGGCGGCGCGTTCAGAAGGACTCGTCGTGACGGGAATAGGCGCGCCGATCGGGCGAACGCCGGTAATCGGAGAGACCGCCGCTGGGGTGATCGACGACCCATTGTTGACGAACTGCGGCGAGCCGTAGATCTGTCCGAACCTCTCTTGGCCGGCCAGCGCCTGCGTGTTCATCGTCTGCAGCCACTGCGGGATCTGCGAGGGATCTTGCGGCATGGTAGCCATCGCCTGATCGCGCATCTCCGGCGTGATATAGCCGAGCTTTACCGCCTGGTTGGCATAGTCCGCAATAACCTGCGGGCCAGTTGCCGTGCCGATGCGTGGGTCTTGCGCCACAGAGCCGAGAAGACCCACGAACCCCTCGTACATCTTGTGGGCCTGATCGATCTTCGCTTGCTCGAGCTGGACATTACCCTGCTGCTGCTGAAGCTGCAGGAGTTTGTTCGTTTCCTGGGCGTTCTTGATGCCGGCAACGGTGCCGATCGTGTCAAGAAGGCTGTTCTGGTTGGCCTTTGGATAAAACGAGGTGTCGACTTCAGCCATTATTTGCCCCCGTACATCCCGCCCGACTTTAAGTAATCGTAGGACATGTAATTGTTGACGCCGTTGGTGAGCGAGTTCGCTGCCCCGTTGATACCGGCGGCCTGGGCATTGCCGCCCTGAATGAGGTTGTTGCCGATCGACTGCCCCGTCTGCGTAGCGTAGGCACCGGTCTGGGCCGCAGCACTTTCGCCAAGGGATGCAAGCCCCATAAGCCGGTTATAGGCGTTCGTCTGGTTGGTGTTCGCGTTGTTGAACTGGTTCTGATAGGTCGAGTCTGCCAGGCCAGTTGCAAAGGTTGCCGCGCCCTTGAGGGCAGCCCCCGACGTCCCGAGCCCGCGCGCCGCCGCGCTATTCTGCGTGGACTTCAGGCCTTGCGTGAGGTTGAACTGGTAACCCGGTGTTTTCTCAAGCGTTGCCTGATCCATGACGATCGGAGAAGTCAGTTCCGTGAGGCGGTTGGAAAGCATCTTCGTGGCGTTTTGGCCGGCCTCATTGTACGGCAGCAAATCCTCGCGGGTCTGCTGATACATCCGCTCTTGAACGTCAGAGGCTTTCTTCGTCGACTTCGCCTGCATGGCGGAGCCGGCCATTGATGCACCGGCGCCGACGACAGCACTACCCACTATAGCGGTGGCAACCATCAGGTTTCATCCTTTTCAAGGAACTGCCAGAACGTGATTTCCGTCTCGAAGAATCCGAGTTCCTCAAGGATCGGCCGAACATATTTGGCGTGTCTCGATTTCATGCCGATCTGCGCCAATCGGATTCCGCGGCGCCTGCATTCCTTCATCCATGCCGAGAACAGCGTCTTGCCGCCCTCAAGGCCGCGGCGGGTCGGATAGACGAAGAAGATATCGCCGGTCGCCGTCAGGCAGGACTGATAGTGCATGCCGGGGGCAATGAACGAGACGAGATAGCCGATCAGTCGTCCCTCTTCCCGCAGCGTGACATAGAGCACCTGTCCAGCCGCTGCCCGAGCAAGATAGAGCCCGAACTGAGGATCAAGCGGGATGCCGGCAAGCTTGTGTTCCGACAGTTCATCGTAATGCGCCGGCAGTAGCGGCTTTGCCTCTTCCAGTGTCTCGGCTGTCAGTTCCTCAACCTGGGCGGTGATCATCATTCGCACCTCAGATCGACGATCAGTACGATCCGGTCGTCAGCACTGTTGTTCACGACGCTGTGGATGGTGCGATTATCAATGTGCCAGACGTCACCCGAGCGGAAATTCATCTGCTCATCGCCGATATGGAAGATCGCGCCTGGCAGGCTCTGGAGGGCTACCTGATAGCGCTCGAAGTAGGTTGCCGGCGCCCCCTGATCTTCGTGCGGTGTAATCTCTCGCCCCGGCGGCAGTCTGGTGATGATCACCCGGCCGAGTCTCGTTGCTTCCACGGTCCGCATAAGGTCGAAGATGATGGACCGCGCCTGCGGCAGCTTATCCCACGCCGGATAGGCGATCGCTTCCTTATCGTCGGTGATCGTGGTCGGATCGCCGGTGCGCAGGTATTCATCGAGATCATTGAAGCGCAGGAGGATGTCCGAAACCTGCGCATGAGCCGTGCCTGGATGCTGCGTCCTGATCGGGTTAGCGTCCCAAAGCTCGGGTTGCCGCTGCAAGGCATTCATCAGCGGCGTGACGTTTACGCCGGCCGCAAGCTGCTGGAAATATCTCATATGACCTCAAAGGGGGATGAAGTTGATGGTTGGCGCAACCGTGTAGGAGACCGTCACCACATCGCCATTGGCGACCGTGACAGAGCGTGTCGTGCCGAGGGTGACAGTCGTGCCGGCCCTGGTGAGACTGACCGATGTCAATGTCCCGGCAGAAATCCCCACAGTGCCCCGCTGATAGGCGGTGAAGCTTGTCGGGGACGCAGAGACCGTAACGGGCGATATCGCCGCTGGTGCGCCCAGGAGAGCCCCGAAGAACCGTTGCCAGACAGGAGTGACGAAACCACGGTTGTCGACAAGCGGCTGGTTCGAGTTCGGAACGATCGGAGTGGTCATGTGGCAAGCGGCGTGGCGTCGATCCACGCTCCGTTCAGGCTGGTCTTGACCGGCGCCGACCACGACAGTTCGAACACCCGATCTCGAGCCGTCCCGAGCCCGCGCCATTGCGGCGATATCAGATGCTGACCACCGGAGCCCATAGACTGTATAACCGGGTTGCCGAATGACGCCCCGCGGTTGTCGCTCCAGCGGAGGGAGAGTTTCCACGGATCATCGGTCATGTTGCCGCCGGTCTGACCTACCTCGATATCGGCAACGAACTGGTTGTATTGCATCCGCTTGCCGTTGTTGACGACATGCGGAAAAGTTCGAATGCGCGGGATAGGAACTGTTCCGTCGAGATAATAGGACTGGTCGTAGACGTAGAGCGTCCCATTCTGATAGTCGCCCACAATCCCCTGGTTATAGGCAAAGGCGAAACAGTTGCCGCGATGGCGGCCCAGGTTGCCATTTCCGTCGATCGACGCCCGCTCATGCCATTGGCCGGTGGCAAGCTCATAGGCCCATGTCCGGTTCGCACTGGGGAAGGTCAGGACATAGAAGGCGTGGCCGTCGATCTGGTGGCAATAGCCGATCCCATCGGAGATGGTGTTATAGCTCTGGATATCGGCTTCAATTGCATGGGTTGAGATGCGTTTGACGCCATAGCCATCGGAGCGGACAACAACCGCCTGACCCTGCCGATCCATCGCCAGCCAGAAGAGATAGATATCCTGCTGAGAGAGGGAGTAGGGGGCGGCACATCCATGGTCGCAGAAAGCGCCTTGAACGCGGCCGAAGGTGAAATCCGCTGCTCCGGTGTTGGCCCAGATCTCCGACGTCAGTTCGCCGATCAGCCAGAGTTCGCCATGGATCGCCGCGACAGCCACGATGTCATCCGCCGACCCGGTCTTGGCCGCGATGTCGAGCGGGTCAAACCCTGTCCCGCCGACCAGCATGGCGTAGGTGACATTCGACCCCGAGATATAGAACTGCGCCGTACCGGGTCGGTTGAAGATGAAATAGGTGTCCAGATAGGTCACCCATGTGCCGCCGTAGAAGTTCGTCGCCGAGATCGTGCCGAAGGTCGAAGACGCCATGTCGATGGCATAGCTGGTCGCCGTGCCGTCCACGATGACGATTGCCAGACCATTGTCGGAGAACACCAGCGGGTTGAGCCCGATCGGAACCGTCCCGAGTGCCGTCCACCCGAAGGTGTCGGAGACGGCATAGATAATCGTGCCAGACGGGCCGTTGACGGCGGTATAGAGATTTCCATCGGTCGCCCGATAGGCTGCCCGCACGCGGCCGACTGTAGGCGACTGCGAGACCTTTCGCAAACCTGGCGTCGGGTAATGCGTCACGGGAACCGGCGGCGTACCCTCTGGCGGGTTCACCTCTGGATAGAGGTTGACGCACCGCTGCGCCGCCGCGATCAGACTGCGGGATTGATATGCGCCCCCAAGCAGCGGCAGCCGGGAGTCCTTACCCATCATATCGGTCCGAGAAGATATTGTAGTTGCTGCCGCCCCTCATCAGATCGCGCGGCATCTCGAGCGTGGGGATCTGCGCATTGGAATTGCGGATGACGTTCAGGGCGACTTTGGCCAGACCGATAAGCTGCGGGTCCATCGGCATCTGGTATTTCACCCGCAGCCGGACAGCGAGATTCACGCGTAGCGCTTCCTCGTATTCCGGGGGCAGGTTGATGGTATCGTTGAGACTGGAAAAGCTCTGGAGCGTGGCCTTGAGCGAGAGGTGGATCTCATATTGGTTCGACGGGACAGGCCAGATGTAGATGTATCCCAGGGGATAGCCTGAATCGTAGAACAGGCAGGCAGGGAACGAGTCCATGCTCTTCAGCGCGATCCGATTGTAATCCTCGCGGGAATTGAGGACATCGAGCGGATAATCCACCTGATTACCGGGAACGCCGACCACCTGGCGAAAGAATGCCGCTTCCACGCGATCAGGACGGGGATAGTTGAGATCGCCGCCGGAGCCTATGGAATAATTCAGCGAGCCGTCGGCTACGAACGCCACGTCGATCAGATGATAGACAAGCCAGCGTTGGCGCGACCATTGCGCCATCATGGCGTTCAAGCGCTTCAGGCCGTCGTTGATGTCCTCGGCAAGCGCCGTCTGGCCCACGCCGATCGCGCCGGCATCCTTCAGCGCGTCGTTGATCAGATCGCGGGCCGTGGTCATCAGTTAGCAGCCTTCGGCTTCGGTGCGCGGGTGGTCTTGGGAGCAGCCTTCGGCTTCGGTGCGCCCCCCCCTTCATTGTCGGCGCCGGAGCGCAGTTCCAGTTTCGGAGGCTCCGAGACGCCCCATGCTTCAAGCTGCTCGCTTTCGCGGTCGGCATCCCGCACGATCACCTGCTCGCCCGTCTTCGGGTGGTAGATCATCTTCGGGAATTCCTGGAATTCTGTCATTGGTCGGTTGCCTTCGGATATCTGACGTCGGGCTGCGCCTCACCCCAGTCGGGGCCAAGCGCTTGCTCTTCCTCGATCGTGTCGACGGATCGGGAAACACCGGTCAGGCGGTTGTAGAGGAGTTTTGGGTATTCACGCGAAGGGCGGCCCGAAGACCGCCCCCCTTTGTTGAGCTTGAGATAGATCGTGGACATTATTCGTCCCTTTCGCGTCTGGTGTAGACGCGGCTGGTCTTTCGAGGCGGTCGAACCATTTTGCGTGGGTCCGTCCACCCGTAGCGAATGCGAGAGCGAAGCGTGGGAATGGGAACCCCATACTTCTTTGAGGCTTCGTCAACCTTCATTGGGCCTGCCGGGGTGTTGATCAACCGGCTATCACGCCGATTGTCAGCCTGTTCCTTCGCCGTGGCCCACGTGCAGTTCCCAGGCTCGTAGTTGCCGTTCACGTTCAAACGCTCGATCGAAAGGCCCTTGCGCCAAGTTGCGCCCATGTCTTCCCAGAAGGCTTCAAACGTTCCCCAGCGTTCGCAGACTGTGATACCGCGACCGCCGTACAGAGAGAATCCATCGTCGTTTTCATTTTCACACCGGGAACGCATATAGACCCAACTGCCATAGGCAGGATGACGGCTCATGCCGTGTTTAGTGCTGGCCTCAGATATGAATTTTTTCGTCATGCAGCCGCAGCTTTTGGACACGCCTCTCTTGAGATCGGCCGCCCAAACACTCTTTTCAGTCCCGCAATCGCAGCGGCAAAGCCAATACGGCAGCTTCCCTCTGCTCTCGTGGAAACGGAGAACGCTCCAATTCGCGAAGCGTTCTCCAGTGATGTCAATCTTGAAACCCATGGCAAATTCCTCTATTGCTAGAGTATTGTTATTGCCATTATTTTCTCCGATTTTAAATCACTATATACGGTCGGCCAAAACTACCGCCCACTCGGGACGGACGAACTTGTATCCGTAGATTACATCCAGACGTGTCGCGAGCTGGTCCGTGCCGACCACGTAGGCGGTGATCATGCGCAGCGAAATGCCATCCTGCTGGCGCCGTGCGGCCTCGTGGACGCCCTTCGGCAGCACAAGGTCAGCGGTGGCAAGCGTGACGGCTTCCGGGGCGTAGGCGATGTTTTTGCGGTAGATTTCGCTCGGCTTGCTGACCAGCGCGACGGCTGCAGCGTTGGCCGGGGAATCCACCACGGTCTGGTACTGCACCGCCTGGCCACCCGAGCTCGGCGTGATGGCCGGATAGATCGGGATGGAGGTCGCACCGTTGGCCACATCGGCCGTGACGACGAACTGGCGGAGTTTACCGGTGGTCTGCTTCGTCACGCGGTTGACGGCATAGACGCCGGCAATGGTGATGATATCGCCCTTGGTGAAGGTGCCGGTGATGGCGTTGACCGTGAGGGTCGTGCCGGTCTGGCCAGCGCCGTTGACAGTGCCGCCGGCCGAGAACGTGCCGGTGGTGTGCTTGACGACGGTCTGGTCCATGTACCAATCGAACGACAGAGCGTTCTTCATGGAACCGGTGCGGTACTGCTGGGAGATTTCCTGCGAGGGGTTGAAGAGACCGGAGAGTGTGGAGACGATACGGGCTTCCGTATATTCGTCGACCACGATCTTGCGACCGGGCATCTGTGGTGCGGAGTTGGATTCCAGCGCCGACTTCGCCTGCAGAGCGGTGTCTGCCGTGGGCGAGATGATGTTACTGGAGCCATCGACGTTGGAGACGAAGTTGCAGACGCCGCCTTCCACGCCGGACATGACGTCATAGGCGACGGCGCCGGCGAGGTTGTTGATCATCGGCATGAGGACGCGCTGGGAATAGTCGTCCAACTTCATCGTGCGCTCTGCGGTGCTGAACGACACGTCGACGCCCTTCTGGGTGGACAGATTGAGCGACGTGTACTGCTCTGCGGTGTCCTGCGCCTGGAGCGCCGTGCCGGTACGGACCGTGTAGTCATTCGGCAGGCGGATGCGCAGGCTGTCACCGATCTTCGCGCCGTCGACGGCAAACTGCGCGTCGTACTGCGTGTCGATGTTCTGGATGAACATGTTGGAGTTCTTGAACAGCGACACCGCGGCGCGCGTGATCATGTCGATCGTGAGGATCGAATTTGCCATGTTTCGGGTTCCTTGAAGCTAAGGCCGTGCGGCCGTGCTGGGAGAGGGATCGCAGTCCTTTCGCTGCGAGGTGCTTGCGGAGCCCGAGTGCCGCGGTAGTCATTGCTGGGCGGAATGCCTGGATATCGGACCAGTGACCGAAAGAGCCCCGGATTGCCTGCCGGGTCAGGTCATGCTTGTGATGGTCAGCGCTTGAGTTTTGCCGCCATCATCTTGTGGTATTCAGCCGACCACGCGTCTTGATCTGCATCTGCGTCTTCAAGAGCGGTTGCCGGTTTCGTCTGGCCTCCGATTGGGGTAACCGGGGCCGGAACCTTGGAGATGGGCTTCGGTGTCGGTACGGCCGGCTTTGCGAGCTTGTCGCCCATGCGCGCGATCTCCAGCGCCATCTTCACCGGAGACAGAGACAGGATTCGCTCCGCCTCTGCCGGGTTGCGGCCAAGCTCGGCGAAGACCTGATGACCGTTTTCGAGTTCGGTGATCGCGTCTAGGAATTCCGGCCGGGTATTGATCTCGTGCCCAAAGGCAGAAACCAGAGAGACACGCGCCTCGTCGAAGTCCGGGATGTCCGCCACGCCCTTTTCGAAGGTGGCGTTACAGGCGGCATTGCGCCGCGCCATTTCGCTGTTGGCCGATTCTTCGCGCCGGATGTTCTCGCGTTCCTGCCGGCGAATTTCTTCAATGGATGGCGGAGTGCCATCGGCCGGCGGGTCGGATTGCGAGGACGTGTTGCCACCACGGAGGCGCTGAAGCTCTGCCTCGGCATCTGCGGCGCGTTTCTCGGCTTCCCGACGCTTGTTCGTCTCCTCGTGGATCCGCTTCATTTCCCATGACAGCGGCTTTTTCTGCTGCGGCTTGGGAGTTTCGGGCTGCTGATGTTCTTCGGTGCCGGCCTCGGTTTGGCCTTCACCTTCGCCGCCTTCGGTGCCTTCACCTTGGCCGGCGTCATGATGCTGTTCGTCATTGTTCAGCTCCGGTGCTGTTTCGTTCCCCGGATTGGCCGCAGTTTCGCCGTCTGGCTGGCCCTGCGTGGCCATCAGTTCGTTCGGGTCCATGTGTCACCATGTCGAGAGCCCTGTGTGCCGCACAGGTACGGGGCCACAGATTACCCGCTGTGTCGGGAACTGGTCTTGACGTCCATGCAGTGCGGCCAGCGCTCAGCATCGTAGGCGAGGTCTTGGCGCTTCTGCATTTCGTCGTCGTGTTCGCGCGGGGCGAGACGGGCCGTTGCCCTCGCCTGCCCCGCAGCGCCGATGTGTTGAGCGAAACCGGAGAACATCAGCTTGCGTCGATCACTGCGCACTTCTGACCAGGCTTTGCAGCCCAATCGCGGGTGGCACCCGCCGGCACGAGATAGTGGGTTCCAGCGACCGCCGTTGGGTTGGTCCCGAAAGCCACCCATACATTGCCGAGCGCCGTGATGATCCAATAGTGTTGGCGCCCGTCGTCCGGGCACGTGATCGAAGCCTGTGCCGATGCCGCGCTTGAAGCAACGGTCGTCGAAAGTGTTGGCTCGGCATCAGCAGACGGCATCACCGCATTGAGCCCAGAGCTTGCTTTATTGCTGACCGATGTCAGCGCCACGGCTACAGTTGCCATTTATTTCGCCTTTCCGCAAAGGCCAGAGAGCTTCTGCGCCTGTTCCTTGGCCATAGCCTCGTTGCGCGTCTTCCACTTCTTGTCCTCTTCGGCATAGGAAGGGGCTGGAGACGCTTTCGATCCCGACGATTTAGCGACCGTCTTCGGCGCCGCCTTGGGAGCACCGCCGGCCTTCGCCACCGGCTTCATCGATGCGGGCTTTTTCATTGCAGCGTCCTCATGGAAAGGGATGGAGTGCCGGCGCTTGCCCGCTCGCGGAAGATCGTCAGCGCGTCGTAAATGGCTTCCTTCTCATGCTCCGACGTGCCAGGCAGAGCGAGAACACCCGTCAGGCATTCGATCGCAACCGGGACATGGTCCGTCCAATGGCGGCGAACGAACTGTCGCTGCGATCCCGCCTGAGCCCGGAACTGGTCCGTGCGGTGCATGTCGTAGAAGGCCCCGGCGATTTCCTTGGCCGTGTGCTTGATGAGCTTCGGCACTTCGCCGGCTCGGATCTGGAGGAGCATTACATCATCCCTTGCGGCTGCTGTGGCTGCATGGCAGCGGGTTGCGGCATATCCATCGGCGATGGCTGCTGTTGCTCGCCAGCGGGCTCCGGTGAGCCGACCTGAAGCATTTCAGCCATCAACTGGAGGAAGATCGGCCGCACCTGATCGGGAGTGATCGCCGGCCCCGAGTTGCCGATGGCCGATAGACGCTTGGTGCCGGCGTCATAGGCGCGGATGTTCAGTTCGTCCGTCTTATCGTTCAGCTTCTCGTTCAGCGCGGCGATGGAGTTCTGCATCGCGCTCAACTGCTGCTGCATCTGCTGAACCTCAGGGGGCGGCCCGTCACCCTTGATCGCTGCCGGGATGGTCTTTGACCACCGCTCTGCAAGCTCGTCCGCCATTGGGAAATCGGCAGCCTTAAACATCAGGTCACCGGCGACATTCATGAACTGCTGGTTCTGCGATGCGATCTGCGTCATCGCGTTGAACGCCTCCTGCCGGCGGGTGGCATAGCCTGGGCCGACATCCGACTGGACTTCGTAGCGACCGACTGTCGGGTTGAAGATCACAGATGCTTTCTGCTCTGCCTGTTCCACCTTCTGGTGGGCGTCCGGCTGGCTCGGATCGATCGTGACATCCGACTCCTCACCATCTTTCGCCATGATCTTGATGACGCGCTTGGTGTCATAGATCTTCGGGATGAGATCGATCAGGATCTTGCCGGTGAAGCGGATGGCAATCGCCAGGTTATCGATGAAATGATAGGTGGCCGTGTCGCCCTGGCGCTGGCGTTCATTGATCGCCTTGCCCGACGTCGCATTCTCGTTTTGCCCGAACTGCGACTGATACTGCCCCGAAGACATCATCATCTGCTCTTGGGAGAGCTGCATGCCCTGAATATAGGCGGAGGCCATCTGTGGCGGCTGCTGGCGCTGCGGCGCGGGAATGGTCTCCCCCGTATCCGTCATCGCATTGTATGGCAGCACAGCGGCGTTATCGACGTTCGCCTTACCCCAATAGGTCTCGAGCCCTTCGATCGCTTGGGCGGGGGCGATATAGGGCGTCTTGGACTGAAGTGCGACCTGGGCCGTGCCTTCCGACGCCCAATAGTTATACATCCGCTGCGGGTCTTTCATCGCCCGCGTATGGCCCTTGCGATCGAGCTTGCCCTCGATCACCGTTTCTTTGCCGATGACGCGGACGATCGGGATATACTTCCCCAGCCACGGCCGGCTGTCGATGATCGTGCTGCCAGCGATCTTGTACCAAGTGATCTCATCGGTGAGGATCGGCCGCCGCTGCGTGTCCTCTGCATTATCCACCAGAGCGAAGATGGCCTTCTGGTTATCGTCCATCTTCGACTTGCGGACGATGATCTGCTGGCCAGCCTCCTGATACGGAGGAGGAACGATGAAGGCGAGCAATTCGTCCCTCTTCTGCTCCTTGCGGTAATATTCGCAGATGCGGATCGTGTCTTCTGTCACCCAGCTGTCGCCAGCGTTCAGCGCGACGTCGGCTGCATCCTTGTGCTTGGGATACTCGGCTTCGAACTGCGAGCGCGGCACGTCCTCAAAGACGAAGCCATAGCGGGCGTCGGAGCCGTCTGCCTCGGAGATATCCTTGTCGAGATAGATCGACAGCGGGTTCTTCACCCGGCGGATGAAGATTTCCTGATCGAAGCTGTCATCTGACACATAGTCGGTGACAATGCGCCAATAGCCGATCCCGGCCTCGACCTGATGCTCGGAAGCCGTGTCATAAGCCTGCTCGGCATTGGACTGGTATTCGATATGCCGGACGACGCCTTCAAAGACCTGGGCAGCCTCATAGGTGGCGCCATCGCCTACCGGACGGATATTCACGCCCGGTTTGTTTTGCTTCGCGTCGTTGACGATCTGGAGATTGTGCTGCTGCGTCTTGTTGATGGTGAGGCAGGGCTTGCCATCGCGGGCGCTGACAATCGCATCATCCCATTGCCAGCGGTTGTCGGAATCCCCATTGGCGAACTTGGTGTCCTCGATGCCTCTCTTGCGGGCGTCGGACTCCCATGTCTGGCACAGGTTCGCGCGGTCCTTTGCCTCCTTGACGATCTTCTCGTCTTCGGAAAGCTTTTCACGAGGAGCCATTATGCAGAGATCCAATCAATCCTGACAGCCTCGAAGCTATCGCCGTTGCTTTCTATGGTGACCGTGGAAACGGTCTCCTCGTAAGGGCCACCGCCCCGACGCTCCCATTCACAAAGCAGCGTGGCGCGGGCGATGCTGTATGTCTCTTCAGTCACAGGAGCGCGGATATCGGCACCTATTTGCTTCGGTTCGGCCATCATCTCATCCACGATTGAGCCGCAGCAGCCGGCGGCAGTTTCAGGTTTGTCTTGGCGGCCAGGCTGACCTTGGGAGCCGACGCGATGTTCAGCAGACGTCCGAAGGCACCGGAACTGGCATCGACCTGATCTTTGAGGTCGGCGCCGGGAAAACTGCACAGCTCGTCGAGATAGTCGGCGTTCCATTCACCGCGGAGCAGAAAGACATTCCCCGCTTCGCACTGGGCAGCGTACGGTTCTGCACGTATGATCTTGTCGCCGCTTTCGGGCTCGGCTTTCACCGTGAACCCGGCCAGCATCTTCACGTAATCCTGAGCCTGCACCTTGCCGGCTTGGCCTGGATCTTGCGGCAGGCTGATGTAGACAGCCTTCCCGTCTATTTCCGCTGTGGTCGAGATCAAGAGGCGGACGGCATGGCCATCAGCCCGTTCCTTGGCCGAGTGGCCCACCACAAACGTCCCGTCTGGCTGGCGACCCATTTTGACACCGGCCGTCCGGGGCGAATTGCTCCGCGTGCTGGCTGCAAGGTCCCAATGGCGCACCCAGACGGTTCCGGGCTGCGCTTTGTCTATGACCTTGTCGGCAAACCATTCACGCTTGAACATGCCGCCATCGCGCGGCGACGGGCGCTGCTGATATTGGCCGGCCCACGCATACGACCCCTTGCTCTTCTTGAGCCGCTCCACCTCTTCGCGAGGGAAACGCTCGGGGAAAAGCAACTCCCCTTCCTGCTCGCGCGGATCCTCAAAGAATAGTTGGTTGTCAACATATGTCCGGCATGGGCCGCCAGTTGTCTTGCCGCTTACCGTGCGTTCGGGCTCAAACTCCATCGGCAAGTTGAGATGGACGAAGCCGATATCCAGGTTGATCGCCACGCCAGCCACGTCCTGCGTGTGCAGCCGCTGCATGATGATGACGATCGCCGACTTGGTGACATCGTTCAGACGGTCGGAAATGCCTTCCCGAAAGATGCGGATCGTTGTCCCGCGTTCCGTGTCGCTTTCGGCCGTCTCTGTCGAATGCGGGTCGTCGACCTTCACCCGATCGCCGCGGCCACCGGTCATGGAACTAAACGGGCGAGCCTCGCTGAAGCCGTTGCCGGTGTTCTCGAACTTCCCCTTGGCGTTCTGGTCGTCGCGAAGCTTGAGCGGCCATATCGCCTGGAACTTGTCACTCTCGATGAGGCGCCGAAGCTTCAGGTTATCGCGAAGGACGTTCAATTGGCTGTATGAGGTAGCCAGAACCTGCATCTCGGGGCTTGCGTATGGCCCCCACTCCCAAGCGGTCCAGAAGACCATCAGGAGTGATTTCATCATGCCAGGCGGCACGGTCATGAGCAGGAACTGGATCTTCCCCGAGGTGACCGCCTCAAGGTGCTTGCACATGGCCTGCAGCGCCCACCCGAATTTAAGTTCTCGCTTTGGCTCAAGGATGGGCCAGAACTCGCGAATGAACCCTTCTAGCGTCTGGCACCGTGCCCGGATCAGTTCGGCGTCCTGGGCGATCCTCTTGCGTTCCGCCTCAGCAGCGCGCCTAGCCCTCTCCTCCCGTATCGCCTTCATCATCATCGCCGGCGGCACCGGCAAGCGGACCAAAGATCGCTTCGAGGCGGGAGAGGTCATCTTCACTCAGGTTTGTGAGGTCGACTGTCTGGATTGGGCCACCATTGGCCCCTGTATGCTGGTGCTTGGCCGGGGCATAACTGCCCTGCATCTTGTTGGCCTCTGCAATGGCCGAGATGGCTGTACGGCGGTCATCCTTGGCTGAGGCATCGAATATGCTCTTGAGAGCGAGAAGCCTGTCAGCAGCTGTCCATTCGGCTTTGTGTGATGCTCTAACCTTTATCTCCTCAACGCGGCGGGCGATTTCGTCATTCTTCGTCAGCCGCGTTGAGTTGCGTGGATCTGAATAGCCGGCGATCTCCATTGCCTCAGTCGCCGACTTCCCCTTTGCCAAGGCTTGGGCGTAGGCTTCGTGTTTGGCATTACGGAGAGCCGGCATTCAGGATTGTCCTTAGTACAGCAGCGCAACCGGCCCGCGGGCAGCGGTATAGGTCGTCGGCGGGGTGATCGCAGCGCCGGTGCCGAACGTGCCGGTTGCCGAGCCGGTGAGCAGCGGCGTGGACGGCGCATTGTATTGGGCAAAGCGAGCCGTGGTGCCGTTGAGCTGCAGGGCGATGAAGTAGGTGCCTGGCTGGGCATTGTATGGCGCCGTGAAGGCAATGCGCTGATAAGTGCCGGCAGTGCCAACGAGAGTGCCCGCTGTGGCACTGGTGGCGACGAGAGCGCCGGTGGAGTCGTGAAGCTCGACGATGGCGTTGTCCGTGCCGCCGGTGGCGCCGATGAGGAACTGGACGCCGGTGATCTGCTGGGCGACACCGATCGACGTCGAGACATAGTAGCGGGAGCCCGCGACAGGCGTGGCGCTGAGGTTGTTGGCCAGCATGTTCATCACGGCTGCGAGATGCACCAGGGACGCGGCTGCAGTGATCGGCAGCGAGCCGGTGGCGTTGGTTGTATCAAGCAGGGTTTTTTCCGAGCCGTAGAGCGGGCCGATCGAAGGCACGCCATTGGTGAGAAGACCGGACATTGAAGTTTTCCTTTCGGTTGCAAAGAAAAAGCGCCATCGCGGCGCTCGTGTCATCCGGTCTTGCCGGAATTGGAATTTGTTCCAGCCTGCCTGCTTCCACCGGTAATGAGCTTTCCCGCTACGGCTCCGGTGTTCCTCTTCGATACGAGCATGGCCTTGTGCCGGTCGCTGGTTGGGCCGGTCGGAGTACCGCCGCGCGGTGTTTCAATCTTTGATTGGTATAATCCCCGCGTTGGGGACCATTTTGGCGGACCCGTTACGACCAGAGCCCTAAGTCTCCTCGCCGCCGCTATAAGCACTTCCCGATCTCGTGCCTTTCGGCGAACCGCCCGACCACCCTGCTTATCGATGGCCGGGACCAGAGCTAAAGCGCTCCGGCTTTTTGCTTCGTTGAGGCGACGAGGAATGGAGAGACATCCATAAGCCGATGTAGTCTCTCTGGTGTTCGCCTCGAATAGATGCCCTGGCATTGTCCATACCACCAAGTGCGGGCCACACCCTTGCGCCGTATGCATCCGACGACTTCCCAGGACGGACTAGCCGCGAGGACTGGGCATCCCGCCAACGAGCATTCCCGTCAGCAACTCAAATAAACTGCAGGGCTACCCTCCTTGCTTGTCCGCCGGCGATCGTGCATGCCGATCGTGTCATAAAGGCGGGGCGCGGCGGCTTCCCCTGGTATTCATGCGGCTTCCATCTGGAGCTTTGCCCGTCGTCGCGCTTCACGTTCGCGCCGGCGGTTTGCTTCATCGAGCCGCTTGGTGAGGGAGGCCAACTCTGGACTTTCGAGATCCAGTATCGGCCTTGCATCCGATGCCATCCAATGCGGAGCGCTTCGCTCGCACTTCTTCGACGTTACATCGGATTGATCGCTTTCTCCGTCATTTTCGGACAGACCACAATCCTCACTGTTCAACCGAATTGACATAATGCGGTTGAGATTGTTCGCAATTATTTGACAATAGTGCTGGATTTGCCGCCGCAGCATTCGGTCGTTCATGTCATTTTCCGCTGCGAAAGCATGTATTTTCATGCCTTTCCTCACCTTAACCCATGACCAGGCATAGACAAGCTTGCGGGCTGCTTCATCGAGATACGTGTTGATCCAGTCGAAACACTCTTCCATTCGCCCGAGGCTGGCCGCTGAAGCGCTTTCTCTGTAGCGGGCTGCATCGAACCCGTATGACTCGTCATAGCGCCTCACGACCTCTGGCATGGCGCTGCCGAACTGCTTCGGGCCGCGGTCAGCCGGCAGGACCCGGAGCGTGTCTGCCATCTCGATGATCCTGACCTCGATCGCCTTCCATGTCCATGCCTCGTAATTCATGCCGCTTCTCCAATCATGTCCAGAAGGTCGCCCTGCAGGGGCTGGAAGAATTTGATTCCGATCAACACGCGGAGAACATGGGTTGTCGGGATTCCGCAGTTCATTGCCTTAGCTTTGCGCCGAAGGCTGCCCAGGTCGATCGAGTTGAAGTCTTCGACGAGAGTGGGGGAGCGAAGCAGCGCCGGGTTGCGGGCCAACAGAGACGAGACAGCCTTCAGCATGTCGGCATAAAGCTCGGCCGCGTTCGCCTTGTTGCCGGTCATCAACATGAAGACGAGCTTCATATGATCTTCCCCGTGGTCGGCGCCGATCTCCCGCACCGTCGGCTTGCAGTAGCATTCGAACGGCTTCCGGCTGGTCGGGCTATGCAAATGGCCGTCGAAGAGCTTCACGCCGCATTGGCGCGCTACGCGATAGATGTCACATCTATGCCGTGTCATTTTGCCCACCAGATTGAGCCATGCCGTTTAGCGTCTTGGGCGTTGTCGAATGCCGTTCCCCATCGGAGATGCTTTCTGGTCACACACCCTAGGTGTCCGTTACCGCAGGAGTGCAGCGCCATAAGGTCTTGCGTCGGAGGCGCACCATTCTCGACCTCGCAAAGAATCCGGTGAACGCGTTGCGGCTTTCCGTCCTTTCTGATCTGGGCATAGCCAGCGTCGCATTTGCCATATGGCCAGAGGAGGCAGTCAACACCGGCATACGGGACAACCACAGAATCGAAATAAGCGCTAGGCTCCCCATGGAGTGATTTCTTCTTGTCAAAATGGAGGGGATCGCCATGCACCTCTCGACGGCGGTGATGCATCTGGCAAAAGCCGCGGCAGAAGTGCGGCTTTCCACAATCGGCTATCTCGCAAAGTCTACCTTTTTTCATTCCACGAGCCCTTGTCTCAGCGCCGACGCCACCATGGCCGTCACATTCGGCACGCCCATCTTGTCCATGATGTTTCGCTTGTGGGTTTCCACGGTGAACTTCTTGCAGGCGAGGATTCCGCAGATATCGTCCGTCGTTTTCCCGTAGCTCAGCCAGGTGATGATTTCCTTTTCGCGGGGAGTGATTTTAGGGGCGCTCATCCTTCCCGAGCCTCCTTCGGCAAAGACCGGAGCATATGATGGGCGCAATAGGAGGAACCTTGAAACTGCTTGTGAGCGCAGAATCGAAAGGGCGATATGTTGCTGACCGGCCACCGGCAATCATGCGCGGCGAGATCCATCAGTTCCTTGCCTGTTTCCAGCCTCAGGGCGTCATCAGGAGCGATTTGCAGGTAGGCCGATGTTCCAGCCTGGAATTCTGCCGCTTCGCGTCTGGCGGCCTCTATTCTGGCTTTGTGGACGTTGAAAAGCTTATGGCCGGCGTGACCGCCGTTGGATCTGGTGGGGAGAGATTTCCCCGGCGCCGCTCCGAAGGCGACCTTAGAGACACCGTTGCCATTGCCGGCGGCGCGGTTCTTGGCCATCTTGCCCTTGGTCTTCTGCGGGAACCGCTCACGATCGCGGCCCATGATCCCGGATATCTTGCCCCGGCTAACCCCGAAATGCGCAGCGATATCCCCTATCGAGGCATCATCAGCCCACATTTCAGCGGCCTTGTTGATATCGACTGTCGGTCTGATGTTCATTCTGCTGCCCTCTTCACCTGTTCGGATAGCCAAGCCCATCTGCGACCGCGGTGAATGTCCGCGATAGCTCTACTCGACACGCCGAACCGATCAGCCATCTTGCATCGCGTTTCGGTGCCATTCAGTGCGATTATTATGCGCACGTCGGCTTCGGTCAGTTTGGCTTGGCCGTTGCGTTCGCCTCGATTGCGCGTTCCGTGGACGAGTGTGTCAGCAACATTCTCCGCACGCGTTTTCCAATCCAAGTGCCCAGGCGCGACGCATCCTTCGTGGCCCTTGCCGCAGGAATGGGCGGCATCATGATCAGGAGTTGGAGGAGAGCCATGAACCAGTTCGCATATGTAGCGATGGGTGTACACCATCTTATCGTCAACCCTGAGCATGCCATAGTCTTTGGTTGCCCCCCTACCAAACGGCCATGTCAGGCAGTCGGTGCCCGTGTGATGCAGGGCAACTTCGTGAATCCACGGCAAGAGTTCGCCGTTAGGTGTACGGGTACGGCCTCCGAGGGGATTGCCATGCCTGCGCAGGCGCTTGTAGTGCGCGTTGCAGTAACATTTTGTTTTGCGGGCATTGCCGCAGTCAGGAATCGAACATAAACGTAGATCAGCCATTCTTCGAACCTCCAATGTTCGGGCTTGGTTAGAACCGGTGGAGGGGTGAGAACCCAAAACCGGTTCGACAAATCTACAACAAAATGAACTACTTGTCATGTTTTTGAGCCTCGATTTGACGAATAGCCCATAGACAAGTCGTGTGATCTCTTCCACCGAACATACGACCCAACTCAGGTAGCGTTATTGACGGCTTAACCTGCGTCTTGATCTCCCAAATGATGAGTTGCCGCTGGCGGACTATCGACCGAGTACGCTTCTTGCTGATAAGATCCTCAAAGGTTATGCCGAGTTCCTCGCAGCGCTGGCGCATGTGAGCTTGGCATGGTGAGATACGGTTGAAGTTGTTCGAGACCCACGCCAAGACGTGAGCATCTTTTGGATTCTTGTCCCTGTCATCGATGGGATTGTCAGGCTGTTCAGGACGCTCAAGGGCGCGGTGGGCAACCGTCAGCACAGGAACAGCCTTCACGGCATTCCTCGGCCTCATGAGCCTCTGCCGGATGATATGCGCCTGCCGGATGTTCTCTGCGGCGGAGGAGTATTGTCTGACGGGGGTGATCATGCGGCTTCTCCTGCGCAGTGGAGGCCGCATTCAATGGGCCGTTGGAGTGCTTGAAAGGCATCCTGAAGAGAAGTGATCATTCTGCTGCTTCCTTCTGCTGCAAAAGCCTCTCCATGATGTCTATACGCTGGCCTATCCAACGCATCGCGTTGACCGCCATTGAGTTGCCGAGCGCCTTGTAGCGCGGGCCATCAGCGGCGGGTTTGCCGCGATACGGGACATTGGTGAAATCATCTGGGAAGCCCTGAAGGCGCTCGCACTCGCGGGGCGTCAGGCGACGGACGGCCCACTCGGTCGCAACAGCATTGGGACGCTTGGCCCTAAGGGCGTTGATATGCCCCTCGGTGATCCCGAGCCCAGAGCGTTCGCCTGCGCTCCCGCCTGCCCCTTCGCCGCTTCTGTCCAAGCAATCGCTGTCGATACCGAATGCTACGGCTTGCACTTCGGCCCGAGCTTCCAGAGTGGAGGAGACACCAGATTGGACACCAACACCATCAGGGCCACTGTTTGGGTTTTCACGAAGCGCGCCAGCTTGGATAGCATGAGCAATCGCCCCAACGCCCATACCAGCGCGCCCGCCATTCGGTGTCAGGATGGCATTTGCCGTTCCGTCCTGCCGCCACTCGATATCAGGCTCACCGTCTCTGCCACGGATCGCCAGCGTCATGGGGATAGGAACAATAGGCGTCCCTCTGCCCGTCCCGTCTTCGCTGGCGTCGTAGCCTTCGGCCCGAAGGCTATGAGCAACGAACGTTTCGCTTTCGAAGTCGATGCGACCAGCGGGGCTACCGTGAGCATTTACCGCGGTAGCGACACTGATGGGGCCTTTGGTATTGTTCCCGCCGTATGCCTGGGCGACGAAGTTCTCCGTCTCCCAATCAAGACGCTGGGCATAGCCCGCTGTGACACAGCGGGCTGCCTCATCGACGATCAATCCTCCATCAAGATCGAAGTCGGTCCCGAGTCCGCCACCGCCTGTAGGGCGGCTTGCAATTGTTGGGGCAACTCTTTGCCCCGCTTTCCGGCTCGGCGCAGAATCCCCGCGCATGCCTTCGGGCTCAAGAAGTACTGCGGCGGCAGGTCGCCAGTCTCCAAGATATCCGACAAGGAACACACGCTCCCGTCGCTGTGGGACGGCACGAGCGTGGCCGTCCACCCGCACATGTTGAGCGTCAAGAACTCGGTAGGCGAACCCATACCCGCACTCCCGAACGAAGGAGAGGAACATGGCGAAGTCACGGTCTTCGATACCGTTTCCCTCTCCTCCAATTGGACCTTCCTGAACTTCACGTGCTGTCTGTTCGCTTCCGGAGTAAGAGGAAAGGACGCCGGGGACATTTTCCCAAACGATCCAGCGGGCGCGCAGGCGGCGAGCCAGAGAGAGATATTCGAGGGCGAGGTTGCCGCGCGGGTCATCCAATCCGAGACGCTTTCCAGCGACCGAGAAGGACTGGCAGGGCGTTCCTCCCACAAGAAGGTCGACTGGTCCTGCTTCAGGGCCGATCTGCGTGAAGTCGCCATAGTTGGGTATCCCGTTCTTTGCCAGCGGCTCGCCAGGCATGTTCGATCCATAGTGATGAGCAAGAACCGCAGACGGGAACTTGTCGATTTCGGAGAAGAATGCGGGCGTCCAGCCGAGCGGATGCCATGCCATGGTCGCAGCTTCTATTCCTGAGCAGACGGAGCCATAGCGCATCAGAACAACTCCCTTTCCCGTTCTGGAGCGTTAGGGACGTATCGGGGGATGAGGGTGGTCATTAGAAAAGCTCCGGTTCACGCTGAGGCTGGATAGGGACGTACCGTGTGTACCGAGCTTCGAATCTCTCCCGCTCACGAATGCCGCGGCCACCGAAGCGGCACTTCAGCGCCCCGAATTCTGCAATCTCCTCGACATCACCGCCGAACTCGGCAAAGACCGCGTTGATCTTCCCGCGCTCCCGGTCATCGGCCGCCGTGGCGAGCATTTCCTCGCGCCAGTGCTGCGGCCGATAGAGGTAGGCGATGGCGTCATAATCCTGCTTTGCCCCTTCACCGCCGTAGATGTCCTTGCCGATCGGGCGAGGATTGAGGCGATAGCCGCCCTGCCCGTTGCGCTGATTGAGGATGAGGAAAGATGACTGCGTCTCGTCTGCGAACGCCTTGGCTTCCATGTTGATCTCGCTCGAGCGGACATCTGGCGATGCGCGATCATCCCGCGGCTTGATCTTCAGGATATGGTCAATGACGATGAGCGGGGTTTTACCGTTCTTGTGGCGCTTGATGAAGCGCTTGGCGTAGGCGAGGAGCCGGGATATCCCTTCGCGCCGGCAGCGGATGATTTCGAACGGCTGCTGGTTGAGCCATGCAACGAACATCATGCACTTGTCGCGCTCGCTCTGCGTCATGCGGCGCTCGGGATCGTTCTGCTGCTTTGTGTCGATGCCGTGCACCTGGGCGATCATCTGCCTGACGCATTGCGGCGCCGACTGGTCATAGGAGAGGAAAAGAACCGGGTGACCGGCAGCAACGGCGCCGTAGATCAGTTGCATCGTGGTGGCGGTTTTTCCTTCGCCACTGGCCCCGAGTAGGCCATAGACATTCCCGGCCGCAAAGACATCTTCGCCGATCGCCGCGCGGATGGCCGGGATAGCAATGACCACGCCGACGGCGCCACCGTTCAGAGATGTTGAGCTGAAGAAATCCAGATAAGCATCGCCAGGTCGGCGGTTCTCGATGCCATCGCCGCCCTGAAGCGCTTTAACGACATCCTCGAATTTTGCCTTCAGGGCCTCGAACTCATCCATGATATCGAGTTCTTTCGAGTAGGCCGTCTTCTCCATCTTCTGGCTGAGTTGAAGACAGGCCCGCCGTGCCGATGCCTCGATGATGGCGCGGGCATAGTCGGGTGCATTGATGACTGTGACCGCATTGCTCACCAGACTGGCGAGATATTGCGAGATCGTCTTTTCCCCGATCTGCACGTCATCGACATAATTGCGGACGGTGACCGGGTTCGCATGGCGGCCGGCCTTGCGGAGATCAAGAATTGCCCCGAAGATATCGCGGTGGATTGCCTCGTAGAAATGGCTTGGCTCAAGCGGAACGCGGAGAACGTCCAGAGCCTCATTGTTCATGAGGACGGCCCCGAGAAGGGCTTGCTCCGCCTCAATGTTGCTGGGGGCGACTTGGACTTCCGCCGGTTGTCCGAAGTGATCCGCCATCTGGGCCGGGGTGAAGTCGTGTCTTGCGGCGTTCATGCTGCCTCTCCAAAAAGATCGAGTTGCGTTTTGGGGGCGTCGACGGCGGGCGCCGGTTCATCGGCGATCTCGAGCACCGGAGCGTCCGGTTCGGCCTGGTCCTCTGCGAAGTCACAGCAGACGATCTCGCAGAGAGGCGAGACGCCGCGCCACGAGTCCCGGTAGCATTCGGTGTCGATGCCGCAGGATGGCCCGAGGAAGATGCCGGTGTTCTGCTGGAAGTCGAACGCTTTGCCGTCCGTATCGCGATCATAGCGTTGCGTGCCGCTGTATTTGAAGCCGCTGGACATCTGGGGGAGAATGAAGACCCCATAGTCAGCGAGATGGGCCGCGATATCGACGACATGGAATTCAAACTCCGCGCCGGTATATCGCGGCGCCCTCTTTCCTTCATGCCGCTTGATCCGACCGAATGGCGGGTTGCTGATTGCAACGTCGAAATGCCCGAGATCCATCGCCAGAACGTCGAAGACGCTGGCCTCAATCCAGGTTGCCTCCGGCAGGATCTTTTTCCCCACTGCCACGTAATCCGGATTGACCTCAATGCATGTCAAATCTAGGGGTGCTTTATCCCACTGGTGCTTGCTCTTGACGGCGAACGACAGCATGCCGATCCCAGCGCATAGGTCGATGATCTTGCCGGGATAGACCTCGATCGCGAAGTCTCGTGCTAGATGGAAGGGAGTGAAGAAGGCGCCGGCAACGGTATTGATGTGAGATGCGGATTCCTGCCAATTCTCCAGCACGAATATCTTGTCGTCCTCGGAAAGGACTTCCTTCTTCAGGAGGTCGCATGCCTGCTGGTGAGCCTTTGCTTGGGCTTTGGTGAGCTTTGCCATTACGCAGCCATTGCCTCTCTGGCGAAGAACCGAGGGCCGCCGGTATGCTGTGCATGGAAGCGGTGCCAGGCCGCGTTATCCTTGCCGGTGAACTTGGAATCCTCGATCCACTTCACCCGGCCGACGCTGACGATGTGGCTGCACTGGTCGATGAACGGGACGGCCTGACGGGTATGAATCCAGTCAGCATCGAAAAGCAGCCACGTCGGCGCGATCTGCTGAAACCGCTCGATCATCGGATGGAGGATTTCGCGCGTCCACGGCGGGTTGGTGATGATGGCGTCAAAGGTCGCCTCATCTTCGAAGCGATAGGTCAGCGCATCGTATCCAGCCTCTATATCGCCCTCGTAGGCGCAGATGAGGCCGTGGCGCTGTAGATGGCCGACAAGGTGCCCCTCGCCCGCGCACGGCTCTGCAAATGTCCGTATGCCACGAAGATGAGGGATGAGCGCCGCGACTGGTGCGGCTGGGGTGTGATAGGCGTCGTTCTTGCGGCGATCAAATGACGAGCGCTTTCCCATTATGCCGCGCTCCTGTCATTCCGCTGCTGAGAGCGAAGTTTGCCGGCGCTGAACAAGTTCGCCTCGCGATCGCCGTTGGCGAGCTTCATGGCCTTGAAAGCGGCGTGGAATTCTTCATTGATCGGCGTGGAGTGAACCCAGCTATGGGCGATCCCGACAGCCTCGGCGGCATTGTGAGCGATCGTCTTTTGGGGAGGCAGCGTGACGCCATCCCGTTCGCATTTCTGGATTGCTGCCGTCTTCCAGTCGTTCTTGAATTTCGGCTTGCCCTTCTCGATGACCTGGCGGCGGATTCTCTGTCCTCGCTCCTCTACAGTCTCCATGACAGGCTCTTGTGGGCATACGAACCCAGCCCCATAGAACGGCTTGCGCCAAGAGTCGTGATGAATGGTGGCAATCGGAAATTCGCAGATGCCGGAAAATGCCATGACGGCACCGATGCAGTTCCATGCCCAAATGACGCCGTTGACGCCTGTGCCTTGGGTGCTATGCGATCCTTGTTCAATGACAAGGAGGTCTGGCATTCCGAAACGCTCCACACGAGCGCGAAGAATCCGGCCCATCTGCGCGGCGAACCAATAATGGTTGCTCTCGCCTTTGACCTCGATCACCTCGCAATGCACCGAAGCCAGATCGCGGTCCGTATCCCAGATGGCCAGCCCGCACTTTGACGAAGCGTCGATTCCCCAAACGATCATGATTGTTCCTCAAAGGTTCGAAAAAATCCTCGGCATTCGCGCCGAGTAAGGTTCCAGCCGCCGCTTGGGAGGAGGATGGCGGCCGGCAGTCAGTGTTGGGTGAATGCGAAGGGGTTTTCGCTTTTGGTCGGGGGCTCGACGCCGGTCTTTGCCGTTTCTTCCGCCACGCGGGCCGCTTCCATCGCGGCAAGAACAATCTCCCAGCGGCCCTCGTATTTCGACCGGCCTCGGTCATATCCGGCGTACCAGACGTCATCCTCGGTGCCGCCTCGGGTATGGCGCGGATTGCGCTCAAGGCCGTTCAAGCCGGCCTCGTAGCCGTCACGATCGATCTGCTGCTCACGCGTCACACGGTCGGAGAAAAGGTCTTTGGCCTGCGGTGGGATGACGCCGAGCTTTTCGCGGTTGCGCCGCATCATGCCGAACTTGTCGACGATCTTTTTTGGGTCGTCGGACAGCATCACGTCGAGGTAGTCTTTGATTTCCTTGACGTCGAAGCCGTCGTTCTTGGCATCCGCCAGGTGCTTCGTTTCAAGCGCAGCGGCGGCCTTCTTGGCCTCGCGATCAGCGCAAAGCTTCCGCGTGTGAATTGCGAGGAGAACGTCCATATCCTCCTCACTGATCTTTCCGGCTTTATGTCCTGCCGCTGTTGCCATTGCCATCACCGTCCTTTCGTTTGTTTCTCCGCAATTTCCAACCTCTTAGCCAAAGCTTCAGCCTCAGCTTTAATATCGATAAGATGATCACTCCCGTACCTTTCCTCGTAGTCCGCCACGACCGTCTGAAGCCGCCCAACTTCAGCCTTCCAGAACTTGATCCAGCCGCCCTGTATTCCGCTGAGCAACCGAAAACTCGGGTCTTTCAGATCTCCGGAAAGGAACCTGCGAAGTTGACGACCAGACAGGCTGCAAAGATCAGCGACCTTGTCGTATGCGTTCATCTGGTCTCCGTAGCCCCGGCTTGTCCGCTCAATCATTTCCCGAGCCGCGATATCTGCTTCCGTGGGATTGAAAACATTTACTGCTGACATTGCTTTCGACTTTCCCTGATTTGCTTTGACCGAAATCCGGTCAGAACTTTCCCTGTTCATTTTTTGGCGCCCTACGTAGGTTGATCCTCGTCAGGGCGCGGCAGAAAGGTATTGCGTCAGCCCACGTCAGAAGACGGAGACTGAGGAGTTGCCGGAGCGATAAGCTTGGAACCTGAAGCGTTCCGGCGGAAATGATGAAGATGAATGACGTTTCCCCTTTCGGGGGCGTCGGAGATAAGAACCCGATCCTCCGGTGCGGCGCGCATGTATCGAAATGCAGCGGCCAGCAAAACGAGGATGCAGGAGGCGATCATGGCCGCGAGAATGGCCTGGAGCATGATGAGGAGAACGGTCACGGCTTATCCTCCTTGAAGTGATTTACCCAGCCGTCCGGATGGGCGTTGTCGTAGTCCAGATCATCGAGGACCGGCGAACGCGGATGGCGACGGGCAAGGAAGATGATGATGGCGAAAGCGATGGCGCCGCCGGCTGCGGAGAGAAAGCCCTTCACGAAATCGCTCATGCCGCATCCCCTTTGCTCTCAACCGCCGGAGCCAGCCTGTAGAAATCGTTGGGCGTTCCACCAGTCCGATCGATCTTCCAACCCACTCGATGCGGAAGCCTGGAATTGATGTGGGCAACGGAAATGCAAAGCTGGGTGAACGCCGCCACGCGATCGGCATGGAACTGAAGGCCAGCGCGGACCATCAGGTTCGATGCAGAGATTTCCTTGGGGTATACGGCGCAGAGGATGCCGACCACCCTCGCATGGCGCGTATCGCTGCCAACACGTGCGGACAGAGCCTCGGGAGACAGGGTGGGTTTCATGACCGGCTCCTTGTCGCGATGACCTCGAACCCGACGCGCTGAGACTGGCGAGCGGCTTCGACCTGGGCGGAGATATCGAACTGGTGCTTGGTTTGGATGGTCACTTCGGTGCCCCCTCATCGTATTCGCCGCAGCCGAGACCAACCGTCGCTCCGTTGTCGGCCGGGTTGGTGAAAATTCGCCAACTGCGCCAGCCTTTCGGGCAATGGAACCCCCATTCGCGGATGCGTGGGCCGGTAATGAAAAGCGTCCAGCAAGGACCAGCATGGAGCTCGATGCGATGAGCCTCGGAAGCGTACCGAAACTTCACATCGCCGGCCGTCCTGATCGTCATGACGTGGACGCCGCCGGCGTTGATCGTTTCCTCGGTGTAGGAGCCGCGAAGAAGAACGCTCAGGTTCCACCAAGGATGATCATGCAAGGCCCTGTCGTCATCAGAGCGCTGGAAATGGTGCAGATAGACGTTGAACCACTTGTTGCGCGGTATCAGCCACCAGCGAGCCAGGTACGTGTCTTCGCGGCCGCCTATGTAGATATCCGCATCGCGCCGATCGGCGATCGAGATCAGCCGGGGAGCCAACTTGGAAACAAGCCACCTCATGCAGCCTCCGCCGCGCGTATCGCGCGCTTCATGACATCCCCGAGAGCCGCCTTCGTGTCTTCGAAATTGGAATGGAGGATCGCCACGCCGCCGGCCTTGGACCATGCGGCGGTGTTCCGCTCGAAATCATCGATCAGGATGTCTCCGGCAGCATGCATAAACAGCGGCTTGCTGGAGCCACCCATGACCGGCAGCACGGGAACATGATGCCCGAGGTGTTCCCTCACCCATTCGCGCTTCTGTCGCGCTGCATGGGCGTAATTGGACTTCGGGCAGGCCGTCAGAATGATCGGGTTCAGCGCCTCGATGCTCTTGAAGAAATTCAAGGCGCCGGGGCATTGCGGCATATCGCGGAAATAGCTCGGATGAGCATTGATCTGCGACCACATGTCGTCATCGAGCATGCTGCGGTGGTCCACGCCGAAGAGCGCCGGGAAATGGGCATCGAAATCGGCCATGACGCCGTCGAGATCGAGGTAGACGCGCGGGGCGGATTGGAGGGCGGTGGCGGCGGTCATTGCATAACCCCAGCCACTGGGCTCGTTTCATGAAGTTTTACCAAATAAGCCTTGTGCGCCTCATCAGGGGTATCGAAAAGACCGATATACTTGGATCTTCCGCCGAGGTTGATCTGCGCCATGAAGCGACCCTTATGGTTGGTCACTCCCTTCGGAAGACCGCTGGCCTTCTTAAAAGCGACCAGTTGCCTCATATGTCTGCTGCACCACGATACCAAAGCGCCGCCGGTAATTTTCCGGCCATCGTGTTTGGAGAGCTTTACGGCGCATTCTTCCCAAGAAAGACCGGCGGACTTCCATTCCGCGATAAGTCTCTTCCTTTCGGAAAAATCATCCCATCTGCTACGGCCTCTGGCATTGATGCCGTTTTTTACAAGATGACGCCTAAGCTTTTCCGCCTTTGCGTGATCGCAATTGGATGCCTGCCTGACGCTTTTCCCGGATACCACTTGCAGAGCGAGAGCGTTGAGTTCGGCCCGCTCCTCGGCCGTCACGCTTGCAGGTGTCACCCCATGCATTCGGCAGTGAGTGTAAACGTTGGCTCTCGACAGCCCGAACATATGGGCCGCCTCGGTGAGGGTGAGATTTTTGCGAGATACCGTCCCGGCGACAACCGCTATGAAATCAGCATGGCGCTTTCTCTCCGAGACGAGACCAGAGCGTTCGATAATCTGCCGAACGCGCTCACGCGTAATGCCAAACTCTCTGGCAAGATCAGTCTGCTTTTCGCCTTTGAGATATCGCTGGCAAATTACGGAGTTACGGCTACCTGTTGGGCCGTCATCTTTCTTCCGCTTGAAAGCGATGCCGTTGCTCAAAGCGTATTTAACTACCGTCTGGTAGCTGAGACCAAGCCTTACAGCAGTTTCGTCGCGGGTGAGGCCCTCACCGGCATAGGATTTGATCCTATCAAGAATGGCTCGCGTCTCGTCCCTCATTGCGAGACATCCGACGCTTCTTCGAAGAGATCCGGACGCAGGCGCTCCAACGGGATGCCGGTAACACGGCTCACTGCGCCGAGACGCTCGGCCGGAACCTTATCCCACTGGGCGACCGCCCCGCGAGTGATGCCGATCTCACGGGCCAGGCGTGCCAGCGGCATCCTGTCTCGAACGGCGTCCATTCCTTCCAGCTTCTGCACTTCCGCACTCCCTATTTCGCGAGAATGACCAAGATGTACAGTTTAACTAACGGCGCGTCAAGTGAGACTATCGGAGATTTTGTACAGCCCGATGGCTATGGTCTCGCCATGGAACTAAACCAACGAATCTTCAAAGCGCGATCAGACGCCAAGATGACGCAAGAGCAGCTGGCGACCGCCGTGGGGAAGACCCGCGGGGCCGTTGCGCAGTGGGAATCTGGGGAGGTTCGGCCGCGCCACTCGACGCTGCAGGCTATAGCCCAGGCGACGGATAAGCCGCTCAATTGGCTGGTCAATGGCGTGGGCGAAGATGAGCCTTCGGCCATGAGGGTTGGCCTGGAAGTCGTGGGCGAGGTCGCCGCCGGCATGTGGAAGGAAGCCACGGTTCGCTTCGAGCGGACCTATGAGCCGGTCGCCACACACCCGGATTATCCAGGCTACGGGCAGCGCCTCTATCGCGTCTCGGGGAACAGCATCAACAAGGTTGCGGCCAACGGTGAATATCTGCACGCGATCGAGCTGCATTCTGGCGGCATCGAGCCGGAACATGGTGACTTGGTCATCGTTCGGCGCCTGCAGCACGGGCTTGCCGAATACACAGCCAAGACCCTAATCTGGGAAAGTGGCCGGTGGCTCTTGCGGCCGGAAAGCACCGATCCCGACTGGCAGTCGGATATTGAACTCACTGGCGATAGCGATACGGAAATTACGGTCACTGATATCGTGATCGCAAAGTGGTCACCAATCGAACGACGGCGGAAGATTTCGCGTTGAGGAGGAGCTCAACGGACGGACTCGAAATATGCCAGCGAGGCTTTCACCATCGCGCTGACGACCTCCGAATCGTCGTTCAAATCGGCGTCTTTTGCCATCTTGAGCGCTGATACCGCGCCGACGAAAGTCACGGCCGGCTTGCTCCATGCCACAAGGATGCGCCGTGCTGGTCGATAGGATTTCTCGGCGAATGCATCAGCCAAAGCCAGGTCGTCAGGCGCGTTTGCGGCGAAATCAGACATCCCCTGTCGATATCGCACGATAGCCTCTAGCAGCGGATCTTCCGCGAGGGCGGCATGATCCATCGAGTGCCGTTCGGCAAAACTGCTTGCCTCCATGCCGAGCATGATTCCTTCTCCCGAAAAGTGTTCTTTCCTCACTCGCCCGACGGTGTTTTGTGATTATTACAATTTTAATTTTTCTTTATTATTCCGCCGGTTACGAACTCAAACACTAACCCACCGCCAGCCCCGTGGCTAGCCACCCGCGCTTGTATCGGAACGCGCAAGTGGTAGATAAGTGGTGCATATCAGGCGGTAAACTTTTGTGTCATCTGTTCACCATGTCGAAGGATGACCCCCAGTTCAACTTACGGATTCCGCTGGAACTTCGGGTGAAGATTTCCAGAGCCGCCAGGGACAACGATCGGTCCGTGACCGCTGAGATAATTTCCCGGCTCCATTCGACATTTCTGAACGAAGAGCCTTCCGAGATCGCCGCGGTTCACGAAATCATCGACCGTGCAAATTTCCTGCTGAAGCACCTCAAGCGCTGAACGGCACACCGGTTTTCAGCAAAGCCTCTTTCCAACCTTTCGGTGGCGGCCATGGCACGCCCCATTGTGCGAGCGTCTGTTTGGTCCAACCACCATTTTCGGTCTGTTGAGACTTAATCTCTTCTTCAGAGATACTCTTCCTATCCATCTGTTTTCCCTTGTCTTGAAGGCTGGTGAGGGAGGGTTCCGGCCATAGCTTCCCCCTACCCCATGGAACTAAATCCATGAAGCAGGGGAAACTATAGCCATGTCTTCCTGAAGGCCGGAGCCGGGATGGGACACGTGCCAGAGGGGCCATTCGCTTCGCCCTCGTCCTGATTTTCTGACAGCGCACTTAAGGACTTTCGCTTCCCGCGCCGCTGGGCTTCGTCAGCTCGGGAATTGCACCCGGTCGCCCAATCACTGGCGACAGAGATACGCTCATCCAAAAATTCTGTCTAGTCTGCCTAAACTTTTTTCTCAGCCCCTCTTGCACGCTGTATAGTTTGCCTGTACAACGAATGCCAACGGAGCACGAAGAAGCCACGGCCGATCTGCTCCATCAACCGCAGAGAACCGCCCCGGCCGATCTTCTGCATCAACCCGAGGCGACCCGATGACGAACGAAGAACTCCTCAACACGCTGTACGCCTATGTCCAGGAGAAGCGGGCCGCTCATGGCAAGCACTCCGGGACAGAGCGCGAGCAGGGCAACTGGGACATGGCGTCCTGCATCGAGGGCAAGATCCTGATCATGCGCGGAGTCCTCCGTAATGAGGCTGAGGCCCGGAAGAACCTGACGTTTTCCTTGTCGTCCGACGACGACCGCTGGGGCGATGTCATGGACATTTCCGCACGATAGCCACCGAGAATTTATCGAAAGCAGATCGAAGCCCCCACGGCCTCACTGCTCCACCAAGCGGAAGATGATGAGGAAGACGATGAGCTTGAAAGAATTTGCCAAGGACGAACTGACCCGCGCCGGCTTCTTCGACGAAGACAGCATGTACGGCGGGATGCTGGGTGAAGCGGTCATGAGGATGATCGACGTCTTCGCTGACGAAGGACATAGCGGCATGTCGGCATCGATCGCCATACAGGCATTCGAACGCGTTGCCCGCTTCGAACCCCTCACGCCTCTCACCGGGGAAGATGACGAGTGGCATGAAGTATGCCCAGGCGAGTTCCAGAACAAGCGCTGCTCGCATGTCTTCAAAACGAATGGCGAGGCTTACGACAGCCAAGGGCGAGTATTTCGTGAGCCTTCAGGCGCTTGCTTCACCAGTTTCGAAAGCCGCGTCCCGGTGACGTTCCCGTACGTCCCCAAGGTCGAGTACGTCGACCGCCCCGCTTCCTGATCCCCTTCGGCATCCTCCCTTCACTGCGGAGGATATCGAAGACGATCTCGAACAGAGGAAGACGGAAATGGAAATCACCAGAGAAATTGCAGCGAAGGTTTTGAAGACGGTAGACGCCGGTCTCGTCTCTGGGATGGGCAATCCGATCCCCGGCCATATGTGTGTCGAGGCAGCCGTGTGCTACGCCCTCGGTCTCCCGCACAGCGATGACCCGAAGTGCGTTGCGCCGATCCTGCGCAGCCTCAAGATCCGGCTGAACGACAGCCAGTGGTCGAGCAATGAAGCCCGAGCCGCCGGCCTTCGTCGCCTTGCGCTCATCCAGCTCGGCAGCCGCGACAATCTGGACGACAAGGAATTCGCGCGCCGCCTCGTCGATCTTGCCATTCGCAAGCAAGTGCCGATCGCGCTCCGTGCCGCGGCATCCATCCACAAGGACAGCAACCACAAAGCCGCGCTCCTGGCGGCGGCCGACCGCTGCGAAAAGGAAGCGAACAAGGAAGCCGCGTTGAACGCGAAAAAAGTGGCGAATGACGCCTCCGCCGACGCCTCCGCCTCCGCCTACGCCTCCGCCTCCGCCTACGCCTCCGCCTACGCCGACGCCTCCGCCGACGCCTCCGCCTCCGCCTACGCCTACGCCTCCGCCTCCGCCTCCGCCTACGCCTCCGCCTCCGCCTACGCCTCCGCCTCCGCCTACGCCTCCGCCTACGCCTCCGCCTCCGCCGACGCCTCCGCCTACGCCTGGTCCAAAGCCAGAGACAAGGTGCTGAGCGCTTTCGCGGAAGATGTTGTGCAGATCCTGATCGAGATGGGCGTTCCCGGCGCGCAGTGGCTTGATCTGGCGCCGATTGAAGCAGTCGCCGCCTGAACCACCCACCCCGCAGATCCGGCCTCCGCCGATGTTCTGGGACAGATGAAGGATAGAGACGATGACGGACTTTTCGAACGAAGCTTACATGATCCAGCTTTCCGTCTGCGAGATGGCAGGCGTCATCCAGCACGCCGTTACCGCGCCGCACGTTCTCTTGCGCCCTCGTGTCTTCGCAGACGGAGACATGTGGTGCGCCCTGCTCGGCGATGATCTTCAAATCGGGGTGAGCGGATTTGGCAAGACGCCTCAGGAAGCTTGCTCTGCCTTTGATGAGGCTTGGCGCAACGGGCAGACGCCTGCTGCGATGATCGCCGCCCGCAAGGCATCCGCTTAATCCCTTCCGCGCCAACTGAACCGAGGATGATGCAATGACGAAGGACCAGATAAAACACATGGTTGACCGCTTCCTCAGTTGGAAGCTTCCTGAGAACTTTCGTCCCGACGCTGGCATCAGCTTCAGGGCGGAATACAACGAAAACACCCCGCACCCGATGAAGCATGAGCCGTCTGGCACCAACCTGCTCGACGCCGTTCAGGCCGAGGCGATGGTCCGCCATATGATCGAAGGGCTCACGACTGCCGCGCCTGAGGTTCTTGAAGCCCTGCTTCAGTGCGAGGACTACTTCGACAACAAGGCAGACGCCGACTGCGACCAAGACGGCTTCATCCCGAACAAGGAAATGGTGCTTCTTAGCAAGGTCCGCGAGGCCATCTCAAGCGTCGAAGGACATACGGCGCCGACCGGCAACAGCCACGTTCATCCGGTGTTCCAATCGGTCTTGGCGACTATCGCGCCGCCAGCCAAACCGGAGTCTGGCAAGCTATGACCTCCATAACAGATCGTGAAGCCTGGGACGAACTCCACGCCGAGCAGTTCGAAAAGATTGCCGCCGATTGCGACAGGATGGCCAAGGAATGGGCGGCGAAGCACTGCATCGAAGGATACCAGATGGCCGCGCAGATCCTCACCCAGAAAGAGGTCTACCGGCGCATGTCCTATTCGATGCGGCAGCCTCGATACGTCCGCGAAGAACGAGAGCGCTTTGAGGCTGAGACTGCGCCTTCGGAACCATCCGCCATTCACGACCCGCTGTTCGGTGAAGTCTCTGAGGAGACGATCCGCATTGTGGACGCTCACTTCAGTCAGGGCAGATCCGAGGGCCGGTCATGATATTCGCCAAGCGCTATCTCATCGAACGTCTGATCGCCGGTTCGCCCGAATATTACGACGGATGCGAGACCCCCAGGTACGACGGCTTTTCTCCTGATCGAGAAGACGCAGAGCTGTTTCGGACCCAAGCTAGGGCGCAGCGCAGAGCAGATCGTGTCGGTGGCGAGGTCTACGCGACTTCGGTCATGGCGAGCCTCGCAGACGGGTTCAAGGCTCCGGTTATTCAGGTTTCAGCGAGGGCGGCATGAGCAAGCTCACAGACGCAGCCGATAAGCTCATCGCGCTGCTTGACCCATACACAGGGCTCCCGAGCGAGATCCGCCTGGCATTGATCGATCTGGTGTCGGCGAACGAGCAGGAGAAGCATGCAGATGCGAAGCTCGAAACGTGGGCCAAGCAGATCACCACGGCAATATCTGACGCTATCGGCGGCGGCTCGGAGATGTTCCTTCGGCACGGCGATATTTACCGGATCGATCCTGTCTTCGTCGCTGAATACATCCGTGAGCGGCGGAAAGACCACCACGAAGCGATGCACCGACACATCCGCCACATTCGAGAACTTGAGGCGCAAATCGCCGTCCTTGGAGCAAATCCATGACCAACCGCCGCACCATAAACGAGGCCATAGGCTACCTGCAGCACTTCAAAGCCGACGCTCTATCCGGCCTCCCCTGCGACCCTGACACGGTACAGATGGCGATCGACCGTCTGCAGGCTGCGATTGCCGAGCCGGCGCCGGCTCGGCCGTTCCAGCATGTCGCTTCGATTTGCGCTGGAGACGTCGCCCTAACAGGGGCTGATTTCCGCGGCGAAACTCCGGTGTTTGCTGTGGGCGTCCGCCAAGACCCGACCAAACACGCCTCAACGTCTCCCGGTCCTGTGAACTGCTCGACTCGGTTGCGTTTCCAAAATCAGCGTTATCCACGCACATGTGCCCGCTGTGGGTTAGGGCCGTGCCCATTTTTCCTAGACGATGGGAGTGCGAAGCCATGACCGACTGCATCATCAAAGCCTTCGGCGGCTGTGCCTGCCCTACCGGTGAATGCGCCGAGAAGCCCCTCACCCCTCCCCCTGTCGTCTTCATCTCTTGGAGAACACAGCTTGCCGTCTGCCTATTTATCGGGGCGATCGGCGGGATACTCGCCTTCACCGTCATGGCGAGGATGGAGACGCATTTCAAAACTCGCGACCTCATTGCACAGGAGACTCGCCGTGGCTGACCTCCTCGATATCCCCGGAACTGAAGAACATATCGGCGGCCTCGCTACTGGCGTTGTCGCGAAGGCAAAGCAAGCCATGGAGGCGAAGAAAATGGGAAATGCAGTCGAAGTCCACACCCCGGCGCAGATCGCAGCCAGCGAGCAATCTCGCGCCGTTATGACGCCGATGGAGATGCTTGACCGTGCAGTGTCGTCCGGCGCCAGCGTGGAGACGCTTACGCAGCTCATGAACCTGCAAGAGCGTTGGGAAGCCAACCAGGCGCGCAAGGCTTTCGACGCGGCGATGGCTGCGGCAAAGGCCAATATGCCGGCGATCGTCAAAAACCGGAAGGTAGATTTCACCACCGGGAAAGGGCGCACGAATTATCAATACGAAGATCTGGCGTCGATCATGAATCAGATCGGTCCCGTTCTGTCCGCCAACGGCCTGTCGGTGCGTTATCGCACGTCGGCCGACCCGAACCTGCCGATCTCTGTCACCTGCATCATTTCCCACCAGATGGGCCACAGCGAGGAAAACACGCTCATGGCCGGCCGTGACGACAGCGGCAACAAGAACAGTATTCAACAGATCGGATCGACGGTCACCTATTTGCAGCGGTACACGCTCAAGGCGGCCCTTGGCCTGGCTGCGGCGGTTGATGACGACGGCAGCAAAGCAGACCAGACGAACGACGACGCCAAGCTTATCACCGAAGCACAAGCGTCTGTCATCCGCGATCTTATCGAGAAGGGCGAAGTTGACACGGCGGTATTCTGTGAACGGTGGAAGGTCGATGCCGTCACCGACATCCCCTTGAAGCAGTTCAACGAGGTCGTCGGCTCGCTTCGCCAGCGCGTGGCCTACCTCGCCACCCAGCGCAGCCAAGGGAGCGCAGCATGACGCTCCAGATTTTCGATTGCGACCAGAACTCGCCGGAATGGCTTGCTGCCCGTATGGGCATCCCGACCGCCAGCAAGTTCGCGACGGTCATGGCGAAGGGGGAAGGCAAGATCCGCAGCAAATACATGCGCGAGCTTGCCGCCGAGATCTATACCGGCGAGCCGAACGTCTCCTTCTCCAACGGCCATATGGAGCGCGGCCATGAGATGGAGGATATCGCCCGGAAGGAATACGCATTCATCACCGACCAAGAGCCTATCCAGGTCGGATTCATCCGCAACGGCTTGAAGGGCTCTAGCCCTGATAGCCTGATCGGTGACAACGGCGGCTTGGAGATCAAGACTGCCCTGCCCGAAATCCAGATCGATAGGCTGGAACGGAATCGTCTGCCACCCGAGCACGTCGCTCAGGTTCAGGGTAATCTCTGGGTTTCCGGGCGGGAATGGTGGGATTTCGTCTCGTACTGGCCGAAGCTTCCCATGCTGACCGTCCGCGTCTACCGAGACGAGGCATACATCAAGACTATGTCCGACGAGATCGACCGCTTCAATGACGAGCTTGCCGAGCTTGTCGAGCGCGTGCGCCGCTATGGGCAGAAGGATGCGGCATGACCACGATCAACCGCACAATCGAAACCGAGCATGACCGAACTATGGCGGCACGCCTCATCGAAAACCGGCCTGTACCGTTCACCCTGTCGCTCACGGATGGCAAGCACCGCACCACGGCGCAGAATAAGCTGCAGCGCCTGTGGATGAATGAAATATCCCAGCAGCGCGGCGACATGACACCAGAGGAAGCTCGCTCCTATTGCAAGCTCACCATCGGCGTTCCGATCTTGCGGGCCGAAAACGAGGCTTTCCGAATCCGCTATGACGAAGTGGTGAAGCCTCTGCCCTATGAGCAGAAGCTTGCCATCATGGCCGAACCGCTCGACTTGCCGGTTACGCGGCTGATGACCACTAAGCAGAAAACCGACTATCTCGACGGCATCGTGCGGCATTTCGCCGAACAGGGAATCGTCCTCACCATGCCGGAAGACATGAAACACGAATCCGGCGGCGCCTCCCTCCCGCTGGACGCAGACGAGCAATCCCCCTCTCCCTCGTCTGCCGGCGCTACAGAGTCCCCCTCCTCTGTAGCGCCCTCCCTTGCCGATGCATCTACCAGTGAGGCACGACATGGTGATGCAGAAGCCGAAGCCGCCGACGCTACCGCCCCCAATGCGTCGGCGGCTTCCAATCTTTCAGCCGATCAACGGGCAAAGCTCATCGAAGCTGCCGCCAAGTTCATGAAGCTTGCCCAGGAGCAGATCTCATTCGAGAGCCGACTGCAGTTCCTCGAATCCAGAGAGATGGACTGGAAAGACGCAATTGAGCCGGCGAACTGGCCCAAGCTCGAATCCCTCGCTGCTGCGGCACGGGCAGTCATCAACTCAAAGCGGACGGCGGCACAGGCTTTTGGCTTCATGGCTGAAGTGCTGTCGTGTGGCGTCTCGGATATCGGAGGCTGACATGGCTATCAATCCAGATTTCGAAATCGGCATGGAATTGTTCACCAAGGACGGCCGGCGTGTTGAGCTTTTGGCCGTCACGGTCGACGGCGTGTATGTCGTCAGCCAAGTCCTTCGGTTCGAAGATTACGATGGCGGCTACGGATATAGCCGAGGCGAAACCACATTCGAGGAGGAGCTTTGGTCAAAGGCCCCTGTTGCCGTCGTAGACGAGGAAATAGCCGTTGCGGAGAAGAAACTGGCCGAAGCGGAGCGGTTGCGCTCGGTGCGTCTCAGTGAGGCGCTTAACGCCGAGCGCGAGGTCAAGGATCGGCTCGCTAAACTGTCCAAATACAAGGGTCTTGAGCATCTCGAAGCCTTCATCGACGGCAAGATCACACATTTCGTGGATCTCTACAGTTACGACATTTTGACGGCTGCGCAGGCGATCGAGCGGCGCGAGTACGGTCCTAAGCTCCTCTCGCTCTTTGGTGATGCCAAAGGCAACCTGGAATGGCGCGTCAACGAATACAAAGATGGTTCTGGTAGTTGGCGAGAAATGCTTCCAGCTACCAGCGAGGAGGATGCTGCCTCTATCCGCTCCGAGCGCCTGTCATCCGATCTGGCGGACGCCTACTTCGAGGAATTCAAGAAGAAAGGCAGGCCATACCATTTCCAGACGAAATTCAAGGCCGCGACCAAACACGGAATACCGGTGACCGACCAGATGCGGTCAGACTATGCCGATCTGGCGAAGATCGACCTCAAGAAGGCTGAGGAGGAAGCGCTGCGTTCGTGCAACCAGGCCAATGAACGGCTTGCTCGCATTCGAAGCGAATTGGGGGTGTGACCATGGGATATTTTTCCAACGGCACCGAAGGCATCGATTACGAAGAGACGTTCTGCGAACGCTGCCTTCATCAGGATGAATGCCCGGTGTGGCTTGCTCACCTGCTCTATAGCTACCGGGATTGCAACGACGAGGACAGCATCCTTCACATGCTTATCCCGAAGCTTGGCGTCACGAATGGTCAATGCCGGATGTTCGTCGACAAGGGGCTGCTGAGCAATCTCGCAATCCAGAAATTCAAATCTGACGCGGCGGACGCCCGCAGGACCGAGGAGGCATATGCAGCCTCTCTCGCAAAAAGGGAGGAACAGGCCAATGGCTGACAATCACGCCCACGCATGCGTTCACCAAGAACTCGTCACCGCCATTGCGGCTGTCTGCGAAGGCCATAAATCCGCTGACGTGCTCATGGCCGTCTCGATGTTCATCGGAGCTTTCGAGGCGCAGGCCCAGCGTCCCGATTTGGACAACCTCATGCGCCTCATCCACAACTCGGCGCGGCATACCTTCGATATGATCATGGAGGAGCGGGCCAATGCTTCACTCTGAGGAAAATGTAGAAAAATGTTGGGATCTCATCTGTGCCGGCGTTAAGCAGCACGAGATCGCGAAGACGCTTCGCCTCAGTCGTTCCACCACGTCCAGGCTATGCAGAGCGGCGGCAAAAAAGAATGGGAATGTAGATCATAGACGGTTTTTAAGAGAGCATGGTGCATATGAAAATCTCATGCAGTTCCTATTCCCTCGTATCGAATTTGGTACGAAAGATGATTGCTGGGGGTGGAAATCAGGAAAGAAACCGAACGGCTACGGGTCCGTGAACTTTAACGGCACTGGATATCAAGCCCACAGAGCAGTGTACGAGTGCCTTGTTGGACCGATACCTGATGGCCTCGTGATCGATCATCTTTGCGGCAATCCAGGCTGTGTCAATCCATATCACCTGAAGCCTTCTCTTCAGGCAGAAAATCTCCTCCGGCGCGCATCAAAGATGGATTATCCACATGGCGCGCCGTGAATTCACCCGAAACCAACGTGAGCAGATCGTCGAGCGCTCCAAGAATGACTTGGGCCAAATCTGCTGTGAGCGCTGCAAGCTCGTCCTCGCCGGCAAGCCCTATGAGATCGACCACATCCTGGCGGAAGCCCTACGCCCCGAAGCCGACAAGCAGCGCAAGATCACCATCGCCGAAGGCCAGTTGCTCGGGAAGGACTGCTGCCACCGCGGCAAAGACGGCAAGACCAACCAGGACGTGAAGGCGATCGCCAAGGCCAAGCGTGTCTATAACGGCGCGAACGGGCTCAAGGCCTCGAAGCAGAAGATCCGCAGCCCCGGCTTCCCGAAAGCTTTGAAGTCGCTCTCACGAGAGCCAAAACCGACTTTGGCGCCAAGACCTCTTTATACGGAGTCTAAGTGAATGGCTGTTTTTTGCTCGATTGAAGGATGCGGAAATAATCTGCACGTCCGCGGGATGTGTCGATCGCACTATAGGCGATGGTATAAATATGGCGACCCAAATTCCGGCAGCACCGGAAGGGGCGTAATCAAAAATTGGATCTTCAACGTCGCTCTCCTACACGAAGGTGACGAATGTTTAACATGGCCATTCGCAACGACTGGAAGTGGGTACACATGCCTACACCATAATGGAAAAAATATAGTTGCTACTAGATACGTTTGTGAACTGGTGAACGGTCCTCCACCGACACCAGAGCATGAAGCCGCGCACTCCTGCGGCAAAGGCCATGAAGCCTGCATTGCGCCAAAACATTTGAGGTGGGCGACTTCATCCGAAAATCAGCTAGAACGCGCCATCCACGGAACCGACAGCCGAGGCACTCGCAGTGCGACTGCAAAACTAACGGAACAAGATGTCCTGGATATCAGATCATTGCGAGGAAAAGTTCAGAATAAGGTTCTAGCAGAAAAGTATGCCGTGTCCGATTCTCACATTGCCTCCATTCAACTCGGTCGTGCATGGGCTTGGCTTAAGGTCGACGCCCCATTGCCACCGCGCCAGCTTTTCGCGCCGGCCGCCATCATTAACCAGCATACTGAGGGGAAGCCATGAGCATAGCCGAAATCATCGAAAGCCTTGAGAAGGCGTCCGGCCCGTCTCGATATCTGGATAAGGACATACACATCATCGTTGGCTTGGCTGAACCGGGCGCTGAAAACTACGGCCCATACCTCTACAGGAAGATGGCCTGCCCGAGATACACGGAATCAGTGGATGCGGCCATAGCACTCTGCGAGGCTGCTCTTCCTGGGGCAAAGATCAGCCTTTTCGTGAACCACCTGACGTCGGCGAAGGACGAGAGCGGAGCCCGCGCGACCGTTCACCGCAAGAAGGGGCCGAAATGTCCATACACGGGCATTCGCTGGCCAGCATGCCAGGGCGAGTGCTTCCACTCAAAAACGGCTCCTCTCGCAATCTGCATAGCCCTCCTCAAAGCGAAGGAAGCTGAAGACGAGCGGATAAAGGAACGGAGGATCGCAGCATGACCATGACCGATCACGAACGCGGCGTAGAGGCTGCGATACGCAAAGCAGGTCAGGTTGCCATTGACCACCTGATCGACACTTGCGTGACCTACGAAGCCACCAATGACGATCTAGCGGACTATCTCACGCGCATAGTTGACGCCTGTGTCCGTGCCGCCCTCTCCGCCCTCGCCCCGCAGGCCGGCGATAATGTGGAGGAGCCGGTGGCGTGGCGGTATCGAGGCAAGAATTGGGGCGAAAACTACTGGCACTACTTCACCAAGGAACCCAGCCACAAAGAGGATGGCGAGATTTGGCAGGGTCTTTACACCCACCCATGCACCTCAACCCCAGTTGTCTCTCAGAATGCACCGGATTTGGAAGATAAGGGAGGGGATGGTGCATGACCCGCTCTGGTATCTCACAAAAGACGGTGATCGGACCTGTATTGCCTTGTTCCGGCGGCACTACTCATGCCGGAACAAAAACCCTAAACAGGATCAGTTCGTTGGTCCCGGAGAGCATATCGTCCTGCGAACCGATGATGGGGACGCTGTCTTTGTTTGGCGAGCTGCCGAGTACAGGGCGGACGGCGAAGAGGGCATTGAATGTTCGCTCTTCCGAAACGAAAGCAGACACCTCTCATCAGAGCTTGTCCGTCAGGCTGACGCGGTCGCTGATCACTGCTGGCCTGGTGAAAGGCATTACACCTTTGTCAGTCCGGACGACGTACGGTCTAGCAATCCGGGATTTTGCTTTCTTGCCGCTGGATGGCGGCGATGCGGGCGCACCGCAAAAGGTCTACTCATCTTTGAGAGATTGCCGTGACGCCGCCCAGCCCAACGCATCGGAGGCAACACCATGACCGACATCACCACCCGCCTCCTCTCCATGTCCGAAGCCATGTGGATGGACCGCAGCCAAGAGGAAATCGATGCGCTGTTGCTGGAAGCAAAGGGGGATATAGAGAAGCTTAGGGCTGACAACACTGATCGCAAATTCAAACTTGGCGACCGAGTCAGCAAGAAGTCTGGATCGTCGTGGAACGGTCGAGTAGTTGGCTTCTACAGCACCGAACTTACGCCTGTCGGCTACTGCGTCGAAAGCGAGCGCGAGACCGGCTCCGTGCAGATATACCCGGAAGCCGCCCTCCTTCCACAGCAGAAGGGGAATGCCGATGCCAAGCAATGAAGCCGATATCCGGAACGCTGCGCTGGAAGCGGCAGCGAAGCTGATCGAGGAAGGCATTGCAGATTCGAGCGTCCGGCTGGACCCACGCAAGCACAAAAATCTTTCGGACTGGATCAGAGATCAGCAGGCGGCCGCGATCCGCGCGCTGAAGTCCGACGCCGCACCCGTCCCCGCGGACAAGCCCTTCACCTTCGCAGATCCCGTCCGCCAGCGAGAGCATGAAAAGCATAAGGCGGCCTGTGGAAACAATGTGGATAGCGCGCCATGAGCCGAGCCCGCACTTACACAAAGTCCGAAATCTCCGATGCTGCGTCTGCCGCAGCCATGCACAACGTCCGGGTGGTCATGCACCCGGGCGGCGAAATCGAATTCGCTCCCAAGAACTTCACTGCGGTCGATCGTGAAGAAGACACCGCTGAGAAGGCTTTGAGGGACTGGCAGAATGGAAGGCAAGCTCGTGGGCGTGCATAAGGTCAAGGTCAAACTGGCCGGCGGCGGCGAGGCGACCTATTACTACGCCTGGCGCGGCAAGGGAGCGCCGCGGATAAAGGCGAAGCCGGGAACGAAAGCCTTTACCCAGGAATATGTGCGCCTCACGCGCGACCGGCCGGTAAACGCGGTTTCGGGCACCATCGGCTCTCTGATCGACGAATTCCGCTCAACGGCGAAATACAAGGCTTTGGCACCAAACACTCGCAAGGATTATGAGCGGATGTTTGGGGCGATCCGGGCCGAATACGAGACATTCCCTATTTCGGCCATAGAAGCCCGAGGAAGCCGAAAGCTCTTCCTGGCATGGCGAGACACCATGAAGGATGCCCCTCGCTCCGCTGACATGCATCTTGGGCTTTTGGGGAGGGTCTTCGCGTGGGCGAAGGACAATGAGACAATCCTTCGGAACCCGCTGGAGCGCGTCGAGCATCTGCATGAAGGGACCAGGCGCGATGAGATCTGGTCGATGGAGCAGATCAACACCCTGCTGACCAAGGGCGCGCCGCACATCAGAAACGTGGCCCAGGTCGCGCTATGGACAATGCAGCGGCAAAAGGATCTGCTGACCATGCCGATGATCGCCTTCGATGGCGAGCGGGTGTCTATCAAGCAGGGGAAAACGGGAGCGAGGGTGCGCGTGCGCGCCGCGCCAGATATCGTGCCGATCCTGCGGGATGCGAAGGAAAACGGCCGGCAGCGCGTGCTGGTGAACTCGTTCGGCCAGAACTGGACCTCGAGCGGGTTCAAGTCTTCATGGCGGAAGGAGATGGCCCGTCTGAAGATAACGGGCGTGACGTTCCACGATCTGCGCGGCACGGCGATCACCTATGCCTATGCGCACCTTGACCGATCGCACGATGAGAAAATCAAGCTGATCGCGGAGATTTCCGGGCATTCTGCGGAGGAAGCGGACGCGATTATCAGGCGTCATTATCTGGCTGGCGAGGAAGTAATCGACGCCATCAGCCGTGGAACGAAATGAGCATGAATCGTAAAATGCTGGAAAGACTGTAAAGTGCGTTTTATGAGTTAGTGCTTGGAAGCCTTGGAATATAAGGCTTTTATGGTGCCCCCGCCAGGGTTCGAACCCGGGACCCCCTGATTACAAATCAGGTGCTCTACCAACTGAGCTACAAGGGCAATAGGTGCCCAACTAGCAGATTCTATGGTTCTGTAAAGGAAAATTCGTGTCTGTGCGGACAGGTCGGCCGCCGCTCAAACGCCTGGTAATAGAAAACGTCCTTGTCGCGCCAGCCTTTTATCCGTTAGCTAGGGCAGCTTCACAAAGGGCATTGCATGGGCCGTTCATTTCAGACGCTTTCCTTTATCGCCTCGCCAACGACGGAGGCGCTCGCCGCGCGCGAGGAGTTGATTCGCATCTATGGCGACGTGCCGGCCGACGATGCCGATGTCATCGTTGCGCTCGGTGGCGACGGTTTCATGCTGCAGACGCTGCACAACACCATGAACTCCGGCAAGCTGGTCTACGGCATGAATCGCGGCTCGGTCGGTTTCCTGATGAACGACTATCGCACCGACCAGCTTCAGCAGCGCATCTGCGACGCCGTTGAAAACGTCTTCCGGCCGTTGCAGATGACGACGGCCAATGCCGACGGCACCAATTCGACGGCGCTCGCCATCAACGAGGTCTATCTTTTCCGCCAGTCCTATCAGGCGGCGAATCTGAGGGTGACGGTGGACGGGCGCGTCCGCCTGGAGGAACTGATCTGCGACGGGCTGATGGTCGCGACCCCCGCCGGCTCGACGGCCTATAATCTCTCCGCCCATGGCCCGATCCTGCCGCTCGAGGCGCCGCTGCTGGCCATGACGCCGGTCAGCGCCTTCAGGCCGCGCCGCTGGCGAGGCGCACTGCTGCCGAACAAGGTGACCGTCGATATCGACGTGCTCGAGCCGGTGAAGCGGCCGGTGAATGCGGTGGCCGACAATACCGAGGTCAAATCGGTGCTGCATGTCCGCATCGCCCAGTCGGAGCATATGACGGCACGCATCCTGTCCGATCCCGACCGCTCCTGGTCCGACCGTATTCTCGCCGAGCAGTTCAAGGATTGAGACGATGGCATTGCGACGGATATTGATGACCACCGTTTTCCTCATCGGATGGTCGGCCGCAGCCTTGCCGGCGCAGGACGCCATCCTGCCGGCATCGGTGATTTTTGCGACCAGCACCGGCTATTGGGAGGATGACGGCAACGCACCTGATGTCGAGCGGGCGCCGACAGCCGCCGAGAGCGTTGCCAACCCGCAGGCAAAGGCCACGCAACGCCACGGCTACTACAAGCTCTTTGCCGTGCGCCAGGCAGACAGGACCTCGAAGGTCTATTTGCAGCAGATTGCCCAGACCGAGACCGGCCCGACGATCGCTTCTACCGTCGAGCTGCAGGAAATCAGCGAACTCAAGCCTTATATTACCGATATCCGCCCCGAAAATTCGAACGGCATTATCAAGGAACCCGGGTTGTTCGCCACGATTTATCTGAAGACCGATCCCAATGCCGAGCCGGATGGCTGGACCGTGCTGATCGACGAATTCGGCGACATCACCGTCCAGAAGGCGACGAATTGAACCGCGAGGATCCGTTCGGGAAGGTGCTGAAGAAATGAAACTCGGCTTCCGCGACGGCGTCCTTTACGACGACAACAGATCGAACTGGGACGCAGACGGCCCCAGACCCATCAGCTGGTCGCTGTGGTATCCGGCAGCCGACGCGGCGCTGGAAAACGATACGGCGGAAAGAAGCTGGTTCAAGAAGGCGGTCGTCGCCCGCGACGCAGCCATCCGGCCTGAGGCCGGGCCCTATCCCCTCGTCCTGTTGTCGCATGGCACCGGCGGATCCGCGGCGGGATTGGAGTGGCTGGCGCGACGGCTCGCCGAGCGCGGATTTGCAGCGCTCGGCGTCAACCATCACGGCAATACCGGCAACGAGCCCTATCGCGCCGAAGGCTTTGCCTGCCTTTGGGAGCGGGCGCCGGATCTGAGCTTCATGCTCGACCGCCGCGATGACTGGCTCGGCGATCTCTCCTCTCATATCGATACCACCCGCGTGTTCGCATCCGGATTTTCGGCCGGAGCCTATAGCGTGATGCTGCTTCTCGGCGCTGTCGCCCAGTTTTCGCAGTTCGACCCATCCAGGATGAAGCCGGGCGGGGCGCGCGGACCAAGGGAATTTCCCGACCTTGCCGATCACGTCCCGACCTTGCTTCGCACCAGCGATGTCTTTCGCCATTCATGGTCGCGCATGTCGAAGTCTTACCGGGACGACAGAATCAAGGCCGCACTCCTGTGCGCGCCGGGCCGCTCCATTTTCGGTTTCAGCGAGGAAAGCCTGAAAGCCGTCGACGCGTCCGCCCTCATTCTGGTCGGCGATGCCGACAAGGCGGCACCGGCCGAAGAATGTTCTGCATGGCTGCATGCGCGGCTCCGGCGCAGTTCTCTTAAAATCTTCGGCGGCGGGCTTGGGCATTATGTCTTCGTGCCTGAAGGTACCGCCCTCGGCCTGGCCTTTGCGGCAGAGCTCTTTACCGATCCTCCTGATATCGAGCGCGCCGCCATCCACGACGAGATTGCCGATCTGTCGGCAGCGCTGTTCCAGGACAGCACCGTCAAAGCGATGGCCTGAGCATCAAAAAAGCCCCGTCTCCGGGGCTTTCTCGTCTTAATCTTGCTTTTGTCTGTCAATCCACGTCGTCGACGACCGCGTCGGCAGCGCCGCTGATGCGGTGGGCAAGGGCCGCTTCCATGAACTCGTTGAGTTCGCCGTCGAGCACGTCGTCCGGCGCGGTGCTGGCGACGCCGGTGCGCATATCCTTGACCAACTGATAGGGCTGCAGCACGTAGGAGCGGATCTGGTGGCCCCAACCGATATCCGTCTTGGAGGCGGCTTCGGCGTTTGCGGCGTCCTCACGCTTCTTCAGCTCGGCTTCGTACATGCGGGCGCGCAGCATGTCCCAGGCCTTGGCCCGGTTCTTGTGCTGCGAACGCTCCTGCTGGCACTGCACGACGATGCCGGTCGGCATATGCGTGATACGCACGGCCGAGTCGGTGGTGTTGACGTGCTGGCCGCCGGCGCCCGACGAACGATAGGTGTCGATGCGGCAATCGCCTTCGTTGATCTCGATCTGGATCGAGTCGTCGACCACGGGATAGACCCAGATCGACGAGAAGGAGGTGTGGCGACGCGCGTTGCTGTCGTAGGGCGAGATGCGCACCAGCCGGTGCACGCCCGATTCCGTCTTCAGCCAGCCATAGGCATTGTGTCCCTTGACGAGCAGGGTCGCGGATTTGATGCCCGCCTCTTCGCCGTCATGGACTTCGAGAAGCTCGACCTTGAAACGCTGGCGTTCGGCCCAGCGGGTGTACATGCGCAGCAGCATGTTCGCCCAGTCCTGGCTCTCGGTGCCGCCGGCGCCGGAATGGACTTCGAGATAGGTGTCGTTGCTATCGGCTTCGCCGGAGAGCATGGCTTCCACCTGGCGGCGGGCGGCCTCGGCCTTCAAGGCCTTCAGCGTATCCTCGGCTTCCTTGACGACCCCTTCGTCGCCCTCTTCCTCGCCGAGTTCGATCAGCTCTATATTGTCATTCAGCTGCTGTTCCAGCTGCTTGACGCCATTGATGCCGTCATCGAGCTGCTGGCGCTCGCGCATCAGCTTCTGGGCTTCCTGCGCATCGTTCCAGAGGGTCGGATCCTCTGCCTTGTTGTTCAACCAGTCCAGCCGTCTTATCGCCTGGTCCCAGTCAAAGATGCCTCCTCAGCAGGGTGATAGCCTGCTTGGTTTCATCGACCACGTTTTCGATTTCCGCTCGCATTTTCCTGCTTCTCTGTCTCGGTTCTTCCGGTGCTGGTGGACATAGAGACGCCCGCCGCGGATGTAAAGAGCCGCGACGGGCGTTCAAAATTCGGCGATGGTCAGAACAGGCCGGGCGTGCCGGTCTGGACGGCCTGGTTTGCCTGCGGCGAGGTCTTCAGGATCTCTTCCGGCGCCATGGTGCTGTCCATGCCGATGACGTTGAAGCTGTCGGCCGGGCCGGTGCCTGGTTTGAAGGCCTCGATGATGGTGTTCGGATCGCCGTCCATGGCGGCCATGCCGGTCTTGCGGTCGATCGAAATCAGGTTCATGCCCGGCGGAATGACGAATTTCGATTCCGGCGCGTCCTTGACGGCGGCCTGCATGAACTCGTTGAAGATCGGCGCGGAGAGACCGCCGCCGGTGCCGCCGCGGCCGAGTGGGGCCGGCGTATCGAAGCCCATATAGAGGCCGGCGACCAGATCCGGGGTGAAGCCGACGAACCAGGCGTCCTTCTCGTCGTTGGTGGTGCCGGTCTTGCCGGCCACGTCGCGGCCGCCGAGATCGATCTTGCCGGCGGCGGTGCCGCGCTGGATGACGCCCTGCATCATCGAGGTGATCTGGTAGGCGGTCATCGGGTCGAGAACGGTTTCGCGGTTGTCGACGACATTGGGCTCTTCCTGGTTCTGCCAGTCGCCGGCATTGCAGCCTTCGCAGAGACGCTCCTCATGCTTGAAGATCGTCTTGCCGTAGCGGTCCTGGATGCGGTCGATCAACGTCGGCTTGATCTGCTTGCCGCCATTGGCGATGACCGAATAGGCCGAGACCATGCGCAGTACCGTGGTGTCGCCGGCGCCGAGCGACATGGAGAGAACCGGCAGCATGTGATCGTAGATGCCGAAGCGCTCGGCATATTCGGCGACGATGTTCATGCCGAGATCGTTGGCGAGACGCACCGTCATCAGGTTGCGCGAATGCTCGATGCCCGAGCGCAGCGTCGACGGGCCGCCGACTTCGCCGCCGTAGTTTTCCGGCTTCCAGACCTGGCCGCCGGACACGATCTCGATCGGCGCATCCATGATGACGGAGGCCGGCGTATAGCCGTTATCCATCGCGGCGGCGTAGACGAAGGGCTTGAACGAGGAGCCCGGCTGGCGCATCGCCTGGGTGGCGCGGTTGAATTCGGACTGCGAATAGGAGAAGCCGCCGACCATGGCGAGCACGCGGCCGGTCTTCGGATCCATGGCGACCAGGCCGCCCTGCACCTTCGGCGGCTGCTGCAGGCGATAGGAGGTCGAGGCGTCGCCGCCGAGCTTTGCGACATAGACGACGTCACCGGGGGCTACGGCGCCGACCGGTGATTTCGTGCTTTTGCGGGCGGCGTCGGCCGAACGGAAGGCCCACTGCATGTTCTTGGCATCGATAGTGCCGCGTTGACGGTCGGCCGAAACCTTGCCGCTTCCATCCTTGGCCGGCTGCAGGCCGATATCGACATTGCTGTCGGAAACGGCAAGCACGACGGCAAGCCGCCATTCCGGCACGTCGGCGAGTGCCGGAATATCGGCAAGCGCCTTGCCCCAGTCGCCGCTTGCATCGATCTGCTTGATCGGCCCGTGGAAACCGCGACGCTCGTCATAGGTCACCAGACCGTCCTGCAGCGCCTTGCGGGCGGCGAGCTGCATCTGCGGATCGAGCGAGGTGCGTACAGAAAGGCCGCCCTCATAGAGAACCTTCTCGCCATATTGGTCGATCAGCTGGCGGCGCACGGCTTCGGCGAAATAGTCCGAAGCAAAAAGCGAGGGGCCGGTCGTGCGAGCGGTGACGCCGAGCGGCTGCTTCTTGGCTTCCACGCCGTCGCTCTGGCTGACATAGCCGTTCTCGACCATGCGGTCGATCACCCAGTTGCGGCGCTCGAGCGCAGCTTCCGGATGGCGGAAAGGATGATAATTGGCCGGGCCTTTCGGCAAGGATGCCAGATAGGCGGCTTCGGCGACAGTCAGTTCGGTGACGGATTTGTTGAAATAGGTGAGTGCTGCGCCGGCGATGCCATAGGAATTCAGGCCGAAGAAGATCTCGTTCAGGTAGAGCTCAAGGATCTTGTCCTTGCTGTAGGCCTGCTCGATGCGGAAGGACAGGATCGCTTCCTTGATCTTGCGGTCGATCGTCTGGTCAGAGCTCAGAAGGAAGTTCTTGGCCACCTGCTGGGTGATCGTGGAAGCGCCGACCGGCCGGCGGCCGGAACCGAAATTCTGCAGGTTGACGAGGATGGCGCGGCCGAGACCGGTGAGATCGACGCCCGGATGATTGTAGAAATTCTTGTCTTCGGCCGACAGGAAAGCCGCCTTGACGCGGTCGGGGATGGCCTGGATCGGCAGGAAGAGACGCTTTTCCTTGGCGTATTCGGCCATCAGCGCGCCGTTGCCGGCGTGGACACGGGTGGTCACCGGCGGCGCGTAGCTGTTCAGAACGGCATAGTCCGGGAGATCCTTCGCGACGTTGGCGAGATAGATGGCAACACCCGCCGCCGCGACCAGAAACAGGACGCAGGCCATTCCGAAGAAATATCCAAAAAGTCTAACCATATTTTCAGCTACCGGTCTCTTCGATCTTCAATCGGCGCAGAACGCAACGATTGCACCGATCAAGGCAATTTGCACGTTGCGCGGCTTACTCCATGAGCGCTACCGCCACAAGCCGATTCCGCGCTCAAGGCTTACGAAACATAAGCCGGAGTAACGGCGCGATTGTGAGGAAAATAGGGCCCTGCCCGCCGCATTCACCGCCGCGGGCGCGTTTCATCGGGACTGTCACATCCAAGCAACGCCCGTCCCCGCCGCCCATCCGAGCCATGCTGCTCAGAGTTTGAATCAGGCGATGCACATTAAGTCTTTGTTTTTATCGATTTCATCGACCCGCAACCCCTATCGATTTATGGGGCGCGGCAGGCATCAGCCGCCATTGGCGATGACGGCGGCGCGGTAGCGCTTCACTGCGTCGGTCAATAGACCGACGATCTTGCCGCGCCAGGTCTCGTCGAGCAGCAGTTTCTCGTCCTCGGCGTTCGAGAGGAAGCCGAGCTCGAGAAGGATCGACGGCACATCTGGGGCCTGCAGCACGCGGAAACCGGCATGACGGTGCGGATTGTTGATGGTGCCGACCTGGTCCTTGAACGAATTCAGCACGCTTTCGGCCAGCGAAATCGAAAAGGCCTGAGTCTCGCGCCGGGTCAGATCGAGCAGGATATCGGCGACCTCGGGCGGCTCGGCGACCGTCTCCTTGCCGGCGATCTGGTCGGAGAGGTTTTCGCGTTCGGCAAGGTCGGCGGCGAGCTTGTCGGATGCCTTGTCGGAGATGGTGTAGACGGTGGCGCCGCGGATATCCTTCTGCTTCAGCGTGTCGGCGTGCAGCGAAATGAACAGCCCGGCATGGTTCTGGCGGGCGATCAGCACCCGCTGCGACAGCGACAGGAACTCGTCATCCTTGCGCGTCAGGAAAGCCTTGATGCCCGGCTCCTTGTTCAGCCGCTCGGTCAAGGCTTTGGCGAAGGCGAGCGTCACCTGCTTTTCCTCGGTCTTGGTGTCGACGCCGATCGCGCCGGTATCGATGCCGCCATGGCCGGCGTCGACCGCGATGACGAAATCCCCGGGAGCGGATTTCTCAGGTGCCGGAATGGCGCTCGTCGTCTGGGCTGCGCCGGTCTCATCGTTCGAGGTCCGATCGCTCCAGGCCCGATCGCCCCAGGATTGCGTCTTGACCAGTTCGGCAAAGGCCTGCTTGTCGATCATCTCCGCATCGAGCACGAGGCGATGGCCCTTGCCGGCCTCGTCGGCCTGTACCTTGGCGAGCGCCAGCTTCACTGGCCCTGCCGTCGTCAGCACGATGCGGGCACTCTCCTCGTCCATCTTGCCGTAGCGAATATCCTTGAACAGGCCGCGGGCAGCGAGATCCTTTGCCGGAAAACCGAAGGCGGTCGCCGGCAGGTCGACGACGATACGTTCGGGATTGGCGATATAGTGGACGGAAAAACGCGGTTCCCGATCGAAATCGATGACGATGCGGGTTCTTGCATCGTCGCCGATGATGCGCGCGCCATAAGCAAGCAGCGGATCTTTGGCCTCGACGGAACCAACAACAGCCGACAACAGACCAACGGCCAGAAACGCCGTCAGAACCCGCCTTGCGCATGTCGATCGCCGCATTGCGGATTTCACCGCGGTCCGAGCCCTCTTAAACAATAAACCGCCACACCCTATCTGTTACTGCGATGGAGCCGGCGCGGCCGCGTCGAACGTCGTTGGGACGAAACACCCGTTGCGGCCTGCCGAATCGCAATCGCTTTATCCCCAGCTTCTATGCGTTACGAAATCCATCAATATTATGGCACATTTGGCTTTTCCCTTGCTATTGTGACACGGAAAACATACAACGAATTTTAGGGTAAAGTGTTGACGGGATAGAGTCGCCGCAAAGGCTGCCAGCCAGATCTGGACCTGGCGCCACACCGGTCATCGTCCGCCGTCTCATGCGCTTCACCCGTAGAACTGGATCCTGATTTTCCGGCTCATTGTCGGAATTCATTGGTGGATCAGCCACCACGCTCTCAGGGAGCAAACTCATCGGACCCGAATGGGTCTTCGTATTTGTCGATCACGCTTGGTTGTTGATGGTTTCGCAGCAGGTTTTATCTGAAGTGTACAGGCCCCGGACCGAAATGGTTCCGGCTGCGGTCTGGCTGCTGCCCTCCCCCTCGCATCAGGCGCGACTTTCATTATCCGGCGCGGCCACTGCGGACCGCATTCTTTCTGTTTCAACAGCAGTCGGGAATGCGCTCTCGCGGCCACGCCGAGGAGCACAGCTTACATGGCAGACAAAATGCTTATCGATGCGTCTCACGAGGAAGAGACGCGCGTCGTTGTCGTTCGCGGGAACCGCATAGAAGAATTTGACTTCGAGTCCCAGCACAAGAAGCAGATCCGCGGCAACATCTATCTGGCAAAGGTAACGAGGGTCGAGCCCTCGCTGCAGGCCGCCTTCGTCGATTACGGCGGCAACCGGCACGGCTTCCTGGCCTTCGCCGAAATTCATCCCGACTATTATCAGATACCGCTTGCCGACCGTCAGGCGCTGCTTCGGGCCGAAGCCGAGGAGCATCGCCGCGACGAAGACGTCGAGCATGTCGAAACCGCGCCGATGGTCGATCTTTCCAAGCAGGATCAGCCGGATGTCGGCATCGTGCCGGCAGAGGCGCCGGAAACGGCTGCCGTAACGGAAGAGCCGGCGGTAGAAGCAGCGGCAGCGCCCGAGGCCGCCGAAGAAGCGCCGGCCAAGAAGGCAAGACCGCGCCGCAGCCGCAAGAAGGCCGCCGAACCGGTTGCCGAGACGACCGCGACCGAGGACGCCGTTCCCACTGATGTCGAGGCCGAAGGCGCTGCGAGCGTCGACAACGAGGATGACGGTTCGACCGGCGGCGCGATGGCCGCCATGGTGGAAACCGACTCGATCTCCGAAGATGTGGATACCAGCAAGCGTCGCCACGATGATGACGACGATGATGACGATCACGGCGAAGAGGAAGTCATCGAATCCGTCGGCGCCGAAGACGCGATGGAAGAAGTACCGGACCGCGTGCAGCGCAAGCCGCGCAAGCAGTACCGTATCCAGGAAGTCATCAAGCGCCGCCAGATCCTGCTGGTGCAGGTCGCCAAGGAAGAGCGCGGCAACAAGGGTGCAGCTCTTACCACCTATCTGTCGCTTGCCGGCCGCTATTCCGTGCTGATGCCGAACACGGCGCGCGGCGGCGGCATTTCCCGCAAGATCACCAACCCTGCCGACCGCAAGCGCCTGAAGGAAATCGCGCGCATGCTCGAGGTGCCGCAGGGCATGGGCGTCATCCTGCGCACAGCCGGCGCCAACCGCACCAAGGTCGAGGTCAAGCGCGACTTCGAATATCTGATGCGCCTCTGGGAAAACGTCCGCACGCTGACGCTGGCATCCACCGCGCCCTGCCTGGTCTACGAGGAAGGCTCGCTGATCAAGCGCTCGATCCGCGACCTCTACAACAAGGATATCGGCGAGATCATCGTCTCCGGCGAAGAAGGCTATCGTGAAGCGAAAGACTTCATGAAGATGCTGATGCCGAGCCATGCCAAGGTGGTTCAGCCCTACCGCGACATCCATCCGATCTTCTCGCGTTCCGGCATCGAAGCCCAGCTCGACCGCATGCTGCAGCCGCAGGTGACGCTGAAGTCCGGCGGCTACCTGATCATGAACCAGACCGAAGCGCTGGTTTCGATCGACGTCAACTCCGGCCGCTCGACCCGAGAACACTCGATCGAAGACACCGCGCTGCAGACCAACCTCGAGGCTGCCGACGAAGTCGCCCGCCAGCTTCGCCTGCGCGACCTTGCCGGCCTGATCGTCATCGACTTCATCGACATGGAAGAAAAGCGCAACAACCGCGCCGTCGAGAAGAAACTGAAGGAATGCCTGAAGAACGATCGCGCCCGCATCCAGGTCGGCCGGATCTCGCATTTCGGCCTGCTGGAAATGTCGCGCCAGCGCATCCGCGCCTCGGTTCTCGAATCGACGACGCAGGTCTGCTCGCATTGCGGCGGCAGCGGCCATGTGCGTTCGCAGTCCTCCGTCGCGCTGCATGTCCTGCGCGGTATCGAGGAATATCTGCTCAAGAATACCACGCACAACATCAGCGTACGCACCACGCCTGACATTGCGCTCTACCTGCTCAACCACAAGCGCCAGACGATCATCGACTACGAAAATCGTTTCGGCGTCGCTATCGTCATCGATGCGGACGGTTCGGTCGGCGCGCAGCATTTCGCCATCGATCGCGGCGAGGCTGTGGAGAACCCGGTCAAGATCGAGACGCTCTTCAACTTCGCAGCCATTCCCGAGGATGACGACGACGACATCGTCATCGAAATGGATGAGGACGAAGACGAGGAAATCGAGGAAAAGCCGGCCGCTGCCGAGCGACCCGTTGCGGCGCGCTCGGAAGGCGAAGGTGACGGCAACCGCAAGCGCAAGCGCCGCCGGCGCCGGCGCGGCCGCAACGGCAATGCCGAGCAGCCGGCATCGGCGACTGGCGAAGCCGGCGACGAGGATGAAGACGGCGACGACGAGGGCGGCGAAGGTGATGAAAACACCGAATCCACGTCCGAGACGCTGGCTGAGAGCGAAGAATCGCAGCGCCGCAAGCGCCGCCGCCGCGGCAAACGCGGCGGCCGCCGCAACCGCGCCGAGGACGGTTCCGAACTGACGGCCGGCGAAGCCGGTGAAGACAATGGCACTGACGAGAGCGAAGGCGACGACGTTTCGAACGAAGGCGTTCCTGGGGAAGCAGAAGCTGTCGAAGCGGTTGCCGATCAGGCTGGCGAAAGCCAGGCCGCAGCTGCCGCCGTCGAGGCTGCGGCTGTTGTCACCGAGGATGTGAAGCCCGCCCGTGGCCGCGGCCGTCGCAAAGCCGCTGCAGCGCCGGTCGAGGAGCCGGTGGTAGAAGCGGCTCCTGTCGCCGAAGCCGCGCCGGAGCTGGTCGAGGCCTCCGCCGATCTTGAAACGTCCGCCCAGGAAGAAGCCCCGGAAGAGGCAAAGCCGGTTCGCGCCAACCGCGAATCCAACATCACCTCCTCCGAGCCGACGGTGAAATCCACCCGCAGCGAAAATGCCGAAAGCGATGACGGCAAGCCGAAGAAAGCCGGCTGGTGGCAGCGCCGTGGCTTCTTTTGAACGCTGATTTTTGGACGTAAATAATCAATCCGGCCGTGGCGACGCGGCCGGATTTTTGTTTGTGGCGAGCTTCTTTAGCAAAGTTGAACCCTGAGGGCCGGGCGTCTACCTTCACGATATTGGTACATTTGAGGTGGTCATGCGGACAACGATCGATATCGATGATGGCTTGCTTGACGCAGCAATGATCGTCACGGGGTTGGCGACAAAAGAGGTCGCCGTCGAACAGGCTTTGCGAATCCTCATCGAGAGGCACCGCCGGAAAAATGCGATCGCAGATCTCGCAGGGATAGGCTGGGAAGGCAACCTGGAAGAGAGACGTTGCGACCAGCCTGACGACAGACGGTGATCGTCGTCCACAGTTCGGATTTGGATCCGTGCATCTGCGCGGGATAGGTGCGGCCAGCCCGGTCCGGGAGATCCCGATGCCAGCCCCTCATCCGCCTGCCGGCACCTTCTCCCCGTAAACGGGGCGAAGGAGGATAGCCGCGACTTCTCCGTTCCCCACCAACCTCTCGCAGGGCACGTCCCCTCTCCCCGTCAGAACGGGGAGAGGGTTAGGGTGAGGGGCAACCATCGGCGCGACGCGCGCGTCGATATCGCTGAGATCGATGCCAGCGAAGAGCAATCATTGTCCGCTGCGGTCAGGCCGCCGGGGGATAGAGCAGATCGACGATGTAGCTGGCGTCGAAGCGGGAATCGAGCATGCCGTAGGTGGAACGCCAGCCGCCGGCAAGGCGCGTCTCGATGAAGGCATCGGCAATGCGCCCTGCCCCCAGCCGATAGAGTTCGGCGGCACCGGCGGCAAGCGCCAGCTGCTCGACGAGCAGGCGCGCGGCCCCCTCGTCCTGTTCGCAGAGTGCGATTGCAGCGCGCAGCACGTCGATCGTCTTCTTGCCGGCCGGGCCGAGATCGCGGGCAAGGCCTGAAAAAACGGTTTCGAACAGATCCTTGCCGCGGTTCAATACACGCAGCACGTCGAGCGCCATGACGTTGCCGGAGCCTTCCCAGATGGCGTTGACGGGGGCTTCGCGGTAATGGCGGGCGATCGGGCGCTCTTCGATATAGCCGTTGCCGCCGATGCATTCCATCGCCTCGTAGATCAGCGCCGGGGCGATCTTGCAGCACCAGTATTTGGCGACCGGCGTCATGACGCGGGCATAGGCCGCCTGCTCGGCATTGCCGCGCGCCTTGTCGAAGGCGTCGGCAAGGCGGAAGGAGAGAGCGGTGGCTGCGGCGACATCGAGCGCCATGTCGGCCAGCACGCGCGTCATGATCGGCTGATTGACGAGCATCTTGCCGAAGACACTGCGGCCGCGGGTGTGGTGCACGGCCTCGGCCAGCGAGGCACGCATCATGCCTGATGAAGCCAGCGCACAATCGAGCCGCGTCAGCGTCACCATGTCAAGGATGGTGCGGATGCCGGCATCCGGGCCGCCAAGCAGGAAGCCGAAGGTGTCTGAAAATTCCACTTCCGAAGAGGCGTTGGAGCGGTTGCCGACCTTGTCCTTCAGCCGCTGAAACTGCAGGCCGTTGGCCGAACCATCCTCCAGCAGGCGCGGTACCAGGAAGCAGCCCATGCCCTCCTTCGTCTGCGCCAGCATGATGAAGGCATCGCTCATCGGCGCGGACATGAACCATTTGTGGCCGGACAGCCGATAGATGCCTTCGCTGACTTTTTCGCCAGCGGTCCGGTTGGCCCTTACATCCGTGCCGCCCTGCTTTTCCGTCATGCCCATGCCGATGGTGACGGCGGACTTCTGCATGGCGGGCTTGTTGGACGAATCATATTTGCGCGAGAGGATCTTTGGCGCCCAGTCCTTCTGCACCGCGGGTGACGCCGAAAGCGCGGCAACCGAGGCGCTGGTCATCGTCAGCGGGCAGAGATGGCCGGATTCCAGCTGCGCCGTCAGATAGAAGCGGGCGGCGCGAACCTTGTGAGCCTCATCCTTGGCATCGGCATCGGCCTGCGGATCCCAGACGGAGGAATGCAGGCCCACAGACATGGAGCGGCGCATCAGCGCGTGCCAGGCGGGGTGGAACTCGACGACGTCGAGGCGCTCGCCGCGCGGACCGTGGGTGCGCAGCTGCGGCGCGCCCTGGTTCGCCATGCGCGCCAGCTCCTGCGCCTCTGGCGAAGTGACGTAGCGGCCCATGTTTTCCAGGTCCTCGCGGATGCCGCGCGGCAGGGCCGCCGTCAGATCGACGATCAGCGGATCGGACCGATAGGCGTTGATGCCGGACCACAGGCTCGGCTGGTTGAGTTCTGCGACTTTTTCGTCAGTCCGGTTGGCGGAGGTCATAATTCGCTTCTAGTGTAAGAACCCGGCAAAGGGAAACCGGAAGTTATGATTCGGTTCATTCTGCTCTATCGGAATTCCGGCGAAAATGCATGGGGACATAAGCCTTTGCCCACAGCGCATGCTTGCCCCGGCGGGCCGCACTCTTTATAGACCCGCCAGAGACAGCAAGAGGCAGGGTCATGGTCTTTTTCCCCCACCGCCACCTCATCGGCATCAAGGGCCTCACCGAGCAGGATATCACCTATCTGCTCGATAAGGCCGACGAAGCCGTCAAGATCAGCCGCCAGCGAGAGAAGAAGACATCGACGCTGCGCGGACTGACGCAGATCAACCTCTTCTTCGAGGCATCGACCCGCACGCAGGCCTCCTTCGAGCTTGCCGGCAAGCGGCTCGGCGCCGACGTGATGAACATGTCGGTCGGAAACTCCTCGGTGAAGAAGGGCGAAACGCTGATCGACACGGCGATGACGCTGAATGCGATGCGCCCCGACGTGCTGGTGATCCGCCATTCGAGCGCCGGAGCGGCCGCCCTGCTCGCCCAAAAGGTCTCCTGCTCGGTCGTCAATGCCGGTGACGGCCAGCACGAACATCCGACCCAGGCGCTGCTCGACGCGCTGACGATCCGCCGCGCCAAGGGCAAGCTCTCGCGCATCATCGTGGCGATCTGCGGCGACGTGCTGCATTCACGCGTGGCGCGCTCCAATATCCTGCTGCTCAACGCCATGGGTGCCCGCGTGCGGGTCGTCGCGCCCGCCACCCTGCTGCCCGCCGGCATCGCCGATATGGGCGTCGAGGTCTTCCATTCGATGAAGGAAGGGCTGAAGGACGCCGACGTGGTGATGATGCTGCGGCTGCAGCGCGAGCGCATGTCCGGCGCCTTCGTGCCTTCGGTGCGCGAATACTATCACTTCTATGGGCTCGACGCCGAAACGCTGAAAGCGGCGAAGGAGGATGCGCTGGTCATGCATCCCGGCCCGATGAACCGCGGCGTCGAGATCGCCTCCGAGGTGGCTGACGGTCCGCAGAGCGTGATCGCCGAACAGGTGGAAATGGGGGTCGCGGTGCGCATGGCCGTCATGGAGACGCTGCTCGTCTCCCAGAACCAGGGTCCCCGAACCGATGGATTGAAGGCATGAGCAACGCGATCGTCCTCCAGAACGTCCGCATCGTCGATCCCTCGCGCCATCTCGACGAGGTGGGCACGATCATCGCCGAAGGTGGCGTGATCCTTGCTGCCGGCAGCGGGGCGCAGAACCAGGGCGCACCTGAAGGTGCCGATATCCGCGACTGCACGGGTCTTGTCGCCACGCCCGGCCTCGTCGATGCGCGCGTCCATATCGGCGAACCCGGCGGCGAGCACCGCGAGACGATCGCCTCGGCAAGCCGGGCGGCCGCAGCCGGCGGTGTCACCTCGATCATCATGATGCCGGACACCGATCCCGTGATCGACGACATCGCCCTTGTCGAATTCGTCAAGAAGACGGCGCGCGATACCGCTGCCGTCAACGTCTATCCGGCCGCCGCCCTCACAAAGGGTCTTGCCGGCGAGGAGATGACGGAGATCGGCCTGTTGATGCAGGCAGGCGCCGTCGCTTTCACCGATGCCCATTCCAGCGTCCACGACACGCAGGTGCTGCGGCGGATCATGACCTATGCGCGCGAATTCGGTGCCGTCATTTGCTGCGAAACGCGTGACAAATATCTCGGCGCCAACGGTGTCATGCATGAGGGGCTTTTCGCCAGCTGGCTCGGGCTCTCCGGCATTCCAAGAGAAGCAGAGCTCATCCCGCTCGAGCGCGATCTCAGGATCGCAGAGCTGACGCGCGGCCGGTATCATGCCGCGATGATCTCCGTGCCTCAATCGGTCGAGGCGATCGAACGCGCCCGCAGCCGCGGCGCCAAGGTCACCTCCGGCATCTCGATCAACAATCTGGCGCTCAACGAAAACGACATCGGCGAATACCGCACCTTCTTCAAGCTCTATCCGCCGCTGCGCCCGGAAGACGACCGGGTGGCCATGGTCGAGGCGCTGGCAAGCGGCGCGATCGACATCATCGTCTCCTCGCACGACCCGCAGGACGTCGATACGAAGCGCCTGCCCTTCGGCGAAGCTGAAGACGGCGCGGTCGGCCTTGAAACCATGCTGGCGGCGGCTCTCAGGCTTCACCATGGCGGCCAAGTGAGCCTGATGCGCCTGATCGACGCCATGTCCACCCGCCCGGCTGAAATTTTCGGCCTCCCTGCCGGCACGCTGAAGCCGGGGGCTGCGGCCGATATCGCGCTGATCGATCTCGATGAGCCTTGGCTTGTCGCCAAAGACATGCTTCTCTCTCGCTCGAAGAACACGCCGTTCGAAGATGCACGCTTCAGCGGGCGAGCGGTCGCGACATATGTCTCGGGAAAGCTTGTCCACGCACTCTAGGAAACGGCGTCCTTAAAGAACGGCATATTGGGATAGGCCACGGAGGGGCTGAGGCGGCATATGTTATCCAATCTCATGTCATGGCAGATCACGCTGCCGGTCGCGCTTGTCGCCGCCGTCATCGGCTATCTCTTCGGTTCCATTCCTTTCGGCCTGATCCTGACGCGCGCCGCTGGCCTCGGCGACGTGCGTAGCATCGGCTCCGGCAATATCGGCGCGACCAATGTGCTGAGAACCGGGAACCGCAAGCTTGCGGCGGCGACGCTGCTGCTCGATGCGCTGAAGGCATCGGCCGCCGCCTGGGTCGTCGGTTACTTTCTCGGTGACGAGGCTGCGATCATAGCCGGCTTCTTCGCCTTCATCGGCCACCTCTTCCCGGTCTGGATCGGCTTCAAGGGCGGCAAGGGCGTCGCCACCTATATCGGCACCCTGCTCGGCGTCGCACCGATCATGGTCGTGCTCTTCGCCGCCATCTGGCTGGCGATCGCTTTCACGACCCGCTACTCCTCGCTGTCGGCGCTGGTTGCCATGCTTGTCATGCCGGTTGCGCTGTGGATACTCGGCAATGAAAAAGTTGCAGCCGTCATGGCGATCATGACGCTGATCTCCTACTGGAAGCACAGGGCGAATATTTCCCGTCTGATGGGCGGGACGGAAAGCAAAATCGGGGCGAAGGGATAATGGATGCGCTGAGCGCGGGACCAAAAGGCACTGTGCTGAGCGAACGGCAGAAAATTGCCTGGCTGCGCCTCATCCGTTCCGACAATATCGGCCCGGCGACCTTTCGCGACCTCATCAATCATTTCGGATCGGCCGAGGCGGCGCTCGCGGCGTTGCCGGAGCTTTCGGCGCGCGGCGGCGCGACGCGGGCGATCCGTATCGCCAGCGAGGCCGAGGCGCATCGGGAGCTGGAAGCGGCGCATCGTTTCGGCGCCCGCTTCGTCGGCATCGGCGAGCCGGACTATCCGCAAGCGCTGAAGCAGATCGACGGCGCGCCGCCGCTTCTCGCCGTCAAGGGCGCGCTGGCCGCCGCCAAACGGCCGGCGGTCGGCATCGTCGGTTCGCGCAACGCTTCGATCGCCGGCGCCAAATTCGCGGCGATGGTGGCGCGTGACTGCGGTCGCGCCGGTTATACCGTGGTCTCGGGGCTGGCGCGCGGCATCGACACATCGGCGCACCGGGCAAGCCTCGATACGGGCACGATCGCGGCGCTTGCCGGCGGCCTCGACCAGCCCTACCCGCCGGAGAATATCGGCCTGCTCGCGGAGATCACCGGCGGCAACGGCCTGGCGGTCAGCGAGATGCCCTTCGGCTGGGAACCGCGGGCCCGCGATTTCCCGCGCCGGAACCGGCTGATCGCCGGCATCGCACTCGGTCTCGTGGTCGTCGAAGCGGCGACGCGCTCGGGATCGCTGATCACCGCACGGCTTGCCGGCGAATTCGGCCGGCTGGTGTTTGCCGTGCCCGGCTCACCGCTCGATCCGCGCTGCCATGGCACCAACGGCCTGCTGAAGGACGGGGCTTCTATCGTCACCGCACCCGCCGATGTCATCGAAGCCTTGGCGCCGCTGGCGCAATTCGAGCTGTTCCCGTCGTCGATGGCCGAAGAGCCGCCACGTGACGGCGGGGCAATGACGATGCCGCCCGGCGATACGGACCGCAACCGCATCATCGATGCGCTCGGGCCGACGCCGGTCGAGATCGACGATATTATCCGCCACACCGGGCTCTCGGCATCGGCGGTCTATCTCATCCTGCTGGAGCTCGACATAGCAGGCAGGCTGCACCGGCATCAGGGCGGTCTCATCTCGCTTTCCGAGTGAGGCCTGCACGATACGAGCGATCCGCTTTGCAGCGGCTGCAAGAGGTAAAATTGTAGCAAACCCCTTGACCGCAGCGATTTCCCTGTCCATGTCGGAGGGCCGGTATCCAAGTTTCGGTGTGTGTTGCGCTGGCTTCAACGCTGGCGTCGTTTCCTTTTTTAGAGAATCATCATGAATGTTGTAGTGGTGGAATCGCCTGCCAAGGCCAAGACGATCAACAAGTATCTGGGTTCGGGATACAAAGTGCTCGCCTCCTTCGGCCATGTGCGCGATCTGCCTGCCAAGGATGGCTCTGTCCTCCCCGATCAGGATTTCGAAATGCTTTGGGAGGTCGATGGGGCCTCGGCCAAGCGGATGAAGGACATCGCCGACGCGGTGAAATCCTCCGACGGCCTGTTTCTCGCGACCGACCCGGATCGCGAAGGCGAAGCGATTTCCTGGCACGTCCTCGACATGCTCAACAAGAAGCGTGTGCTGAACGGCAAGCCGGTCAAGCGCGTCGTCTTCAACGCGATCACCAAGAAGGCGGTGCTCGACGCGATGGCCGATCCGCGCGACATCGACGTGCCGCTGGTCGACGCCTATCTCGCCCGCCGCGCCCTCGACTATCTCGTCGGCTTCAATCTTTCGCCGGTCCTGTGGCGCAAGCTGCCCGGCGCACGTTCGGCCGGCCGCGTCCAGTCGGTGGCGCTTCGCCTGGTCTGCGACCGCGAATCCGAAATCGAGCGCTTCATTTCCGAAGAATACTGGAACATCTCGGCGCTCCTGAAGACGCCGCGCGGCGACGAGTTCGAGGCCAGGCTGGTTTCGGCGAACGGCAAGCGGCTGCAGCCGCGCGCGATCGGCAACGGCGAGGATGCGGGCCGGCTCAAGGCGCTGCTCGAAGGCGCGAGCTACGTCGTCGACACGGTCGAAGCAAAGCCGGTCAAACGCAACCCGGGACCGCCCTTTACGACCTCGACCCTGCAACAGGCCGCCTCCTCCAATCTCGGCTTCTCCGCATCGCGCACCATGCAGATCGCCCAGAAGCTTTACGAAGGCGTCGACATCGGCGGCGAGACCGTCGGTCTCATCACCTATATGCGAACCGACGGCGTGCAGATGGCCCCCGAGGCGATCGACGCGGCGCGCCGCGCCATCGTCGACCAGTTCGGCGAACGTTACATGCCTGAAAAGGCGCGCTTCTATTCCACCAAGGCCAAAAACGCCCAGGAAGCGCACGAGGCGATCCGCCCGACCGATTTCTACCGCTCGCCCGACCGCGTGCGCCAATTTCTCGATGCCGACCAGATCCGGCTCTACGACCTGATCTGGAAGCGCGGCATCGCCAGCCAGATGGCCTCGGCCGAAATCGAGCGCACGACGGCGGAGATCACCGCCGACAACAAGGGCGAGAAGGCCGGCCTGCGCGCCGTCGGCTCGGTCATCCGCTTCGACGGCTTCATCGCCGCCTATACCGACCAGAAGGAAGACGGCGAGCAGAGCGACGACGGCGACGAGGATGGCCGCCTCCCGGAGATCAATGCGCGCGAGACGCTCGCCAAGCAGAAAATCAATTCGACCCAGCATTTCACCGAGCCGCCGCCGCGCTACTCGGAAGCCTCGCTGATCAAGAAGATGGAAGAACTGGGCATCGGCCGCCCCTCCACCTATGCCGCGACGCTGGCGACGCTGCGCGACCGCGACTATGTGACGATCGACAAGCGCAAGCTGATCCCGCAGGCCAAGGGCCGGCTGGTGACGGCTTTCCTCGAAAGCTTCTTCACCAAATATGTCGAATACGACTTCACCGCCGATCTCGAGGAGAAGCTCGACCGGATTTCGGCCGGCGAGTTGAACTGGAAGCAGGTGCTGCGCGATTTCTGGAAGGATTTCTTCGCCCAGATCGAAGACACCAAGGAACTGCGCGTCACCAATGTGCTCGATTCACTGAACGAAGCGCTGGCGCCATTGGTCTTCCCGAAGCGGGAGGACGGCAGCGATCCGAGGATCTGTCAGGTATGCGGCACCGGCAACCTGTCGCTGAAGCTCGGCAAATACGGCGCCTTCGTCGGCTGCTCGAACTATCCGGAATGCAATTACACCCGCCAGCTCTCCTCCGAAAACGGCGGAGAAGCGGATGGTGCGGCCCTCAACGAACCGAAGAACCTCGGCACCGATCCGACGACCGGCGAGGAGCTGACGCTGCGTTCCGGCCGCTTCGGCCCCTATATCCAGCGCGGCGACGGCAAGGAGGCCAAGCGCGCTTCGCTGCCGAAGGGCTGGAAGCCCGAAGATATCGACTACGAAAAGGCGATGGCTTTGATCTCGCTGCCGCGCGATATCGGCAAACATCCGGAATCGGGCAAGATGATCTCGTCGGGCATCGGCCGCTATGGGCCGTTCCTCCTGCATGACGGTTCCTATGCCAATCTGGAAACGATCGAGGACGTGTTCTCGGTCGGCCTGAACCGCGCGGTGACCGTCATTGCCGAAAAGGCGAACCAGGCACCGGGCCGCGGTTCGCGCGGCACGCCGGCGGCACTGAAGACACTCGGCGATCATCCCGATGGCGGCGCCATCACCGTTCGCGACGGCAAGTACGGTCCTTACGTCAACTGGGGCAAGGTCAATGCCACCCTGCCGAAGGGCAAGGATCCGCAGGCCATCACCGTTGAAGAAGCGCTTGCGCTGATCACGGAAAAAGCCGGCAAGGCGCCTGCAGGCAAGACGAGCAAGGCGAAAGCCAAGCCGAAGGCGGCGGCGGCCGAAGCCAAGACCACCAAGACGGCGGCCAAGCCGAAGACAACGAAGGCGAAAGCGCCCGCGAAATCGAAAAAGAGCTGACGTGAGCAGAATACCGCGCGACAGAACGAACCCTGCGGGCAAGCGCCCGGGCAAGATCGGCCGTGCCGGCAAGGATGCTCCGGCCGTCGAGCCGCTGAACATCGTCCACGGCGCGCTGCCGTCGCGCGAGGTGATCCTGCGCTTCATCGCCGATCATCCGCAGAAAGCGTCCAAGCGGGAACTCGCCAAGGCCTTCGGCCTCAAGGGCGACAATCGCGTCGAACTCAAGCACATGCTGCAGGAGCTCGAGCAGGAAGGCATGCTGCAGAAGAACCGCAAGTCGCTGATCCGTCCCGGTGCACTGCCGCCGGTCACCGTTCTCGATATCACCACGCGCGACAAGGACGGCGATCTGATCGGCCGGCCGGCGGAATGGCCCGAGGATCAGGGCGTGGCGCCCGCCGTCGCCATCCGCCAGCAATCGCCTGCCGGCCGCCAGGGCAAGGGCAAGGCGCCGGTCGCCGGCCTCGGCGACCGCATTCTGGCGAAGATTTTCCCGGCCGTCGATCGCGGCGGGCCGGCCTATACGGCGCGGATCATCAAGGTGATCGACAAGCGCCGCGGCGCCGCGATGGGCGTTTTCCGCGCCGCACCCGGCGGTGGCGGCCGGCTGCTGCCGATCGAGCGGCGTGGCGAGGAGATGGTGATCGACCCCGATTTCACCGGCGGCGCTGCGGACGGCGACCTGGTCGAGATCGAAGTCGCCCGCCTCGGCCGCTTCGGCCTGCCGCGCGCCAAGGTGCTTTCCGTCGTCGGTTCGGTCGGCTCGGAGAAGGCGATCTCGATGATCGCCATCCATGCGCACGGCATTCCGCATGTCTTCCCGCCCGCCGTCATCGCCGAGGCGGAGGACGCAAAGCCCGCCACCATGTCGCATCGCGAGGACTGGCGCGACGTGCCGCTGATCACCATCGATCCGGCCGATGCCAAGGACCATGACGACGCCGTCTATGCCGAACTCGACCCCTCGCCCGACAATCCCGGCGGCGTCATCGTCACCGTGGCGATTGCCGACGTCTCCTGGTATGTCCGCCCCAAGTCGCCGCTCGACCGCGAGGCGCTGAAGCGCGGCAACTCGGTCTATTTCCCGGATCGCGTCGTGCCGATGCTGCCGGAGCGCATCTCCAACGATCTCTGCTCGCTGAAGGAAGGCGTCGACCGCCCGGCGCTTGCCGTGCGCATGAGCTTCTCCGGCGAAGGCCGCAAGATCGGCCACACGTTTCATCGCGTCATGATGAAGAGTGCGGCCAAGCTCTCCTATCAGCAGGCGCAGGCAGCGATCGACGGCAAGCCGGACGATGAGACCGGGCCGATGCTCGAGCCGATCCTGAAGCCGCTCTGGCACGCCTATGAGGTGATGAAGCGCGGCCGCGACCGGCGCCAGCCGCTGGAACTCGACATGCCGGAGCGCAAGATCCTGCTGAAGCCCGACGGCACCGTCGATCGGGTCCACGTACCGCCGCGACTCGACGCGCATAAGCTGATCGAGGAGATGATGATCCAGGCGAACGTCGCCGCCGCCGAGACCCTGGAAAAGAAACGCCAGCCGCTGATCTACCGCATCCATGACGGGCCGACGCTTGCCAAGCAGGAAATCCTGCGGGAGTTCCTGGCGACGCTCGGCATCCCGCTTGCCAAGGGCGGCAACATGCGCGCCAACAATTTCAACGGCATTCTGGCCAAGGCGGACGGCACGCCCCACCAGACCATGGTCAATGAGATGGTGCTGCGGTCGCAGAGCCAGGCGATCTATGGCCCGGAGAACATTGGCCATTTCGGTCTCAACCTGATGAAATATGCGCATTTCACCTCGCCGATCCGCCGCTACGCCGACCTCATCGTCCATCGGGCCCTCGTCGGCTCGCTCGGCTTCGGCGAAGGCGGCATCACGACGGAGGAAGAGGCTGCTCTCGACGATATCGCCGCCGAAATCTCGACCTTCGAGCGCCGGGCGATGGCGGCCGAGCGCGAGACGGTCGACCGGCTGATCGCGCATCATCTCAGCGGCCGCGTCGGCGAGGAATTTGCCGGGCGGGTTTCGGGCGTTACGAAATCCGGCCTTTTTATCGCCCTGCCGGAGTATGGCGCCGACGGTTTCGTTCCCATATCGACGCTCGGTACCGATTATTTCATCTATGACGAGGCGCATCAGGCGCTCTCGGGTGAAAGGACCGGGCTCGGCTATCGCCTTGGCGACAACGTCACGGTGAAGCTTGCCGAAGCGATCCCGCTTGCCGGCGCGCTGCGCTTCGAGATGATCAGCGAGGGCCGCGAGATGCCGACGGCGGTGCGCAGCTTCCATAAAGCGGGCCGCCGCGACAAGGGCCAGGTCCGCAAGAAGCCCGGAACGAGGCCGCCACGCGGGCGGCGTTAGGGTATTCTGCGAAGAGGAGCTTACGATGGGCACGACCGATCCGACCGTGCACTACGGCGACAAGCCGGAGACCGAGCGGCCGCTGGGGCGTTCCATCATGCGCGGGCTGATGAACCGCTGTCCGGCCTGCGGCAGCGGCAAACTTTTCCGCGCCTTCCTGAAGCCGGTCGATCATTGCGCGGCCTGCGGCGAGGCGATGCATCATCAACGCGCCGACGACCTGCCGCCCTATATCGTCATCCTCGTTCTCGGCCATGTGGTGGTCGGTGGTTATATGCTGACGGACCTGACTTTCGTGCTGCCGGTATGGGCGCATATTGCCATCTGGGCGCCGATCACCGTCATCACCGCGCTTGCCTCGATCCAGCCGATCAAGGGCGGCGTCATCGGCCTGCAATGGGCGCTGCGCATGCACGGTTTCGGCGGCGAGAGCGACGGGCCTGACGATTGCGACATTGCCGGACGCCGGGATTGAGCGCCTTCACCTTCCAGACATATTTACCGTGTAGTGCCAGCGCTCCACCGACCACCACCCGAATGCGGCAGCCGACGATCCTCAACCCGACATGGTAAGCATTTCTTGGCCGAACGGGCTTTACATTCCGCAGATGGTCACTCACATCGGAAATACTGCGAAGCGGCATCCGTCACCCGGATTTGGCACGTCTGTGCCTATCTATCCGACGGGAACCGGCCGATTCGCTCGCGCAGCTTTCTAAGGATGGATAAATGTCTCAGCCGAGAAACGGCACACCGGGCGATGTCGAGGAAATCCATTGGCCTTCTCTGGTGGCAGCCGTCTCGTCCATATCGGCCGTCGGCATAGCAATCGGCCTCGGACTTCCGCTGCTCAGCATCATCCTGGAAAAACGCGGCATCTCGTCTACCCTGATCGGGCTCAACACGGCGATGGCAGGCGTCGCGGCGATGGCCGCCGCGCCCATCACCACCAAGCTCGCCCATAAATACGGCGTTGCGCCGACCATGCTCTGGGCGGTGCTGATTTCGGCGCTGAGCGCTCTCGGCTTTTATTATGCCGAGGATTTCTGGATGTGGTTTCCGCTGCGTTTCGCCTTCCATGGGGCAACGACGACGCTGTTCATCCTTTCCGAATTCTGGATCAACGCCGCCTCGCCGCCGTCCAAACGCGGCTTCGTGCTCGGCATCTATGCGACCGTGCTTTCACTCGGCTTCGCAGCCGGGCCGCTGCTCTTTTCGATCCTCGGCAGCGACGGCATCTTCCCCTTCCTGATCGGCGCCGGCGCCATTCTGCTTGCAGCCATTCCGATCTTCATCGCCCGCGACGAAAGCCCTGTGCTCGAGGAAAAACCGGAGCTGCATTTCATGCGCTACGTTTTCCTGGTGCCGACGGCGACGGCGGCGGTTTTCATCTTCGGCGCGGTCGAAGCGGGCGGCCTGTCGCTCTTCCCGATCTTTGCGGTGCGCGCCCATTTCACCGAATCACAGGCAGCGCTTCTGCTCACCATGATGGGCGTCGGCAACATCATCTTCCAGATCCCGCTCGGCCTGCTCTCCGACCGCATCGCCGACAAGCGGCCGCTTCTGGCCGGCATGGCGCTGATGGGCTTCATCGGCTCGATGCTGCTGCCCCTGCTGCTCGACAACTGGCTGCTGATGGCCGGGCTCCTGCTTTTCTGGGGCGGCTGCGTCTCCGGCCTCTATACGGTCGGCCTCAGCCATCTCGGCTCGCGGCTGACGGGTTCCGATCTTGCCGCGGCCAATGCCGCCTTCGTCTTCTGTTATGCGATGGGAACCGTAGCCGGGCCGCAGGCGATCGGCGCAGCGATCGATGTCGCCGGAAATAACGGTTTTGCTTGGGCGATTGCCGCTTTCTTCGGCTTTTACGCCCTACTTTCCGGCATCAGGCTGATGTTCATTCGAAAACGGACTTGACTTTTCGGGCGGGATTCGTAGTTTCGCGCCAGAATTTGCCGTGGAGCCCATCCGGCTTCCACGGCTTTCATTTTCTTAAAGGCAGGACGACCATGGCCAAGGCTACAACAATCAAGATCAAGCTGCTGTCGACAGCCGACACCGGTTTCTTCTACGTCACGACGAAGAACAGCCGTACGATGACGGACAAGATGACGAAGACGAAGTACGACCCGATTGCTAAGAAGCATGTCGAGTTCAAGGAAACCAAGATCAAGTAATCACTTGATCTGCGGATTTCGCAAAAAACGCGCGCCCTCGGGTCGCGCGTTTTTTATTGTCCGAAATTCCCGCTTTGAAAATGACAGCGCAAACAGAAAAACGCCGCCCTTCCATCTTCGGGAAGTAGCGGCGTTTTCTTGAAAGGGGGTCGGCCAGCATGCAAAACGGCACGAGGAACCGCTATAACTTGCCTACTAGCCGACCGACCCCACGACCCAGGAGATGCGGCGGACCTGAGCATCATGGGGTATCGACAACTCCTCAGCGGGAGCGCTTCTCTTATGAGCCGATAATTTGCGCAAAAATGAAAGAAAATCAACAAATTCTTAATGATGATTTTTGTGGACTTGATTCTATGGTTAAAAGTCCAGTTTTGGTACATACAAAGATTTATCGACTCTGCTTAGGGATGAAGCCTAGACGCTGACCCACCGAAGAAATTCGACAATATAGCGTAATAACTTACACCTCCCCTCCCCCTGGGTGAGGTGGGGCTGCGGCACTCTATTTTCCCCAATCGGCAGCAGGCGCTTTTTATAGTCGCCATTTCATTTTTAGCTATGGCCGGACGCGTTCAAAACTATCGGTCAGCGGCACATCCGCAGCAAAGCCGAAAATCCTTTTTTTGGCTATTCGATTGCAAGTTTTTCACGCCACGCTGTGCGGGCGAGCATTAAAATTGTGTAACAATCCGCTTACCACGGTGGAAAACCCATAAACGGCACATAAGGCGGCAGATGATTCGTCAGGCGGCCGCAGCGACGACGCGATTGCGGCCGGTGTTCTTGGCTTCGTAAAGCGCAAGATCCGCCTGCTTCATCAGCTGATCGGGGGTCAGCACCGCGCCGATACGCGAGGCGATGCCGAAGGACGCGGTGACATTCAGCGCCTCTGCCGAATGCTTCAGCTGGAAGGGCGCGCTTTCGACGGCGGCGCGCAGGCGCTCGGCGACAGTGGCGGCAATTTCCGGCGAGGTATCCGGCATGACGACGACGAACTCCTCCCCGCCGTAGCGGCAAGCGAGGTCGGCGCCGCGAATGGTCGAGCGGACGCGATTGGCAAATTCCCGCAGCACTTCGTCGCCGCCGTCGTGGCCATAGGTGTCGTTCACCTGCTTGAAGCGGTCGATGTCGGTGATCAGCACCGAAAGCGGCCGGCCGCGCGCCATCGATCGGTTGAAGAGCACGTTCAGATGATTGTCGAGATAGCGCCGGTTATAAAGGCCGGTCAGCGGATCGGTGACGGCGAGCTCGATCGTCTGCTTGACGCTGGCGCGCAGGCGGTCGTTGCAGCGCTTGCGACGGATCTGCGTCAGACTGCGGGCAACCAGCTCGTTGGGATCGACCGGGCGGATGATGTAGTCGTTGACGCCGAGATCGAGCGCGCGCACGACCATCTCGTCGGCACCCTGCTCGGTGATGATCAGGATCGGCAGGAAGCGCGTGCGCTCCAGCGAGCGCAGCTGCGAGCAGAGGCGCAGCGGATCGTAATCATCGAAATTGGCGTTGACGATGACGAGATCAAACGGGCTTTCGGCCGCTTCGAAGAGGGCTGCCTGCGGATCGGAAAGGGCAAGCACGTCGGCAACGGGCTTCAGCGCCTTGATGATGCGCTCCTGCGAATTGGCGCGGCCGTCGACGAGCAGGATCTGACCCGTCTCGTCGGCGCGGCCCTCGCCTGCCCGCATGAGATCGTCGATGCCCATCGTATGGGCGGTATCGGCGCGGATGCGCAGCTCGTCGCTCAACGTCTTCAACCGCAGCAGGCTTTTCACCCGCGAGATCAGCTGCAGATCATTGACCGGCTTGGTGAGGAAATCGTCGGCGCCGGCCTTCAGGCCGCGGACGCGATCGGCCGGCTGATCCAGTGCCGTGACCATGACGACGGGAATATGGGCGGTCTTGCGGCTGGCCTTCAGCCGCTCGCAGACCTCGAAACCGTCTATGCCGGGCATCATGATGTCGAGCAGGATGAGATCGACCTGGTTGCGCTCGCAGATCGCCAGCGCCGTGTAGCCGTCGGCTGCGGTCATCACGTCGAAATACTCCGCAAGCAGCCGCGCTTCGAGCAGCTTCACATTGGCCGGAATATCGTCAACCACCAGTATTCGCGCAGTCATAGCTGTCTTTCCGATGCGTCAGGCATCGCCCAGATAGGTCTTGATCGTCTCGATGAATTTCGGAACCGAGATCGGCTTGGAAACATAGGCCTCGCAGCCGCCCTGACGGATCCGCTCCTCGTCGCCCTTCATCGCAAAAGCCGTGACGGCGATGACGGGAATCACGTGCAGCTCGTCGTCTTCCTTGAGCCATTTCGTGACTTCGAGGCCCGAGACCTCGGGAAGCTGAATATCCATCAGAATGAGATCGGGGCGATGCTTGCGCGCCAGATCCAGCGCTTCCATGCCGTTTCTGGTCTGGATCGTGGTATAGCCGGACGCCTCGATGAGGTCGCGAAAGAGCTTCATGTTGAGCTCGTTATCTTCTACAATCATCACCTGTTTGGGCATGACAAGCTGTCCCTACGTCCGTTCGCGCAGCGGTTCGTCCCATGAGAAAGGCACATGTGGACAATAGCTCCGTGAAACCGATAGCGCACGCTAGCGGCATTTGGTTGAAGAAAAGGTAACTTACCCCTCGAAATGCAAAGCAACTTCAAGACTTCGAAACAACAGGCCGCCGACCCGCACGCAACCGCAATCGCCGTGCTCGGCTGGCTTGCCGACGATCCCGACATGTTCGGCCGCTTCCTTGCGCTGACGGGTGTGGCACCCGGCCAGGTGCGCAGCGCCGTCAACGATCCCGGCTTCCTCGCCGGCATGATGGATTTCCTCATGAACCACGAACCGACGGCGATGGCTTTCTGCGCGGCGAGCGGCATCAGCCCGGAGACAGTGACCGCCGCCTGGCAGCATTTCTCCTCGCCCGGCCTCGATTCCGGGGAATACTGACGGTGACCGGCGTGAGGGAACTCGATATCTCGCATATCCGCCTCGGCGAGAGGCCACTGATCGTCTGCGACGTCGACGATGTGGTGCTGCAATTCATCGGCCCGTTCCAGCTTTTCCTTGAAAGCCAGGGGCATGCCTTCCTGCCGCGCTCGTTCCGGCTCCACGGCAACATCGTCTCGCAGGCGGATGGCGCGGAGATCGAGGACCATGAGGTCAGCCGGCTGATCGAGGAATTTTTCGAGACGCAGGAGCAGTGGCAGACGCCGCTCGACCGCGTCGTCGAAACGCTCGGCCGGCTTTCCGAGGCCGCCGATGTACTTTTCCTGACGGCCATGCAGCCGCGCTTCCAGGATCAGCGCCGCCGCCTGCTCGACCGGATCGGCCTCATTTTTCCGCTGCTTGCCAGCGAAGAGCCCAAGGGGCCGATCGTTCACGCATTGCATGCCAGCCGCTCCCTTCCCGTCGTCTTCATCGATGATATGGCGCGCAATCTGCATTCCGTCAGGGACCATGTCGCCGATTGCCTGCTGATCCACCTGATGCCGGATTCGCCCGTCCATCGTTTTGCGCCGGCGGCGGCCGACGACATTACCCGGGCCAGCGACTGGACGCATGCGGCCGCGCTGATCGAGGCGCATTTCCTTGCCGGCGCGTTCAACCCCGCAGCTCCAGCCGCATGAGCGGACGGCCGTCCTTGCGCCGCGCCACCGTCTCGAAACCGGCCGCATCGAAGATCGCCGTCGAGCCGATGCAGAGGGTCACCGATTTCGACTGCTTCACATGATCGATCGGACAGGCTTCGAGCAGGCGCGCGCCCTGGCGCCGGGCGTGATCGATGGCGCCGGCGAGCAGGCGATGGCTCATCCCCTTGCCGCGCAGCCTCGGCAGCAGGAAGAAGCAGCTGACGGCCCAGATCGACGGATCGTACGCATCGCCCTCCTCCAGCGGCCGCGAGACGGTGCGCGGCGAATTGAACTGCGGCACGTCATGGCGCGGCCCGACCTGTACCCAGGCAACCGGCGCGCCGTCGGCGTAACAGAGAACGCCCGGCGGCGGCCCAGCCTTGATCCGCTCGCGCATATGCACCTTGCGCTCGTCGGCCGCCATCTTCGTTCTTACCGCATGCGGCAGGCGCAGCGCGACGCACCAGCAATTGTAGAAGGCGCCCTGCTGCCCGAACAGGGTTTCGAAATCGTCCCAGCGTTCTGCCGTTACCGGCTCGAAACGAAGATCGTTATCCAAGGCAAAGCTCCCGGCCTCTCTTGAGACTCGGAAGCTTAGGGCGTAATGTCGCGGCGTTCAATCTTTGTTCTCATCATGACGCCCGCGCCCGACAAGACACCCGGCTTCTGTCGCGACTGCCTTGCCGAGCAGAAGGGCGAGGCGCGCCGCTGCGTGGCCTGCGGCAGCCCGCGGCTGGTGCGCCACCGCGAGCTCTACGCGTTGACGCTCGCGCATATCGATTGCGACGCCTTCTATGCGGCCGTCGAGAAACGCGACAATCCCGACCTTGCCGACAAGCCCGTGATCATCGGCGGCGGCAAACGCGGCGTCGTCTCCACCGCCTGCTATATCGCCCGCATCCACGGCGTGCGTTCGGCGATGCCAATGTTCAAGGCGCTGGAAGCATGCCCCGAGGCGATCGTCATCCGGCCCGACATGGAGAAATATGTCCGGGTCGGGCGCCAGGTGCGCGCCATGATGCAGGATCTGACGCCGCTGGTGCAGCCGCTGTCGATCGACGAGGCCTTCCTGGAGCTTGGCGGCACCGAGCGGCTGCATCACGACCCGCCGGCGCGCACGCTCGCCAAATTCGCCCGCCGGGTCGAAAAGGAAATCGGCATCAGCGTTTCGGTCGGGCTTTCCTATTGCAAATTCCTCGCCAAGGTCGCCTCCGACCTGCAGAAACCGCGCGGCTTCTCCGTCATCGGCCGCCAAGAGGCCATCGAGTTCCTGGCGCCGCGTCCCGTCACCACCATCTGGGGCGTCGGCAAGGCCTTTGCGGCGACGCTGGAGGCGGATGGCATCCGCACCATCGGCCAGTTGCAGCAGATGGAGGAGAACGATCTGATGCGCCGCTACGGCAGCATCGGCCAGCGGCTCGCCCGGCTGTCGCGCGGGATCGACGACCGTGAAGTGCATCTCAACGATGCGGCCAAGAGCGTTTCGTCCGAGACCACCTTCTTCGAAGATATCTGGCGTTATGACGATCTGGTGCCGATCCTGCGCAATCTTTCGGAAAAAGTCTCCTGGCGGCTGAAGAAAAGCGACATCGCCGGCCAGACCGTGGTCCTGAAGATGAAGACCGCCGACTTCAAGCTGCGCACGCGCAACCGCAAGCTCGAAGACCCGACCCAGCTTGCCGACCGGATCTTTCGCATCGGGCTCGAGCTTCTCGAAAAAGAGACCGACGGCACGAAGTTCCGGCTGCTCGGCATCGGCGTCACCGATCTCGGCGATGCCGCCCGCGCCGATCCGCCCGATCTCATCGACCGGCAGTCGGGCCGGCGGGCGGCGGCCGAAGCGGCGATGGACAAGCTGCGCGACAAGTTCGGCAAGAACACGGTCGAAACCGGCTACACCTTCGGCAGCGGCAAGCGCGATCACTAAAGCGTGAGCCGTGAGTGCCGCGCGGCCTATAAAATCTTCCTTAAACTTCGTCCCATAATGTGCCGGGCAAGTATTGCGTATGGTTGGCTATCATGTTCTCGCGTCTTGTCTTCGGCCTCGGCTTGCTGTCGGCCACCGCACTCGTGCACCCTGCTCTGGCCGCGGATGCGCGCACGCTGCAGATCATCGTTTCGAAGGACAAGCAGTCGCTTGCGGTCTATGACGGCACCGAGGTCGTCGCGACTTCGAAAGTCTCGACCGGCAAGGACGGGCACACGACGCCGAGCGGCATCTTCTCGGTGCTGGAAAAGCAGAAGTACCACGAATCCAATCTCTATTCGAACGCGCCGATGCCTTTCATGCAAAGGCTGACATGGTCGGGAATTGCGCTGCACGAATCCAATTCCGTGCCGCGTTATCCGGCCTCGCATGGCTGCGTGCGCATGCCCGGTACTTTTGCAAAAAAGCTTTACGGGATGACCGAGCCCGGTATTCCCGTCATCATCAGCAACGGCGAAGTGGTGCCGCAGCCGATCGACCATCCAACCCTTTTCCATCCGCAGGCGCCGGCGCCGATGCTGTTGCTTTCGGATGTCGAACTGCGACCATCGATGCCCGACAGCGCAGGGACACCGGTGCAGGTGGCGATGAACGACACGGCTGCGATGCCGATGCCGGCAGCGCCGCTGGTTGCAGCGCCCGAAGCCGAACCGCCGTCCGAGCCGATCAGCATGCTGATCACCCGCCGCACGCTGCGCGAGACGGTGATCGACATCCAGACACTGCTCAACCAGCTCGGCTTTTCCGCCGGCGATCCGGACGGCTTGCTCGGGCCGGCGACTGTGCAGGCGATCAAGACTTTCAAGACACTGCGGCCGGCCGAGTTTGCCGGCGACAGGAGCCTCATCTCCGACACGCTGCTCAAATCCGTTTATGCCGCCACCGGCAAGGGCGAACCGCCGAACGGCGTCATCATGGTGCGCCAGGCGTTCAAGCCTATCTTCGAAGCCCCGGTGACGATTGCCGATCCGGGACTGGCGCTCGGCACGCATTTCTTCACGCTGCATGCACTCGATGAAAATGCCGGTACGGCGGATTGGCTCGGCATCACGCTCGAAAACAATCTCTCGCGCGAGACGATGAAGCGGCTCGGCGTCACCAATCAGGAAAGCTCGATCGTCAGCGGCAGGCCGATCGCCCGGTCGCTCAGCCGCATCACGATCCCCGACGAGACCCGCCGCAGGATCGAGGCGCTGATCGCACCCGGCTCGACGCTGACGATCTCCGATACCGGCCTCGGCCGGGAGACCGGCGAAGGCACGGATTTCATCACCATTACAAGGGGTTGATGATTCCCGGGGCGATAAACCATCACCCTGGGATGACAACCATCACCCAGGGTGAAGTGCATAACCTAAGGTGACGTGTATCGCCCCTAGACAAGCTCGACATCGACGACGCCGGGGGCGGCGCGAAGCGCGGCGGCGATCTCCGGGGTGATGCGGTATTTCTCCGCCAGCGCCACTTCCACCTCGCGTTTGCCATCCTCCTTGATGACAATGAAGGAAACCAGGCCGTCGCCCTTGGCGTTGAGATGGCCGGCGACCATTTTCAGCGGCCCGGAGTCGCGGACATAGACGCGCAGCGCCTTCTGCATCTGCAGGGATTTTTCCTCCAGCGACTGGATCGTCTGGATGCGCAGGCCGATGCCCTCCGGCCGCTCCTCGCCGGTCGCGGTCAGCACGAAGGATTTTCCCGATTCCAGCACGTCGCGGTACTGGTTGAGCATTTCAGAAAACAGCACCGCCTCGAACTGGCCCGAGGAATCGGAAAAGACGATGATGCCCATCTTGTTGCCGGTGCGGGTCTTGCGCTCCTGCTTCGAAATAACGGTGCCGGCGAGGCGCGCATTGAAGGCGCCCTGTTTGATCGCCTGGGAAAATTCGGCAAAGGTCTGCACCCGCATCTTCTGCAGGATGTTGTTGTAGGAATCGAGCGGGTGGGCGGTGAGATAGAAGCCCAGCACCTGGAATTCCTTGAGCAATCTCTCGGAGGCAAGCCAGGGCGAAAACGGCGGCAGGGAAATTTTTTCAGGCCCCGAGGCCAGAGTGCTGCCGAAAATGTCCGACTGGCCGCTCAGCTTGTTCTCCTGGGCGCGCTGGGCATAACCGAGGATACGGTCGAGGCCGGCTGAAAGCTGGGCGCGGTCGGTGCCGAAACAATCGAAGGCGCCGGCAAAGATCAGGCTTTCCAAGACACGGCGATTGACCTGGCGCGGATCGATGCGCAGGCAGAAATCCTCGATGCCGGCAAAGGGCTTGTCGCCACGCACCTCGACGATATGGTCGACGGCGGATTCGCCGACCCCCTTGAGGGCGGCGAGCGCATAATAGATGCGGTTGTCGCCGGTCTGGAAATGGCGGAAGGAGGTCTGCACCGAGGGCGCGATCACCTCGATGCCGAGGCGCTTGGCATCCTGGCGGAAATCGTTGACCTTTTCGGTGTTGGACATGTCGAGCGTCATCGAGGCGGCGAGGAATTCGACCGGATAATGCGCCTTCATATAGGCCGTCTGGTAGGAGACGATGGCGTAGGCAGCGGCATGCGACTTGTTGAAGCCGTAATTGGCGAACTTCGCCAGCAGTTCGAAGATATTGTCGGCCTGCGGCTTCGATACGCCGTTCTTGACGGCGCCGACCACGAAGCGTTCGCGCTGCTGGTCCATCTCCGCCTTGATCTTCTTGCCCATGGCGCGGCGCAGAAGATCGGCTTCTCCAAGCGAGTAGCCGGACAGGACCTGGGCGATCTGCATCACCTGTTCCTGGTAGACGATGACGCCTTGGGTTTCCTTGAGCAGGTGGTCGATCATCGGATGGATCGATTCCAGCTCCTCATCCCCGTGCTTGCGGGCATTGTAGGTCGGGATGTTTTCCATCGGGCCCGGGCGGTAGAGTGCCACCAGCGCGATGATGTCCTCGATGCAGTCCGGCTTCATGCCGATCAGCGCCTTGCGCATGCCGGCACTTTCCACCTGGAACACGCCGACCGTCTCGCCACGCGACAGCATCTCGTAAGTCTTCTTGTCGTCGAGAGGGATGGCCGCGAGATCGACCTTGATGCCGAGCTTGGCGACGAAATCGACCGCAACCTTCAGCACCGTCAGCGTCTTCAGGCCGAGGAAGTCGAATTTGACGAGGCCTGCCTGCTCCACCCACTTCATGTTGAACTGGGTGACCGGCATGTCCGAGCGCGGGTCTCGATACATCGGCACCAGCTTGGACAGCGGCCGGTCGCCGATGACGATGCCGGCGGCATGTGTCGAGGCATGGCGGTAAAGCCCCTCGATCTTCTGGGCGATGTCGAGCAGGCGCGCGACGACCGGCTCCTTCGCCGCCTCCTCCTGCAGCTTCGGCTCCTCCTCGATCGCCTTGGAGAGCGGCGTCGGATTGGCCGGATTGTTCGGCACCAGTTTGCAGATCTTGTCGACCTGGCCGTAGGGCATCTCCAGCACACGGCCGACGTCGCGAAGGGCGGCGCGCGCCTGGAGCGAACCGAAGGTGATGATCTGCGCCACCTGCTCGCGGCCATACTTGGCCTGGACGTAGCGGATCACCTCTTCGCGGCGATCCTGGCAGAAGTCGATGTCGAAGTCCGGCATCGAGACGCGTTCCGGATTGAGGAAGCGTTCGAACAGCAGCGAAAACCGCAGCGGATCGACGTCGGTGATCGTCAAAGCGTAGGCGACCAGGGAACCTGCGCCCGAACCGCGGCCGGGACCGACCGGAATGTCGTGCTGCTTGGCCCATTTGATGAAGTCGGCAACGATCAGGAAGTAACCGGGAAAACGCATGCGTTCGATGACGCTGAGTTCGAAATCCAGCCGCTCGCGATATTCCTTCTCCTCGTAACCCGGCGACATGCCGAGCGTTGCAAGCCGCATGTCCAGCCCTTCCACAGCCTGGCGGCGCAGTTCGCTCGCCTCGGCGCGTTCGGCCTCCTCGGCATCGTCGGTCGCACCGGTGAAGCGCGGCAGGATCGGCTTTCGCGTCTTCAGCACGAAGGAACAGCGCCTGGCGATCTCGATCGTATTCTCTAGCGCTTCCGGCAGATCGGCAAAGAGCTTGGCCATCTCCGACCGGCTCTTCAGATAATGGTCCGGGGTCAGGCGAAAGCGGCTGTCGTCGGAGACGATGGCATTGTGGGCGACCGCCATCAGCGCATCATGGGCGTCGTAATCGTCGCGTGTGGGAAAGAAGGCCTCGTTGGTCGCGACCAGCGGCAGGTCATGGGTGTAGGCGAGCCCGACGATCTTCTGCTCGTGGCGTTTGTCATAGGTGCCATGCCGCTGCAATTCGACATAGAGCCTGTCGCCGAAGAGACGTTTCAGCGCAAGCAGCCGGGCCTCCCCCTGCGCGGTATGGCCCTCCCGGATCGCCGCGTCGACAGGCCCGGTCAGGGCGCCGGTCAGCGCGATCAGCCCTTCGGTGCCGGCCTCCTCCAGCCAGGAGGCACGGATATGGATCGTCTGATTGCTTTCACCGCCGAGATAGGCGCGGCTGACGAGATCGACCAGCCGTTCGTAACCGGCATCCGTGGCGGCGAGAAGAACGATCGACGGGAGCTTGACCAGCGCCTGCTGGCCGCCGCGTTTTTCCGTTTCCAGCCCGTCTTCCATGTCGATCGAGACCTGGCAGCCGATGATCGGCTGCAGGCCTTCGTCCATCGCCTTCTGAGAGAATTCCAGCGCGATGAACAGATTGTTGGTGTCGGTGATGGCGATCGCCGGCTGGCTGTCGCCGGTCGCCTTGTAAAGGATCTTCTTCAGCGGCAAAGCGCCTTCGAGAAGCGAATAGGCGGAGTGGACCCTCAGGTGGATGAAGCCCGGCGTGCCGCCGGTCGCCTCACCCGTTGAACCCTTTGCCGTATCCGCCATGTCATGCCTTCCCAATCACCCGAATGAATCGGACGCATTGTCGGCATAGAGGGCGATGATGTCCAGAAGAAGTCCCGCGTCCGGACCGCATGTTTGCCATGCGGTCCCCTGAAAACTTTAGATCGCCATGACGATCAGCGAGAAGCTGGCAACGAACATTGCGATGGAGGTGAATGCTGCGATATCACGGATCATGTCAGTCATTTGGCTCTCCTTTACTCGTTATGTTTTCAATTTGTTCGATGTATGTTCCATTGTCAACAGGAATCTTTTCCTTCGTTTTTGTGCTTGAAACCCCGGCAAGCACATGCGGATCGGGGGGGCGGCACCAAGCGACGATGGAGCGCTCCTCGCCTTTCTCGATCGGTGACAGCTTGGACATGCTGCGCGAACGCCAGACCACCTCTCGCAGCGGCGCCTTTTGTTATCGGCCTATGTTCTGCTTTTGTTCTTTACATGCCACAGCATATTTGCCAGCATCCGGCCGAGAGGAGAACGGCATCATGCTCGACATTGTTATGCTCAATGAATTCGTCTTGGAGGCCAAGGCTGCCACCTATGTCGGCGGCGGCGTGCCGCGCGCGCCCTGCCGACCGGGGGCCCACGATATCGGCTATGAGCGCGGCGACTGGCGCTATCTCGACAGTTACTTCGGCGGCACCGATTTCGCCGGACAGGAGGTTGTCTGGTTTGCCGGCGAGCCCGTCTGGGTGATGAATTATCTCGGCTGGATCGTCGCGCCGGAGCTCATCGACGGCGCTGCCGCCGGTACGGTGATCAAGGCAGCACTTTCAACCATGTATCGGCAGGGTCGCTTTCTCGGCGGAATGGAATTCGACCACCCGCTCGGCCGCTATCTCGATCGCAGCGAAGGGAACTGCGAGCGGTTCAGCGGCAATGAATGCATCATGGTCGAGGGCCGGAAGGCCTATATGCTCGATTATCGCGGCGGGCTGGTCATTCCCTGATTGCAAGCCGACATATTGGAGCATGATGTTATCCGAAAACCGCACACTTTTCGGCATCATGCTCTAACTTGTTGTTTTTATACATGTCGTTATCCCGGAACCGCTGCACACTTCCGGGCGACATGAAGTTGTTTTTATACATGTCGTTATCCCGGAACCGCTGCACACTTCCGGGCGACATGCATTAGAAATCGACGACCTTGCCATCCGAGATCGTCACGCGCCGGTCCATGCGGCGGGCGAGCTCGTGATTGTGGGTGGCAATGAGGGCCGCGAGGCCGGACTGGCGCACCAGCGCCTCCAGCGCATCGAAGACGTAGCTTGCCGTTTCCGGGTCGAGATTGCCGGTCGGCTCATCGGCAAGAAGCAAGCTCGGCGCATTGGCGACGGCGCGGGCAATGGCCACGCGCTGCTGCTCGCCACCGGAAAGCTCGCCGGGGCGATGGGCGCCACGATGGCCGATGCGCATATAATCGAGAAGCTGGCCGGCCCGTTCGCCGGCTTCCTTCCAGGCCAGCCCGGCGATCAGCTGCGGCATCATGATATTTTCTAATGCGGAAAATTCCGGCAGCAGGTGGTGGAATTGGTAGACGAAGCCGATTTCGCTGCGGCGGATGGCGGTGCGTTTCTCATCGCTCAGGCCGTTGCAGGCATGGCCGTTGATCGTGACTTCACCGCCATCGGGATGTTCCAAGAGGCCTGCAAGATGCAGCAGGGTCGACTTGCCGGTGCCGGAAGGAGCGACGAGAGCGACGATCTCGCCCTTCGACAGCGAGAAATCCACGCTCTTCAGGATCGGGAGCAGCGTATCACCCTGCCCGTAATGGCGCTCGACGCCGGTAAGCTTGAGAACGACGTTGCGTTTCATGAAGGCGGCATTCCTTATTCGTAGCGCAGGGCCTGCACCGGATCGAGCCTGGAGGCGCGCCAGGCCGGGAAGATCGTCGCGATGAAGGAGAGCGTCAGCGCCATGACGACGATCGAGATGGTTTCGCTGAGCTGCATCTCGGCCGGCAACTGACTGAGGAAATAGACCTGCGGATTGAAGATCACCGTGCCTGAAATCCAGGAGAAGAACTGGCGGATGGATTCGATGTTGACGCAGACGAGCACACCGAGCAGCACGCCGGCCATGGTGCCGACGATGCCGATCGCAGCGCCGGTCATGAAGAAGATGCGCATGATCGCGCCGGCACTGGCGCCCATGGTGCGCAGGATGGCGATATCGCTGCTCTTGTCCTTCACCAGCATTATCAGGCCGGAGATGATGTTCAGCGCCGCGACAAGCACGATCAGCGTCAGGATCATGAACATGACGTTGCGCTCGACCTGCAGCGCCGAGAAGAAGGTCTGGTTGCGTTGGCGCCAGTCGGTGAGGTTGATCTGGCGGCCAGCCGCCTCTTCCACCTTCGGTCTCAGAGCGTCGATGTCGTCGGGGTGATCGACGAAAAGCTCGATCGACTGCACCAGTCCCTCGGCATTGAAAAAGAGCTGCGATTCCTCGAGCGGCATGAAGATGATCGAGGAATCATATTCCGACATGCCGATCTCGAAGAGGCCGGAGATCTTGTAGGACTTGACGCGCGGACTGACGCCCATCGGCGTAATGTCGCCATCCGGCGACGTCAGCGTGATAAGGTCGCCGACGTTCAGGCCGAGCTGGTTGGCCATGCCGGTACCGATCAGCACGCCCTGCCCGGAGGCAAAACCCACCATATCGCCGGATTTAATGTTTCCGGAGATCGTCTTGAGCTTGGTCAGGTCCTCGGCGCGGGTGCCGCGCACCAGAGCGCCGGTGCTACCGCCGGCCTGGGCGGAGGCGAGCACCTGGCCTTCCACCAAAGGCAGCGCCATCTTCACCCCCGGTACGGCAGCGAGCCGGCTGGAAAGGTCGGCATAATCGGTGAAGGGGCCATCGGACGGCTGAACGATCATATGGCCGTTGATGCCGAGGATGCGCGAGACGAGCTCGGTGCGGAAGCCGTTCATGACGGCCATGACGATGATCAGCGTCGCAACGCCGAGCATGATGCCGACGAAGGAGAAGCCGGCAATGACCGAGATGAAGGCTTCCTTGCGCCGGGCGCGCAGATAGCGCCAGGCGACAAGACGTTCGAAGGTGGAAAATGGCTTGCCAGCCGGACCCAAGCCGGATGTTGAACTCCGGTCCACTGCTGTCTCTGCCATTTCGCCTCCGTTTCCTTAAGCCACGAACCTGTTGATCGCCGCTTCGATGGTCATCGTTTCGCGGGCGCCGGTCCTGCGGTCCTTCACTTCGACCTCGCCGTTGGCGACCGCGCGCGGGCCGGCGATGATCTGGACGGGCACGCCGATCAGGTCGGCGGTCGCGAATTTCGTGCCGGCCCGGTCGTCGGTATCGTCGTAGAGCACATCCTTGCCGGCCTTGGTGAGCGCCGCATAGATCAGCTCGCAGGTATCGTCGCAGGCCTGATCGCCCGCCTTCATGTTGATCACCACGATATCGAAAGGCGCGACCGACGCCGGCCAGATGATTCCATTGTCGTCATGCGATGCTTCGATGATGGCGGGAACAAGGCGTGTCGGACCGATACCGTAAGAACCCATGTGAACGAAGTGTTCCTTGCCGTCGGGCCCCTGCACTTTCGCGCCCATCGCCTCGGAATATTTCGTGCCGAAATAGAAGATATGGCCGACCTCGATGCCGCGCGCCGACAGGCGCTCGCCTTCGGGAACGGCGTTGAAGGCCGCCTCGTCATGCATTTCCGAAGTTGCCGCATAGAGCGAGGTCCACTTGTCGAAGATCGACTTCAGGCCCTCGACGCTGTCGAAATCAGTGCGGTCGTCGGGAATATCGAAGCCGACGAAATCCTTGTGGCAGAAGACCTCGGATTCGCCGGTATCGGCGAGGATGATGAATTCGTGGCTGAGATTGCCGCCGATCGGGCCGGTATCGGCGCGCATCGGGATAGCGCGCAGGCCGAGCCGATCGAAGGTTCTGAGATAGGCGGCGAACATCTTGTTATAGGAATGCTCCGCCCCTTCGCGCGTCAGATCGAAGGAATAGGCATCCTTCATCATGAATTCGCGCGAGCGCATGGTGCCGAAGCGCGGACGGATCTCGTCGCGGAACTTCAGCTGGATGTGATAGAGATTGAGCGGCAGATCCTTGTAGGACTTGACGGAGGAGCGGAAAATATCCGTCACCATCTCCTCATTGGTGGGGCCATAGAGCATCGGCCGATCCTGCCGGTCCTTGATGCGCAGCATCTCTTTGCCATAGGCGTCGTAGCGGCCGCTTTCCTGCCAGAGTTCGGCCGATTGCAGCGTCGGCATCGACAACTCGATGGCGCCGGCCCGGTTCTGCTCGTCGCGGATAATGGCGTTGACCTTATCGAGCACGCGTTTGCCGAGCGGCAGCCAGGAATAGATGCCCTGCGACTGCTGGCGGATCATGCCGGCGCGCAGCATCAGCCGATGGGAGACGATTTCCGCCTCCTTGGGGTTTTCCTTGAGGATGGGCATGAAATAGCGGGACAGACGCATGGCGGATTCCGAAGCAGTTGAGATCCCGCAGCAGGCGGAATCGAAAGACAATGGTTAATGTCGGGAGCGTTCATAGCCGCTTCGCGGCAGGAAGGAAACCCGCAACTGATGTCGGCAACCTCCCGCATGCGCATGTTCGCAGCCGCAAAATGAAAGGGCGTGAAAAAGCGCGTGTTTATAAGGACTTGAACGAAAATCTTGTCAACAGAAAAATTTTGCTAGAGTGTAGCAAAAATGCAAAAAAAGCTGATGACAAAGCCCAATGTTTGAGCTAGCTTTAGCTCACAAAACAGGCAAGAGAGATAAATTCTTGCCAAATTCGCGGTCAAGTCTTGGGAGGATCAGATCTTAGGCGCGCTCGTCGCTGCCCCGGCAACGGTTACAGATCACGCGATACTTAAAACAAGGCTTTTAGCCTTGTTTTTTTTTGGCTTTTAGACTTCGCTCTACCCTGGAAATCCGGCCAACTTCCGTAAGGGAATGATCCTCATTCCCTTACGCCAGCTCTTTGCCGCAATAGCATGACGCTGGCATGACGGAGTTCGCGTTTTTATAATATACATATGCCCAAAGTTTGGGCAAAAGCTGATCTTTAATAGAAGCTCGGCCCGAGTTGTGGAAGAGCATCGAAGCCCCAGCCGAAATAGGTGTCGCAGACATACCAGGTGCCGTAGACCAGAGCCGAAATCAGTGTCGTCAGCGAAAAGGTGAAGACGGCGCGAAAGCGGCTCGGCGCGCTCGGAACGGTGCCGAGCACGACGTCATTGTCCTCGGCCTGGGTGCGCAGGCCGATCGGCAGGACGGCAAACAGGGTCATCCACCAGACGATGAAGTAGACGGCAAATCCCTGAAGAAATGTCTGGAGCATTTTGGTTCCCGGTGGTGCCGCGCCGACAGAACGGGCGACAGACGTTCATTCACTTTGAGTTAGGCGCCCTTATACGGCGGAATGGCGACCAACTCAAAGCGAATGAAACCCGTAGCCGCCTTGCGGGCATTCTGCCGCAGGCCTCACGCCTGTTCGAGTTCGATCAGCGTGCCGCAGAAATCCTTGGGGTGCAGAAACAGCACCGGCTTGCCATGCGCGCCGGTCTTCGGCCGGCCGTCGCCAAGCACCCTCGCCCCGGCTTCGACAAGCCGGTCACGGGCGAGGATGATATCGTCCACCTCGTAGCAGATGTGGTGCATGCCGCCGGACGGGTTCTTTTCGAGGAAGGCCGCGATCGGCGAAGCGTCCCCCAGCGGCTGCAGCAATTCGACCTTGGTGTTCGGCAATTCGACGAAGACCACGGTGACGCCGTGCTCCGGCAGAGCCTGCGGCTGCGATACGGCCGCACCCAGCGTGTCGCGATAGGCGGCCGTCGCCGCTGCCAGATCGGGAACGGCAATGGCGATATGGTTTACCCTGCCGAGCATGATCAGACCTTGGTGACGAAGGCGGTGACGACAGGCTTCTTGCCCCAGGCATGGTTGGCGGCGGCGCGGATGGCGCGGCGCACGGCTTCCTGCACCATGTCGATATCCTTGCGGCGGGCGCGCGGAATGCTTTCGATGGCGCTGATCGCCGCTTCGAAAAGCGTATCCTCCATCTCCTCACCCTCGTCGTCATAAACCGGCAGGCCGATCGACACGAGATCGGGGTCGCCGACGATGTCATAGCGGGCGTCGAGCACGACGCTGACGGCGACATGGCCGACATAGGAGAGCTTCTTGCGCTCGCCGATCCCCATCTCGTCGAAATCGCCGATCAGCGACCCGTCCTTGTAGATGCGGCCATGCGGCGCCTCGCCGATCACCTCGACCGGGCCCGGGGCCAGCCGCAGGATATCGCCGTTGCGCACGCGCGGCACGATCGCGATGCCGGATTGCTCGGCAAGTTCCTTGTGTGCCGTCAGATGCGTGGCCTCGCCATGCACCGGCACGACGATCTTCGGCCGCGTCCACTCGTACATCCGCTGCAACTCGTTGCGGCGGGGATGGCCGGAGACGTGAACCAGCGCCTCGGTATCGGTGATGATGTGCACGCCCTGCTCGACAAGGCCGTTCTTGATGTCCTGGATCGCCTTCTCGTTGCCGGGAATGGCGCGGGAGGAAAAGACGACGATATCGCCTGCCGCAAAGGCGACATTGCGCATCTCGTCGCGGGAGAGCTTGGCAAGCGCTGCCCGCGCCTCGCCCTGGCTGCCGGTCAGAATGACGACGACCTTGTCGCGCGGGATGTAGCCGTATTCCTCCTCGGAGATGAAGGGCTTCACGCCCTCCATCAAGCCGATATCCTGGGCGACGTCAACGACCCGCTTCAGCGAGCTGCCGAGCAGCAGCACTTCGCGGCCGGCCGCCTCGGCAGCCTCGGCGACGGTGCGGATGCGCCCGACATTCGACGAGAAGGTGGTGATCGCAACCCGGCCTTCGGCATCTTCGATGATCTTGCGCAGGCTTTCCGAGACATCCTTTTCGGAGGGCGAAACACCATCGCGCAGCGCGTTGGTGGAATCGCACATCAGCGCCAGCACGCCCTCGTCGCCAAGCTGGCGGAACCGCGTCTCATCAGTCAGGGGCCCGAGCGAGGGCTCGTGGTCGATCTTCCAGTCGCCGGTGTGGATGACGTTGCCTGCCGGCGTGCGGATCATCAGCGACATCGGCTCGGGGATCGAATGGTTGACGGCCACACCTTCGATGCTGAAGGGGCCGACATTGATCGTGTCGCCTGCCTTGAACGGCGTCACCGGCACTTCGCCGATCCTCGCCTTCTCGAAATTGCGCTTGGCTTCGAGCAGGCCTGATGTAAAGCCCGACGCATAGACCGGCACGTTCAGGCCCGGCCAGAGATCGGCGAGCGCGCCATAGTGATCTTCATGCGCATGGGTGATGATGATCGCCTTGAGGTTCTTGCGCTCACTGGCGAGGAAGCGGATATCGGGCAGCACGAGGTCGACGCCCGGCAGGTCGGGGCCGGGAAAGGTGACGCCGCAATCGACCATGATCCATTGGCGATGCTCGGGCGGGCCGTAGCCGTAAAGAGCGAGATTCATGCCGATCTCGCCAACGCCGCCCAGAGGCAGGAATACCAACTCGTCCTGTTTCGCCATAATTTTCGTTTTTTCCGCTATCCAAAAAACACATCACCGGCAGCAATGGGCATTATCCTGCCAGTGCCGGTATCGAGCATCAACAAGCCATTATCATCAATTCCGGCGAATTGTCCGGAAATCGATCGGTCCGGCAAATTCACCGTGATCTTTTCACCGATGCCGCAGGCGATCGCGCGCCAGCGGGCCGTGATCTCGGCGATGCCGCGGCCCTGGTCCCATTGATCGAGCACATCCGCCATCGAAGCGAAGAGATGCGCGAACAACTCCTCCGGCGACGCCGCGCTTGCGTGCTGACGCAGGCAAGTGACGGGATAGAGGGGGTTGTCCGGCATCACCGAGACATTGATGCCGATGCCGACGATCAGCGCGTAGCGGCCATCCGGCAGTCGCTCGCCTTCGACGAGGATGCCGCAGGTCTTCTTGCGGCCGATGAGAATATCGTTCGGCCATTTGACCTCGAGCGGCTCGGCGCCTGGCGGCAGCACCTGGCGGATCGCCTGGTGCACGGCAACGGCGACGGCCAGCGGCAGAGAGCTGAGGCGTTCCATCGGCGCCGGGTCGATCAGCAGAAGGGAGGCGTAGAGATTGCCGCGTTCGGAAACCCAGAGCCTGCCGCGGCGGCCGCGGCCGCCGGTCTGCCGTTCGGCCGTCACCCAGAGATTGCCGTCATCGCCCGCCCGCGCCCGGGCGAGGCATTCGCTGTTGGTGGATGATGTTTCCGACAGAGCCTCGTGCCTGAAATCGCCGAGCGATATCCGGCGCCGTCCGTCGGAAGCCATCAAAAGAGCGTCGCGGCGGCAAGCTCTGCCGCACCGCCGATCGGGCCGCCGATGAGGACATAGGCGGTGACGAAAAGACCGGAGAGACCGAAGACCAGACGCAACGAACCGGAGACGCGGGCGAATTCGCCGGTCGCCTCATCGAACCACATCAGCTTGATGACGCGCAGGTAATAATAGGCGCCGACGACCGAGGCGAGAACGCCGATGATCGCAAGCGCATAAAGCTTGGCTTCGATGGCGGCGACGAAGACGAAATACTTCGCGAAGAAGCCGGCGAGCGGCGGAATGCCGGCAAGCGAGAACATCAGCGCCGTCAGCACCACGGCCATGAACGGGTTGGTCGTGGAAAGGCCGGCGAGATCGTTGACCTCCTCGACTACGGTGCCATCCTTGCGGCGCATCGACATGATGATCGCAAAGGTGCCGAGGGTCATGACCATATAGATGACCATGTAGAGCATGACACCGGAAACACCGGTCTGATTGCCGGCGGCAAGGCCGACCAGCGCATAACCCATGTGGCCGATCGAGGAATAGGCCATCAGCCGCTTGATGTTCTTCTGGCCGATTGCGGCAAAGGCGCCGAGCAGCATCGAGGCGATCGAGATGAAGACGACGACCTGCTGCCAGTCGGCCAGAACCGGCTGGAAGGCGGTGATGACGATGCGGGTCATCATCGCCATGGCGGCAACCTTGGGGGCTGCGGCCAGGAAGGCGGTGACCGGCGTCGGCGCGCCTTCATAAACATCCGGCGTCCACATATGGAAGGGAACGGCGGAGATCTTGAAAGCGATGCCGGCGAGGATGAAGACCAGGCCGAAAATCAGGCCGAGCGACCGTGCGCCCTCGACCGAAAGCGCCTGGGCGATTTCGGAGAAGTGGGTGTGGCCGGTGAAGCCATAGACCAGCGACATGCCGTAGAGCAGCATGCCGGAGGAAAGCGCGCCGAGGACGAAATATTTCAGGCCGGCTTCGGTCGACTTCAGACTGTCGCGGTTGATCGCGGCGACGACATAAAGCGCCAGCGACTGCAGTTCCAGCGCCAGATAGAGCGAGATCAGGTCGTTGGCCGAGATCATCAGCAGGATGCCGAGGGTCGCAAGCACCAGCAGAACCGGGAACTCGAACTTGTCGAGCTGATTTTCCCTGGCATGGCCGATCGTCATGAACAGGGCGACCAGCGAACCGATGAGCGCCACCAGCTTCATGAAGCGGGAGAAGCCGTCGGCCATGTAGACGCCGCCATAGGCAAGGCCTTCCGCGGGCACGAAGAGCAGCCACAGGCCGGCGGCCAGCAGCAGGACGATGGCGAGGCCGGTGACGACGAGGCCCGAGCGCTCGCCCGAGAAGACGCCGACCATCAGCAGCACCAGGGCGCCGACCGCGAGGATGAGCTCCGGCGCGGAAAGATGCAGACTGAGGAGAATTGTTTCAGCGGTCATGTCCGATAAGTCCCGTCATCAATTCATAGACAGCGCAACATTCTGCGCTGCGTGCACGGCGGCCGTGTAGTTGTTGACCAGCAGATCCACCGAGGCAGCCGTCGCATCGAAGACCGGAGCCGGGTAAACGCCGAAGAGGATGGTCAGTGCGACCAGCGGGTAGAGGATCAACTGCTCCCGGGGAGACAGGTCGAGCAGCGCCTTCAGCTTTTCCTTCTCCAGCGCGCCGAAGATCACCCGGCGGTAAAGCCAGAGCGCATAGGCGGCCGAGAGGATGACGCCGGTGGCGGCAAAGAGCGCGACCCAGGTGTTGACCCGGAAGACGCCCATCAGCGTCAGGAATTCGCCGATGAAGCCCGATGTGCCGGGAAGCCCGACATTGGCCATGGTGAAGACCATCATCGCCACGGCATATTTCGGCATGTTGTTGACGAGGCCGCCATAGGCGTTGATCTCGCGGGTGTGGGTACGATCGTAGACGACGCCGACGCAGAGGAAGAGCGCGCCGGAGACGATGCCGTGCGACAGCATCTGGAAGATCGAGCCCTGAACACCCTGCATGTTGGCGGCGAAAATGCCCATGGTGACATAGCCCATGTGCGCCACCGAGGAATAGGCGATCAGTTTCTTGATATCGTCCTGCATCATCGCCACCAGCGAGGTGTAAATGATCGCGATGACCGACAGCGCGAAGACGAACGGCGCGAAATAATCGGATGCCACCGGGAACATGCCGAGCGAGAAGCGGATCAGACCGTAGCCGCCGAGTTTCAGCAGCACGCCGGCCAGAATCACCGAGCCTGCCGTCGGTGCCTGAACATGGGCATCGGGAAGCCAGGTATGAACCGGCCACATCGGCATCTTCACCGCAAAGGAGGCGAAGAAGGCAAGCCATAGCCAGGTCTGCAGCGCCGGCGGGAACTTATAGGCGAGCAGCGCGGTGATATCGGTCGTGCCGGCCTGCCAGTACATCGCCATGATGGCGAGAAGCATCAGCACCGAGCCGAGCAGCGTATAGAGGAAGAACTTGTAGCTCGCATAGACACGGTCCTTGCCGCCCCAGACGCCGATGATCAGGAACATCGGAATGAGGCCCGCCTCGAAGAAGACGTAGAACAGCACGATATCGAGCGAGACGAAGACGCCGACCATCATCGTTTCCAGGATGAGGAAAGCGATCATGTATTCCTTCAGGCGCTTCTCGATCGAGAGCCAGCTCGCCAGCACGCAGAAGGGCATGAGGAAGGTCGACAGAATGATGAACAGCATGGAGATGCCGTCCGTGCCGACATGATAGCCGATGCCGGTGCCGAGCCAGTCATGCTTTTCGACCATCTGGAAGCCCGGATTGGCATTGTCGAAGCCGATCCAGATGAAGAGCGAGACGACGAAGGTGAAGACGGTGGTGATCAGCGAGATTCCCAGCACGTTCTTGCGGCCGGCTTGGCTGTCGCCGTTCATCAGGAGCAGGAACACCACGCCGACGAGCGGCAGGAAGGTGACCGTTGAAAGAATAGGCCAATCGGTCATCAGAAGGAACTCCCGAGCATCATCCAGGTAACAAGCGCCGCAATGCCGATCAGCATGGCGAAGGCATAGTGATAGAGGTAACCGGTCTGCAGGCGGACGACGCGGTCGGTGACGGCGACGACGCGGGCGGCCACGCCGTTCGGGCCGTAGGTGTCGATGACGCCGACATCACCTTTCTTCCACAGGAAGCGGCCGAGCGCCTTGGCGGTGCGGACGAAGAGGAAGTCGTAAAGCTCGTCGAAATACCACTTGTTCAGCAGGAACTGGTAGAGAACGCGGTGCTGCCTGGCGAGGGTGCGCGGCGTCTGCGGCGCACGGATATACATGTACCAGGCGGTGACGAAGCCGAGCAGCATGGCGATGAAGGGGCTCAGGCCCACGAGCGCCGGCACGTGGTGGAACTCTTCGACGAGTTCGTTCTCGGCGCCGGTGAAGAGCGCGCCCTTCCAGAACTCGGCATATTCCTCGCCGTAGAACCGTCCTTCGAAGATCACGCCGGCAAGCACGGCGCCGACCGCCAGGAGATAGAGCGGCACCAGCATGACCTGCGGCGACTCGTGGACATGGTGCATGACCTCGTGCGAAGCGCGCGGCTTGCCGAAGAAGGTCATGAAGATCAGACGCCAGGAATAGAAGCTGGTAAACAGCGCCGCGATGACCAGCAGCGAGAAGGCAAAGCCTGCGACCGGCGAATGCGAAGCATAGGTCGCCTCGATGATCACGTCCTTGGAGAAGAAGCCGGCAAAGCCGATCGGCGTGAAGGGAATGCCGACGCCGGTGATCGCCAGCGTGCCGATGATCATCATCCAGAACGTCACCTTGATGTGCGGCCGCAGGCCACCCATGTAGCGCATGTCCTGCTCGCCATCGACGGCATGGATGACCGAGCCGGCGCAGAGGAAGAGCAGCGCCTTGAAGAAGGCATGCGTGAACAGGTGGAAGATCGCCGCGCCATAAGCCCCTACCCCGAGCGCCACGAACATGTAGCCGAGCTGCGAGCAGGTGGAATAGGCGATGACGCGCTTGATGTCGTTCTGCACGAGGCCGACGGTGGCCGCGAAGAAGGCGGTGATCGCACCGATCACGGTAACGACGGTCAGCGCATCGTGGGACAGTTCGAAGAGCGGCGACATGCGGGCGACAAGGAAGACGCCGGCGGTGACCATGGTGGCGGCATGGATGAGGGCCGAAACCGGGGTCGGGCCTTCCATGGCATCAGGCAGCCAGGTGTGCAGCAGGAACTGCGCCGACTTGCCCATGGCGCCCATGAAGAGCAGCAGGCAGATGCCGGTCAGCGCATGCGCCTTGTCGAGCTGCATGCCGAAGAGGTTGAGGATCACTTCACCAGCCTCGCCGCCGCCTTCATGCGGGGCGAAGTTCGAGGCATTGGCGAAGATCGTGTCGAAATTGATCGAGCCGAACAGCACAAAGACACCGGCAATACCGAGCACGAAGCCGAAGTCGCCGACGCGGTTGACGATGAAGGCCTTCATCGCCGCAGCCGTTGCCGAGGGCTTCTTGAACCAGAAGCCGATCAACAGATAGGAGGCGAGACCGACGCCTTCCCAGCCGAAGAACATCTGCGCCAGATTGTCGGCCGTCACCAGCATCAGCATGGCGAAGGTGAAGAGCGAGAGATAGGCGAAGAAGCGCGGACGGTGCGGATCGGTATGCATGTAACCGACCGAATAGATGTGAACCAGCGTCGAGACCGTGTTGACGACGATCAGCATGACGGAGGTGAGCGTATCCACGCGCAGCGACCAGGACACGTCGATGCCGCCGGACTGGATCCAGCGCAATACCTCGACCTTGATCGGGCCGCCTTCGCCGTGGCCCATGCCGACGGTGAAGAAGACGTACCAGGAGAGGATGGCGGCGATGATCATCAGGCCGCTGGTGACATATTCCGAAGCCTTGGCACCGATGGCGCGGCCGAACAGGCCGGCAACGATCGCACCGATCAAGGGAAGAAAGACGATAGCCTTATAGAGGAACATGAGCCACTCAGCCCTTCATCATATTGACGTCTTCGACCGCGATCGAGCCGCGGTTGCGGTAGAAGACAACGAGAATTGCAAGACCGATCGCCGCTTCGGCAGCCGCCACCGTCAGGATGAACAGCGCGAAGACCTGTCCGACGATGTCGTTCAGGAAGGAGGAGAAGGCGACCATGTTGATGTTGACGGAAAGGAGGATCAGCTCGACCGACATCAGGATGACGATGACGTTCTTCCGGTTCAGGAAGATGCCGAAGACGCCGAGCGTGAAGAGGATGGCGCTGACCGTCAGGTAGTGGGAAAGTCCGATGACCATGTTCTTTGTTCCTTGACCTGCCTTAGACGCCCTGCCCGGGCTTGACCGACACCACCTCGACGGCGGTGGCGGGCGTGCGGGCAACCTGCCGCGGGATATTCTGGCGCTTGATGTTGGTGCGGTGCCTCAGCGTCAGGACGATGGCGCCGATCATCGCGACCAGCAGGATCAGACCGGCGATCTCGAAGAAATAGACGTAGTTGGTGTAGAGCACCTCGCCGAGAGCGGCGGTGTTGGTGCGCTCGCTGAGCGCCGGGATCGGCATGGCGACGGATTTGGCGATCTCGGGCGAGATGACGCTGCCGCCGATGACGACGATCAGCTCGGCTGCGAGAATGATCCCGATCAGCCCGCCGATCGGCGCATATTCGAGAACCCCTGCCCTGAGCTCGGTGAAGTCGATATCGAGCATCATCACCACGAAGAGGAAGAGCACGGCAACGGCGCCGACATAGACCACCAGCAGGATCATCGCCAGGAATTCGGCACCGAGCAGCAGGAAGAGGCCGGCCGCGTTGAAGAACACCAGGATCAGGAACAGAACCGAGTGAACCGGGTTCTTCGCCCAGATGACCATGAACGCCGACGCCACCGCGACAAAGGCGAAAAGATAGAAAAATAGAGCCTGCAGACCCATGTTGGTGCCTTTTTCATCTTCCCCCGGGCAGCCGGGAGTTTTTCTGCCCGATAGAGCTTGCGCGGCTGACCGGCAAAGCTCCTGTGCATATTGACCGCGACAGGAACAGCAGAGCTCCATCGCGGCATTTCAAAACCCAATCAGCGGTACGGCGAATCGATCGCGATGTTGCGGGCGATTTCGCGCTCCCACCGGTCGCCGTTATCGAGAAGGCGCGCCTTGTCGAAATAGAGCTCTTCGCGGGTTTCCGTCGCAAATTCGAAATTCGGGCCTTCGACGATCGCGTCGACCGGGCAGGCTTCCTGGCAGAAGCCGCAATAGATGCACTTCACCATGTCGATGTCGTAGCGCACCGTGCGGCGGGTGCCGTCGTTGCGACGCGGACCGGCCTCGATGGTGATGGCCTGGGCAGGACAGATCGCCTCGCAAAGTTTGCAGGCGATGCAGCGTTCCTCACCGTTCGGATAACGGCGCAGCGCATGCTCACCGCGGAAACGCGGGGAAACCGGGCCCTTTTCGAAGGGGTAGTTGATCGTCGCCTTCTGGCGGAAAAAATAGCGCATCGACAGAAAGAACGCGCCGACGAATTCCTTGAGAAACAGCGAGCTGATGGAGCCGGACAAGCTTGCCATCTTCAACCTCCAATTTTGCCGGAAACGAGAGAGGGCGTCATCAAGCCCATCCCATCAGCTTCAGCACGAATGCAACGATAATGACCATGGCGAGCGACAGCGGCAGGAAGACCTTCCAGCCGAGGCGCATGAGCTGGTCGTAGCGGTAGCGCGGGACGAAAGCCTTGACCATCGCGAACATGAAGAACACGAAGCAGGCCTTCAGCATGAACCAGATGATGCCGGGAACCCAGTTGAGGATCCAGATGTCGACCGGAGGCAGCCAGCCGCCCAAAAAGAGGATCGTCGTCAGCGAGCACATCAGGCAGACGGCCGCATATTCGCCGAGCATGAACATCATGTATGGCGAGGAGCCGTATTCGACCATGAAGCCGGCAACCAGTTCCGATTCGGCTTCCGGAAGGTCGAAGGGCGGGCGGTTCGTTTCGGCCAGCGCCGAAATGAAGAAGATGATGAACATCGGGAAGAGCGACAGCCAGTGCCAGTCGAGGAACGACGCCGGCAGGCCGAGCATGGTGCCGAGGCCGGTATGCTGCGCATTGACGATATCGGTCAGGTTCAGCGAGCCGACGCAGAGAAGCACGGTGACGATGACGAAGCCGATCGAGACTTCATAGGACACCATCTGCGCGGCCGAGCGCAGCGCGCCGAGGAAGGGATACTTCGAGTTCGAAGCCCAGCCGCCCATGATGATGCCGTAAACCTCGAGCGAGGAAATGGCGAAAATGTAGAGGATGCCGACATTGATGTTGGCGATCACCCATCCGTCGGCGAGCGGCACCACCGCCCAGGTGGACAGCGCCAGAAGCACCGTCACCAGCGGGGCCAGCAGGAACACCGCCTTGTTGGCGCCGGCCGGAATGATCGGCTCCTTGAAGACGAACTTCAGAAGGTCGGCGAAGGACTGGAACAGGCCGAAGGGGCCGACGACGTTCGGGCCGCGGCGCAACTGCACGGCCGCCCAGATCTTGCGGTCGGCGAGCAGCACATAGGCGATGAAGACGAGCAGGCAAACCAGAAGCAGCAGCGACTGACCGATCATGATGATCGCCGGCAAGACATAGGTCGAAAAGAAAGAATCCATAGTCCCCTGCCCTTACTCTGCCGCGACTTTGAAGTTGTTGCGGGCCAATGCCGAGCACTCCGCCATCACTGCCGAGGCCCGCGCTATCGGGTTCGTCAAATAGAAGTCTTTCACCGGCGACGCAAACCCTGACTTGTTCATCTTGCCGGCTTTTTTCGCAACTGCGGCAATTTGGGCGCTATCGGTTTCGGCGATCTCGTCGATGGCGGCGAAATGCGGGAAAGCGGCATAGAGCGCGATGCGCAACTCGCTGAGCGAATCGAAGGGAAGCTTCTTGCCGAGCACGTCTGAAAGGGCGCGGATGATCGCCCAGTCTTCGCGGGCGTCACCCGGCGCAAAGCCTGCGCGATTGCCCATCTGGACGCGGCCTTCGGTGTTGACCCAGGTGCCGGACTTTTCGGTATAGGCCGCGGCCGGCAGGATGACGTCGGCATGATGGGCGCCGTTATCGCCATGCGAGCCGATATAGACGGTGAGCTTGGCCTTCTTGGCGGTGAAAGCGAGTTCGTCGGCGCCGAGCAGGAAGAGCACATCCATCGCCGTCAGCATTTCGGCGGCGTTGACGCCCTTGGCACCCGGCACGAAGCCGAGGTCGAGGCCGCCGACGCGCGATGCGGCGGTATGGAGAACGGCAAAGCCGTTCCAGCCTTCGACGACCGCGCCGACAGAACCGGCAAGCTTGGCGGCACTGGCGAGAACGCCGGCGCCGTCGGTGCGCGACAGCGCGCCCTGGCCGATGATGATCATCGGCTTGGCGGCGTTCTTCAGAACGTCGGCGAAGGCGTGGGTGCCGTCGACCAGATCCTTCAGCGTGTCGGGACCGCCGCCGAGATAGTCATAGCTGTAGCGCAGTTCGCCCGGCTCGCCGATCACGCCGATCGGGAACTTGCCGCGGCGCCAGCGCTTGCGGATGCGGGCATTGAGGATCGCCGCCTCGAAGCGCGGGTTGGCGCCGATGATCAGCAGCGCGTCGGCCTGATCGATGCCCGAGATGGTCGGGTTGAAGAGGTAGCTTGCACGGCCGAGCGACGGATCGAGCGCCGCCCCATCCTGGCGACAGTCGAGGTTCTCGGAACCCAGCGACTTCACCAGTTCGGAAAGCGCATACATTTCCTCGACGGAGGCAAGGTCGCCTGCGATCGCGCCGATCTTGTCGCCCGAAGTGGCGCCGACAGCGGCCTTGATGGCGCCGAAAGCCTCGGCCCAGGTGGCGGGCTGCAGGCGGCCGTCGCGGCGGACGTAAGGCCGGTCGAGGCGCTGGGTCTTCAAGCCGTCCCAGATGAAGCGGCTCTTGTCGGAGATCCACTCCTCGTTGATCGCCTCGTTGACGCGCGGCAGGACGCGCATGACTTCACGACCGCGGGTATCGACGCGGATCGCCGAACCGACGGCATCCATGACGTCGATCGATTCGGTCTTGTTCAATTCCCACGGGCGCGCGGTGAAGGCGAAGGGCTTGGAGGTCAGCGCACCCACAGGGCAAAGGTCAACGACATTGCCCTGCAGCTCGGAGGTCATTGCCTGTTCGAGATAGGTGGTGATCTCGGCATCCTCGCCGCGGCCGATCAGGCCGAGTTCGGAAATGCCGGCGACCTCGGTGGTGAAGCGGACGCAGCGCGTGCAGTGGATGCAGCGGTTCATCACCGTCTTGACCAGCGGGCCGATATACTTGTCCTCGACTGCGCGCTTGTCTTCCTGGTAGCGCGAGGTGTCGATGCCAAAGGCCATCGCCTGGTCCTGCAGGTCGCATTCGCCGCCCTGGTCGCAGATCGGGCAATCGAGCGGATGGTTGATCAGCAGGAATTCCATCACGCCTTCGCGGGCCTTCTTGACCATCGGCGTGTTGGTGAAGACTTCGGGCAGTTCGCCGTTCGGGCCGCCGCGGATATCGCGCACGCTCATGGCGCAGGAAGCCTGCGGCTTCGGCGGGCCGCCCTTCACCTCGACAAGGCACATGCGGCAATTGCCGGCAACCGACAGGCGCTCATGAAAGCAGAAGCGCGGAACCTCGGCACCGGCATCCTCGCACGCCTGCAACAGCGTGAAATGATCCGGAACTTCGATCTCGTTGCCGTCAATCTTCAGTTTTGCCATCGTCGCTCAGTCCTGTTTCCCGTTTGCCTGATGACGGCAAACAAACCTATTTTTGCAACAGTCTCATTGCCAAGCCGGATCTTTCATCCTGCCGACATCTGATGCCGCCCAAATTCTCTATCGCGTGTTCCAGGTCCGGAACCCGCACCGGCTTCTGCAGCGTGAGGCCCCCGCCCGTCCGCCGATCTGCCCATTTTCCGGCCGATTGCACGGCCGGACAGTTCATTTCTTTCGGCGCGCCCGCCCGGCCAGAACTTTCGCCTGACCGGTCCAGTCGTCGCGGCCGATGCGGCCGTTGAAGCCAAGCTCGGCGTCGAGCCGGGCAATGTCCTCGGCGCTCCAGCCGGCAATCTCGGCGAAGCGGCGAATGCCCTTGGCGTTCAGCACCTGCTCCAGCTTCGGGCCGATGCCGGCGATCAGCTTCAGATCGTCGGCCTTCGCAGCCCGCGCTGCCGGTTTTGCTTTGACGGCGGGCTTCGGCTGGCTTGCCGGTACTGGTGCGCTGACCAGTGTTACAACGGTCAGTTTCGGCCTTGCCTTCGTCTCGACGTCAGGCTTGGCCTCCGCCGCCGGCTTTTTCGCGGTCGCCGGTTTGGCGACAATCTTGACGGCAGGACGAATATTCTCCGGCCGGATCTCGACGTCGCGCGTCAGCGCATCCGGCGGCGTGTCATCGAGGGCGGCAGCGACCTTGCCGGTCGTTTCCAGCGCGCTCTGGAAGGCGCCGAAGAAGGCGCCCGCCATCTGCGTCGAGAAACCGAAGCCGATCGCCGTTGCGGCGGCAAAGGCTGCGGCCGGATGCGCCATCAGCGGATGCACCGGCATCGCCCGTGCATTTTCCAGCATCTCGGCGGCAAGACGGCCGAAGCCGGCCGCGAAATCGGCGGCGTCTTCCTTCTGTCCACTCTTCGATGCCTTGTCCGCCATGATTATTCAGCCGCCTCCAGAACCGCGCCGTGATCGAGCGCGCTTGCCGTATACTGGTCGATGCGCTTTTCGATCTCGGGACGGAAGTTACGGATCAGACCCTGCACCGGCCACGCGGCGGCGTCGCCGAGCGCGCAGATGGTGTGGCCTTCGATCTGCTTGGTCACCTGGAACAGCATGTCGATTTCGCGCTTCTGGGCATTGCCCTTGGCCATGCGCTCCATCACCCGCCACATCCAGCCGGTGCCTTCGCGGCAGGGCGTGCACTGGCCGCAGCTCTCATGCTTGAAGAAGGCGGAGATGCGGGCGATCGCCTTGATGACGTCGGTGGACTTGTCCATGACGATCGCAGCCGCGGTGCCGAAGGAGGAACCGACGCCGCGCAGGCCGTCGAAATCCATCGGGCAGTCGATGATGTCCTTGGCCGGAACGATCGGGCAGGATGCGCCGCCCGGAATGACGGCGAGCAGGTTGTCCCAGCCGCCGCGGATGCCGCCGGCATGGCGGTCGACCAGTTCGCGGAAGGTGATGCCCATTTCTTCTTCGACCGTGCACGGCTTGTTGACGTGGCCGGAGAGCATGAACAGCTTGGTGCCGACATTGTTCGGCCGGCCGATGGCCGAGAACCAGCCGGCGCCGCGGCGCAGGATGGTCGGCGCGACCGCGATCGATTCGACGTTATTAACCGTCGTCGGGCAGCCGTAGAGACCCATATTGGCCGGGAACGGCGGCTTCAGGCGCGGCTGACCCTTCTTGCCTTCGAGGCTCTCGAGCAGCGCGGTTTCTTCGCCGCAAATATAGGCGCCGGCGCCGTGATGGACGAAGATGTCCATGTCCCAGCCGAGCTTGTTGTTCTTGCCGAGCAGGCCGTAATCATAACATTCGTCGATCGCTGCCTGCAGCGCTTCGCGCTCGCGGATATATTCGCCGCGCACATAGATATAGGCGGCATTGGCGCCCATGGCGAAGCTCGCGATAACGCAGCCTTCGATCAGCGTATGCGGATCGTGGCGCATGATGTCGCGGTCCTTGCAGGTGCCGGGCTCCGATTCGTCGGCATTGACGACGAGATAATGCGGGCGGCCGTCGCTTTCCTTCGGCATGAAGGACCATTTGAGGCCGGTGGGGAAGCCGGCGCCGCCGCGGCCGCGAAGGCCTGACGCCTTCATCTCGTTGATGATCCAGTCGCGGCCCTTTTCGAGGATCTGCTTGGTGCCGTCCCAGTGGCCGCGGCTCATCGCGCCCTTCAGGGACTTGTCCTTGAGGCCGTAGATGTTGGTAAAGATGCGGTCTTTATCTTGTAACATGCTTCACCTCTTACCGCGGCTTCTTGCCGAAGACCTTGATATATTCCGCTTCGCCGCCCTTGGCGAGCGCCTTGGCCTGCTTGACCCAGTCGTCGCGCTCGATGCGGCCGCGGAAATTCAGGTAGCCGTCGACCCATTCGCGTTCGGCCTTCTTCCAGCCCGCGACCTGCGAGAAGGTGAAGATGCCGATTTCGTTCAACGTCGCCTCGATCTTCGGGCCGACGCCCGAGATCATCTTCAGATCATCCGGTGCGGCGGGCTTTTCGATGCCGGCCGGACGGTTCTTGTCGCTGAGCGCAGGCTTTGCCGCCGGGGCGGCTTCGGCCTTGCCGGCGGGTGCCGGCGCCGGCTCGGCGGCCGCGGTGCCGGATACCGGCTGCTGTTCGGCAGCCTTGGCATTCTTTGCCGCGGCCTTCGGCGCCGTAGCCGGCGTCTTCAGCGCCGCGTTGGTCTCGGCATCGGTGCTCTTCGGGTGGGCAGCCTCGGAGGGCGGAACCGGAGCGGCGTCGACCGGAGCCGAAATGGTTTCGGCATCGGCTTTTTTGGCGCGCGTCCTTGCCTTCGGCTCTTCCGTCGTCAGCGAGGTCGGGCCGCCTTCGGGTGCTGAGAAAATCCGGTCGATCTGGGTACCGGGCTTGATGCTCGCGCCATTGCCGGCGGCGAAGGTATCGATGATCTCTTCGAGACGGGCCGGCGTCAGGTCCTCATAGGTGTCCTTGCCGATCATCACCATCGGGGCGTTGACGCAGGCGCCAAGACATTCGACCTCTTCCCAGGACAGCGTTCCCTCCGCATTGCGCTCGAAAGCATGAGCATGGATCTTGCTCTTGCAGACCGACATCAGCGCTTCCGAGCCGCGCAGCATGCAGGGCGTGGTGCCGCAAACCTGCACATGGGCGCGGGTGCCGACGGGATGCAGCTGGAACTGGGTATAGAAGGTCGCGACCTCGAGCACCCGTATATAGGCCATGTCGAGCATGTCGGCGATTTTTTCGATCGCCGCGCGCGTGACCCAGCCATGCTGCTCCTGCGCCCGCATCAACAGCGGAATGACCGCCGATTGCTGGCGGCCGGCAGGGTATTTCTGGATCGTCTTGTCCGCCCAGACCGCATTTTCGTCGCTGAAAGCGAATGCGGCAGGCTGAAATTGATCTTCGGCTAATCGACGAACGGACATTCTTCCTCACGCCTTGTCAGTTTAGGGTTCCACACCGCGAAGCGGTCAAAGACTGCATTTCGCAGGCATAGGCCGACTGGTCTTTCTGCATAAATACGACGAATTTGCTGCCATTCGGAATGGCGGCCTTGATCTGATAGCCCTTGGACAAAAGCTCGCCCATGGACGTTTTCGCCGCCGGCGGCGTCACTTCCTTATGACCCAGCGGCGTGCCGAGCGTGTCGGTCTCCTGGGCCGAAACCCCGGATGCCGCAAGAAGGAGTGCGACGGCAAGCGGCAGAGGCTGCATCAGCGGTCCACCTCGCCGAAGACGATGTCGAGCGAGCCGAGCACGGCTGCGACGTCGGCAAGCTGGTGGCCGCGGCACATGAAATCCATCGCCTGCAGATGCGCATAACCGGGCGCGCGGATCTTGCAGCGATACGGCTTGTTGGAGCCGTCGGAGACCAGATAGACGCCGAACTCGCCCTTCGGTGCTTCGACGGCGGCGTAAACCTCGCCGGCCGGAACGTGGTAGCCTTCGGTATAGAGCTTGAAGTGGTGGATCAGCGCTTCCATCGAGCGCTTCATCTCGCCGCGCTTCGGCGGCACGACCTTGCCGTCGATCGACGAGAAGGGACCGGTCTTGGCATCCGACAGCAGCCGGTTGACGCATTGCTTCATGATGCGGACCGATTCGCGCATCTCGATCATGCGGATCAGGTAGCGGTCGTAATTGTCGCCGTTCTTGCCAATCGGAATGTCGAATTCGAGATCGGAATAACATTCGTAAGGCTGGGAGCGGCGCAGATCCCAGGCAGCGCCCGAACCGCGCACCATGACGCCGGAGAAGCCCCAGGCCCAGCAATCCTCCAGCGAGACGACGCCGATATCGACGTTGCGCTGCTTGAAGATGCGGTTACCGGTCAACAGATTGTCGATGTCGTCGAGCGCCTTCAGGAACGGATCGCACCAGTCGCCGATATCCTGGACGAGCTGTTCCGGCAGGTCCTGATGGACGCCGCCGGGACGCACGTAAGCGGCGTGCATGCGCGAACCACTGGCGCGCTCATAGAACACCATCAGCTTTTCGCGCTCTTCGAAGCCCCAGAGCGGCGGCGTCAGCGCGCCGACGTCCATCGCCTGCGTCGTGACGTTCAGGAGATGCGAGAGGATACGGCCGATTTCCGAGTAGAGAACGCGGATCAGCTGACCGCGAATCGGGATGTCGATGCCGAGCAGCTTTTCCACCGCCAGTGCATAGGCATGCTCCTGGTTCATCGGCGCGACGTAATCGAGGCGATCGAAATAGGGCACGGCCTGAAGATAGGTCTTGGTCTCGATCAGCTTCTCGGTGCCGCGGTGTAAGAGGCCGATATGCGGATCAACCCGCTCCACAATTTCGCCGTCAAGCTCCAGGACAAGACGAAGAACGCCATGCGCCGCCGGATGCTGCGGTCCGAAATTGATGTTGAAGTTGCGGACGTTATGTTCGGTCATGGCGATCAACTCGCTTAGAGTGAGTAGTGAGTAGTGAGTAGTGGTTAGTTTTTCCGCTCACTATTCGTCAGCTTTCCTATGCTGAACGCTTCGGATAAGCGATCCCAGCATCTTTCCAATTTCGTCGCATCGGTCGAGCATTTCGTCCAAGGCCGAGGCTTGAAGAAAGCCAATTCGTCCGGCGATGATCAAATGCGTCTCCAACTCTTTCAACGAGCCCTGAGCGATCTTGAGAAATTGGGCGAACGAACCTCGATTTTCTCGTCCATATCCCTCCGCGATGTTCGCGGCCACGGAAGTGGAAGATCGTCTAATCTGGCTCGTCATTCCATAGATCTCTTCCCGCGGGAAGGTTCTCGTCACCTCATAACAAACAACAGACAACTCGATAGCAAATTGCCAGACCTTCAAATCACGATAGGAACTGATTTTCCCGTTCGCCACCCAAATATCTGCCCACTGCTCACTACCGACTAATCACTACTCACTGTTTCGCTTTTTCATCCCCCGGCAACACATACTCCGTCCCCTCCCAGGGCGACATGAAGTCGAAGTTGCGGAACTCCTGTTTGAGTTCGACCGGCTCGTAGACGACGCGTTTTGCGGCGTCGTCGTAGCGGACTTCGACGAAACCTGTCGTCGGGAAGTCCTTGCGCAGCGGGTGGCCTTCGAAGCCGTAGTCGGTCAGGATGCGGCGCAGGTCCGGATGGCCGGTGAAAAGCACGCCGTACATGTCCCAGGTTTCGCGCTCGAACCAGTCGGCGCCGGGATGGACGGCGCAGGCCGAGGGAACCGGCGTATCTTCGTCGGTTGCGACCTTGACGCGGACGCGCACATTCTGCTTCGGCGACAACAGGTGATAGACGACGTCGAAACGCAGCTCGCGCTGCGGCCAGTCGACGCCGCAAATATCGATCAGGTTGACGAAACCGCATTTGGCGTCGTCACGCAGGAAGGTCAGAAGCGCGATCAGGTTTTCACCCGTCGTCGTCAGCGTCAACTCGCCATACTTCATCTGCGATGCGGCGATCAGATTGCCGCGCGCTTCGTCAAGGTAAGACGCAAGCTCAGTCAGGGCTTCACTCATATGCCTTGTCCTTAACCCTTAGCGTTCGATCGTGCCGGTGCGCCGGATCTTCTTCTGCAGCAGAAGCACGCCGTAGAGCAGCGCCTCTGCCGTGGGGGGACAGCCCGGCACGTAGATATCGATCGGCACGATGCGGTCGCAGCCGCGCACCACAGAATAGGAATAGTGGTAGTAACCGCCGCCATTGGCGCAGGAGCCCATCGAGATGACGTAGCGCGGCTCAGGCATCTGGTCGTAGACCTTGCGCAGAGCCGGCGCCATCTTGTTGGTCAGCGTGCCGGCGACGATCATCACGTCGGACTGGCGCGGCGAAGCGCGCGGCGCAAAACCGAAGCGCTCGACGTCGTAACGCGGCATTGACAGCTGCATCATTTCGACAGCGCAGCAGGCGAGACCGAAGGTCATCCACATCAGCGAGCCGGTACGGGCCCAGTTGATCAGCTCGTCGGTCGAGGTGACGAGGAACCCCTTGTCGGCCAGTTCATTGTTGATCTCGCCGAAAAAGGCGTCGTTGCTGCCGATCGGCTTGCCTGTGGAGGGATCGATGATCCCCTTCGGCTGCTGGGCGACGAGCGGCTGATTGCTCACAGGGGTCACTCCCATTCCAGGGCTCCCTTTTTCCATTCATAGATAAAGCCGATGGTCAGCACGAAGAGGAAGACCATCATGGACCAGAAGCCGAACCAGCCGATGGCGCCGAAGGAAACGGCCCAGGGGAAGAGGAAGGCGACTTCCAGATCGAAGATGATGAAGAGGATCGACACGAGGTAGAAGCGGATGTCGAACTTCATGCGGGCGTCATCGAAAGCGTTGAAGCCGCATTCGTAAGCCGAGAGCTTTTCCGAATCGGGCGCCTTGAAAGCGACGGCGAACGGCGCAATGAGCAGCGCCAGGCCGATAACGAGCGCGATAGCGATGAAGATAGCAATCGGAATATAGGAACTGAGCAGTTCAGTCATCATGTTCATCCCTGCTTGCCGGAGGCGCCAGGCGGCACATTTGGGCAAATGCCCGGCAAGCGAACGTGCGTTGCAACAAAGCCGTGGTTAGCGCAGCCGAAGCCCCGGCGCAAGAGATTTACAGAGGCAATTCGACGCGTCGCGCGCGGACATTATCAAGCAGATGCAACGATGTCGCGACAAATCCGCGCAAGCTGCCTGAAGCTGCATGTCTGACCAACGGAAACTGCATGGCTTTGAGAAGAAATGGCGCGAGTGACGGGGCTCGAACCCGCGACCTCCGGCGTGACAGGCCGGCACTCTAACCGACTGAGCTACACCCGCGCATTGATTGGCCATTTGCGGCCGCAGGGATGAAGAAAACCGGACGAACGACAAATCACATTTGCGTTCTACAAGACTTGAAATGGCGCGAGTGACGGGGCTCGAACCCGCGACCTCCGGCGTGACAGGCCGGCACTCTAACCAACTGAGCTACACCCGCAATTCATTTCAAGCAGTCCGGATGCCTTCGCACCCTCACCAAAACGGCTGCCCGTTTCGATGAGCGGCTAACTACGGGGTTCGCCATTTAGTGTCAAGCAGGTTTGGAGACAAAACCATGACAGTCGCTGAATTGTTTCGGCAAGGCCCATGCGGGGAGAATGAAAAGCCGGCAATTCCTTTGTCCGCACCGGTGCCGACGCCCGATCGAAGCCGCCGGCGCAGTCGGAGCCGACATGCCCCTCCCCTTTATCCACAGCCTGGCTGCGCCCGACCGGCATCGGCAGGAGCGAGACCGCCGCGAAAAAAATCAAAAAATCTTCACAAACACTCTTGCGGTTTTGCCGCGATCCGCATAGATCACGGCCACCAACGCGGCAGGCCGATCCGGCTTCGCTCGCGATGGGCGATTAGCTCAGTTGGTAGAGCGCCTCGTTTACACCGAGGATGTCGGGAGTTCGAGTCTCTCATCGCCCACCATTTCCCTAGAATCAGAAATCTTGGCAGCATATACGGCCCACAGGCCCGCCGACGCTGCTTGCCACTATGTACGATCCCAAATGACCCATTGATCCCAGTGGAACGCCCGCCAGATGCGGCGCACTGCCTGACATCTGATTCCATCAAACGGACTACTCCCGACCGCCGCGGCCACCTCCTATTGGGCGAATGGATGGGGGCCGGCAAAAATGGGAATATTCGCGGCCCGGAAAGTCTCCGCTCTGACGGCTTACGACACCTGGAGGTGCTCCATGAGGACTCTCTGTTCCGCCTTGACGCTGTGCATCGCAATCGCCCTTTGCACGCCAAACGCCATCTATGTCAGCCTGCCCGGATACGCATTCAAGACCAATCCGCAATGCCAGCGCCACGAACCAAAGACGAAGTTTGACAGGAGGTGCGACTGGCCGAGAGTGGGCTTCAAGGACTTTACGCCCCCGCTGGTGACCGTGCTTGGGATCTGACGACCGTCTCAGCGTCTTTGCGAATCATCGTGATCCAGTCCGGCTTGCCAGCCCGACGGGATCCATCGCTTTTTGACTGCGACGGAGTTTCTGATCGTGGCCAAGGGCCTTCGCCCTGAACTCCCCACCAGACTCTATATAGCCCTTCGGAATCCCGAAATTGGTTGCGGCATTGAAATCATTGCGTGATTTTTTCTGTCGACCGCTCGCAAAACGCTGCGGATTTCGGAATCCCGAAGCGGGGAATTTCGGGATTCCGAAGTGGCGTTCTAAAGCGCGTCGCGATCTTTCAGATTCGCTCCTCGCGCTTTAGCTCTTTGTTTTACGCATGTCGTTGCCGCAAACCGCTGCACACTTTTGCGCGACATGCTTTAGAATCGTAACAGCCGGGCTCATCGCCGACCATTCACGCCTTCGCCAGTTCTTTATCCACCGCCGAGACCAGCCGCGAATCATCGGCCGTCACGTCAGGCGCGAATCGGGCGGCGATTTTGCCGTCGCGGCCGATCAGGAATTTTTCGAAGTTCCAGAGGATATCGTCCTCGTCGCCACCCGATATGCCATGCGATTTCAGGCGTTCGCGCATCGGACCCTCGCCTGTGGTCTTCACGCCGGATTTGGTCAGTTGCCGGTAGAGCGGGTGCTGGGTCTCGCCCTTGACCGAAATCTTCGAGAAAATCGGGAAGGTGACGTCGTAGGTGCTGGTGCAGAAGTCGAGGATCTCGGCGTCGGTGCCGGGTTCCTGGCCCTTGAAATCATTGGCGGGGAAAGCGGCGACGACGAAGCCGCGCTCGCGCTTTTCCCCATAGAGCTTTTCCAGCCCTTCGTATTGCGGCGTGAGTCCGCATTTCGAGGCGACGTTGACGATCAACAGCACCCTGCCCTTGTATTCGTTGAGCGTGGTCTCACGACCGTCCACTGACTTGACAGGGATATCCAGCACGTTGCCCGTCACGGGAGCCTCCAATTTTGGTCGGAACATATCCGCCAAACTTAGCGATATCGCCACCGTTGTCATCAGCGTCTGGATCAACTCGGCGTCAACAAGAGCCGGCGCAGGCTTGCGGCCGGCGCCGGACTAAAGCAGTTCAGGCGGGGGATGTTTCCTTCACGTCGTCGAGCAGGAAGTGCACGACGAGATAATCGGTCTTGTAGTGGCGGCCGCTGTCGGACACGGATTCGACGCTGCCGCCGTCCTTCGGGTGCCAGGCGTGGTAATGGGGGTTGGTGGTGATCAGGGTGATGGCCTTGCCTTCCAGGGCTTCCTCGCCAAGCCGGAAGCGCATCTCGGCCAGCGGCCAGATCCGCTCATAATCCGCCATGCTGATGCGCGCCTTCAGTGCCTTGCGGTGCAGCGGCGCTTCGCCGGACTCGGCGGGTGCTTCCAACATCACCTCCTCGGCTCCGTTGATGATGGCGTTGAACTCTTCAGGCCACATGCGTCTCATGAAATCGCTCCTCCCGAGGCTCTCGTCAGTCCACAGGTGAAACTTAGCGATTTGTTCGAAAGAAGCAAATTCCCGTCATGTGGTTGTCATTGAGGGCCGCTGCTCCTACGTTCCCCGCAGACCGCATCAGGGCCGTCAGACGCCCGCAATCCCGAGATCAGAGATGAAGACACGTGAAGACAGGCAGGCGCTCCGGGCGAGCATGCCGCGCACTCCCCTCAGCGCCCATCATATGGAAAACGCCCGCCTGCTGCCCGATCGCGGCGAACTGCTCTACCGCATCCCGAACGGCGGCATCGGCGTCGAAGTGGGTGCGGCCTTCGGCGAATATACGGCCGAGATCCTGGAAAAGAATCGTCCGGCGCATCTCTACCTCATCGATCCCTGGTCGATGGATCGCTACAGCTCCGGCCTCGATTCGATCCATACGACGTTCGCGGCCGAGATCGAGGCAGGCCGGCTGCATCTGATGCAAGGCACGTCGCTGGAGAAGCTCGCCGAATTCGCGGACGATTTCCTCGACTGGGCCTATATCGATACCGATCATTCCTTCGAGCTCACCTGGCAGGAACTGCTGCTCTGCGAAAAGAAGGTGAAGCGGACGGGGCGCATCGCCGGGCACGATTTCTGCACCGGCAACACGGTCAAGCCGATCGTCTATGGCGTCGTCGAGGCGGTCACCAAATTCTGCAAGGATTACGGCTGGCAATTCGAGTTCCTGACGGTCGAATCACATGCGCATTTTTCCTATTGCCTGAAGCGGCTCTGATCAGCTTTTGCCGGAATATTGCGCGTCGCTGACCTGCTCCATCCAATCGACATGCCTGCCGTCCAGTGCTTCGTGGATGGCGATGTGCGTCATCGCCGTATCCGCGGCGGCGCCGTGCCAATGTTTTTCGCCCGGCGAAAACCACACCGTGTCGCCGGCGCGGATCTCGCTGATCTCACCGCCCCAGCTCTGGACGAGCCCCCTGCCAGAGGTGACGATCAGCGTCTGGCCGAGCGGATGCGTGTGCCAGGCGGTGCGGGCGCCGGGTTCGAAGGTGACGGAGGTTGCCCGCATCCGGGCCGGTTCGGGCGTCTCCATCAGCGGGTCCTGGCGAACGGCGCCGGTGAAATAGTCGGCCGGCGGCGTCATCGAGGGGCGAGAGCCGGCGGGTTTGATCTCCATGATCTTTTCCTTTTCTATTCCGTTGCGGTTGAAGCCTTACCGCGCTCCACGATATTTCAACGGGATGACCGATCAAGGCCGGATCGGCAATTGTCGCACAGTTCCCCGCCTGCTAGGCCAGTGTCTTTCATTACTTACGAAGGATTTTTCTCATGAGACACCATGCTTTCGGACGCATGCCCTTTACCGTCACCAGTGTCGGCTTCGGCGCCTGGCAGATCGGCGGCTCCTGGGGCGATATCAGCGAGGCGGACGGCCGCGCGGCGCTGAATGCCGCGCTCGATGCCGGCATGACCTTCATCGATACGGCTGACGTTTATGGCGACGGCCGCTCGGAAAAGATCATCGCCGACGTGCTGAAGGCGCGCGGCGGCGAACGGCCGATGGTCGCCACCAAGGCGGGCCGCCGGCTCAACCCGCATGTTGCCGAAGGTTATACCAAGGCGAACCTCGAAGGCTTCATCGACCGCAGCCTTGCGAATCTTGCCGTCGACAGCCTCGACCTCGTGCAGCTTCACTGCCCGCCGCGCGAGGTGTTTTATCAGCCGGAGGTCTTCGAAAGTCTGGATGCGCTGCAGAAGGCCGGCAAGATCAAGGGTTACGGCGTCAGCGTCGAAAAGGTCGAGGACGGGCTGAAGGCGATCGAATATCCAGGCGTCGTCAGCATCCAGATCATCTACAACATCTTCCGCCAGCGCCCGGACCACCTGTTCTTCCAGGAAGCGCGCCGCAGGAACGTGGCGATCATCGCCCGCGTGCCGCTGGCCAGCGGCCTTCTCTCCGGCAAGATTACCCGGGAGACCCACTTTGCCAGCGACGACCACCGCAACTTCAACCGCCACGGCGAAGCCTTCGATGTCGGCGAGACCTTTGCCGGCGTGCCCTTCGAGGTCGGCCTGCAGGCGGTGGAAGAGGTGCGCAGGCTGGTGCCCGCAGGCGCCACCATGGCGGCCTTCGCGCTGCGCTGGATCCTGATGACCGACGCCGTCACCGTCGTCATCCCCGGTGCCCGCAATGGCGAGCAGGCCAGAGCCAACGCGGCCGCCGCCGATCTGGCGCCGCTTGCGGCCGATGTCATGGCGGCGACGCGCGAGATCTACGAGCGGCTGATCGCGCCGCATGTGCATCAACGTTGGTAGGGTGCGGCTGCTTGTTTTTGAGGGCTGCGGCACGACGGAGAGCCGCCCCTCATCCGCCTGCCGGCACCTTCTCCCTGTAAACGGGGCGAAGGGGATATGCCGCGACCTCTCGGTTCCCCTCCTACCTCTCGCAAGGCACGTCCCCTCTCCCCGTTTTTCACGGGAGAGGGTTAGGGTGAGGGGCTTTTCCCCCTCTGTCGCGTCTCAGTTCGTGGCGCTCAGCTCCACCGGGAAGAACAGCGTCTCGCCTGAGGAGTCGCTGACGCCGTCATTGTCGGTGACGGCGTAGGGCTTGCCTGAGGCGTCGAAGGTGAAGCCTTCGAGCTTGTCGAGCACGTAACCGTTGGTCGCGCTCTTGAGTTCGCCGAGGAAGTCGTGGGCTTCGGTCTTCTTGACCACCGGCAGTTCGCCGCCGAGCTTGGCGGGCTTCAGCTCCGAGATCGCCACCTTGTAGAGCTTTTTCAGCTTCGCGGCATCGCCGACGAGGCTGTCGCGCTCGATGATGTAGACGCTGTCGCCCTGCGCCGAAATCTCCGACAGGCCGACCCAGCCGCTTTCCGTCTTGTTGAGCGGATAGCGCACGGCGCCCCATTCCTTCTTCTTCGGATTGTAGGAGACGAGCTTGACGAAGCCCTTCTCGTCGTCAGCCCACTCACGCTGCAACGCCATCCAGAGCGTGGTGTCGTCGCCGGTGCCGACAATGGTCACGCCTTCGAAGCCGAAGCGGATTTCGTTGGCGGCGAGTTCCTTCGGCAAAGCGATCTCGGCCTTGATGTCGCCCTTGGCGTTGACGTTGTAGAGGGCGTGCGGGACGAGGCGCTCGCTGTAGCCTTCCGAGGCCAGCCAGAACGAGCCGTCGGCAGCCACTGCGATGCCTTCGATGTCGAGCTTCTGGGCCGGGGCGCCGTCACGCTTGACGATCAGAGCGTCGGTGATGACGGCCGGCTTCTTGCTGGCGTCGATCGTGTAGATCGTCGGCTGCGCGCCGAGAACGCTGTCGCTGACGGCATAGAGCATGCCCGGCTTGCCCGGCACGGCGGCGAGGCCCGAAAGGGCTGCAAAGCCGATCGGATTGCCGTCCTTTTCGGCGGAGACGATCTGCGGATAGGCTTTTTCACCTTCCGAGCGCTGGTAGATCATCACATGCGAGCGCGCGCCGCCGTCCTTGCCGAGGTCGAGTTCGTTGGCGGTCGCCAGCAGATTGCGCTGGGGAATAGCGACCGCGCCTTCCGGCGAAATGCCCGACGGCAGCAGTTGCACGAGTTCGGGATCGGTGCCGGTATCCTTATAGACGCCGACGACCGAGGCACGCTCGGCAAGCAGGAAGAAATACTGCTCATCGCCGAATTTTGCCGCTTCGAGGCCTTCCGGCTCGACGCCCTTCGATCCCGAACGGCTTTCCGGATAGTGGCCGATATGAGCGACGGCGCGTTCGAAGGATGCACCCGATTCGTAGAGAAGCTTGCCCGTCTTGTCGAAGATGGTGAAACCGCGCGAGCCACCCTGGTAATCACCTTCATTGGCGACGACGAGGCGGTTGTCGTCCAGCCATTTCACGGCGTCGGGCTCGCGCGGCACGTCCTTCAATTCGCCGGTGAATTTCAGGGCGCCGTCCCGCTTGGTGTCGATGCCGGCGAGATCGACGCTGCCGGCAGAGAAATGCGTTTTCACCTGAGCGGTGTTGGCGTCGATGATGACGATCTCGTTGTTTTCCTGCAGCGTCAGGGCGATCTCGTTCTGGCCGTTGAAGGCGACGAATTCCGGCTCCGGATCTTCAGGGGCAACGCCCGCGAGACCGGTCAGCGTCACGTGCTTGATGGTGCCGCAATCGACCGTGCCGTTCTGGACCTGGAAGACAACCAGATCGCCGGCCGGCATCTGCGGGATCTTGCCGTCGTTGACCTCTTCGTCACGCTCGTTTTCGATCGCGATGGCGCCGAGCGTCTTGTCCTTGTTCAGCGCGATCGAATCCGGCTGGCCGCCGAGATCGCAGCTGTTTTCGATCTTCTTCGTCGCCACGTCGACGATCGCCAGACGGCCCGAGGGCTTGGCCTTGCTTTCGGAGGTGTTGACGGCGACCAGGGCCTTGCCGGCGCTCGAGGTGACCGATGTCGGCTCGCCGTCCATCATCAGCGCGCCGCCTGATTTCGGGGCCTTGGCATCGGTGATGTCGATGAAGCCGATCGCGCCGAGCGGGCTGTCGCTATAGATCAGCGTGTTGCCGTCATCGGTCGCGGTGATGATTTCGGCAGAGGTCGGCGAAAGCTTGTCCTTGTCACCAGGCAGGTTCTGCGCGACCGGGAAGGACGCCATGCGGTTGAAGACCGGCTCGGCGGCGGCCGGAAAGGCAACGGAAGCGAGAAGCACGGCAGCAAGTGCTGCCTTGCGCGATGAAATTGTCATGAAAATCCCCCATGTGTCGAATAGTCGAAACATGGGTTTTCTGCGGGATTGCCATGACAGCGACATGACAACCCGCGACATTTCACGTGGTTTGCGTCACGCCGCCCTTTTCCCGGCGCATCTCGTTGCGCATGATGAAAAGCGACGCGGCAAGAATGAGGGCGGCTCCGAGCCAAAGGTAACCGGCCGGCGCATAACCGAAGAACAGCCAGCCTGCCAGCACATTCAGCGGCAGCTTCAGATCGTCGAAGGGCTGCACATAGGCGGCGTCGGCACTGGCATAGGCGAGCGTCAGCAGATATTGCGCCACGACCGTCAGCAGGCCGGCCAGCAGGAAGAGAGCAAGTGCGGTGCCTGTCGGCACGGCAAAGCCCGCCGCCAGCGCCAGGCCGCCGTTGATCGGCGTCAGCAGCACCAACAGCCAGACGGTGATCGTCTCGGGCTTTTCAATGCCGGTCAGGCTCTTGGTGATCAGCGAGGAGGCGCCCCAGAGCAGCGCCGAGAGCACCGGCAGCAGGGCTGCCCAGGTGAAGCTGTCGGACCATGGCTGCAGGATGATCATCGCGCCGGCAAAGCCGACACCGGTCGCCGCCCACCGGGCTGGACCGACACGTTCACCGAGGAACAGGCGGGCGCCGAGAATGATGAAGAAGGGCGAGGTCATGACGAGGGCGATCGCCTGCCAGATCGGCACCGACGCAAGGCCGGAAATCCAGGCCTCGACGCCGAGCGCGGCAAAGATCACGCGCACGAGATGCCGCCAGGGATATTCGGTGCGCATTGCCGAAAGGCCTGATTTGCGCAGGAAGGGCAAGGAGAACAGAAAGGCGAAGGCATATTGCCAGAAGGCCGCGGAGGCCGGGGGAAAGGCGAGCTTCATCGTCAGCCACTGGGTGACGACGTTGAGGAGCGAGAAGACCACGCCTCCAAGCACCATGAAAGCTGCGCCGGCAAAGGCGCGCGACTGCGAGACTGCAAGGGATTTCTGATTCATGTCTTTCATCCGAAATCAGGGACCAACATAAATCAGGACGCAACGAGCGACAGCACGCTGACGCTGGCAGTCCCCTGCCCCGCACGCGGCCATGCTCATCCTCTTCCATCCGGACTTTGACCGTCGGCTCCGGAACCGCACCGGATCTGCTGACCCCTCCCAAGCGTCGGCTTGGGAAAGCGCTCGCGGGCTCGGGCCGCAGCCCTTACCGCCGGTGGGGAGTTTCACCCCGCCCTGAGAACAGCTCTGTCGTAGAACAAAGGGCCGCATGCGGCAAGCGGCGAAAGCAAAAGGGGTCCGGCAAAGCCGAACCCCTTCCAAATCCTGCGCAGCCGGTCTCGTTTACGGCTGGCGGATAATCTCAGATCAGCCGTTGACGGCGTCCTTCAGGCCCTTGCCGGGCGTGAACTTCGGCACGTTGCGAGCCGGAATGTCGACTTCAGCGCCCGTCGACGGGTTGCGGCCCTTCGATGCGGCACGATGAGAAACGGTGAAGCTGCCGAACCCAGCGAGGCGGATGTCGCCCTTGTTCTTGAGTTCACCCTGGACAACGTCAAAAACCGCGTCAACAGCGGAAGCCGCGTCAGACTTCGTCAGTCCTGCCTTTTCGGCGACTGCGGACACGAGTTCATTCTTGTTCATGTTTCCACCCCTTTCTAAATGGTACGAAACGACTCAAAAGTAAGCTAGGCGCAGAATAGGTTTCATCAGGCCCGCCGGGAACCCAAAAGCCCTGCAAATCAAGGAAAAGCAAGCGTCTCCATGACGTTTTCACAAAAAAGGCTGGCGTTTTCGCCAGCCTTTTTCCGTCTTTTCAGCCAATGGGGCCTAAATGTGGCCAAGGCCACTCAATGCGCTATGGTCGCGCCCGTCTCATCAAGGCCTTCGACCGAGGTGATGACCGGCGTTTCCACCGTGCCGTCCCATTCGATCGGCTCCGGACGCCGGATCAGCGCATGCTTGATCACCTCGCCCATGCGGGATACCGGGATGATCTCCATGCTGTTCTTCACGTTATCCGGAATCTCTGCCAGGTCCTTGGCATTTTCCTCCGGAATCAGCACCTTCTTGATGCCGCCGCGAAGCGCTGCGAGCAGCTTTTCCTTGAGACCGCCGATCGGCAGCACACGGCCGCGAAGGGTGATTTCACCGGTCATGGCCACGTGCCTGTTCACCGGGATACCGGTCATGATCGAGACGATCGCGGTCGCCATGGCGACGCCGGCCGAGGGGCCGTCCTTCGGTGTCGCGCCTTCCGGCACGTGCACGTGGATGTCGCTCTTGTCGAAGCGCGGCGGCTCGATGCCGAAGTCGACAGCGCGCGAGCGGACATAGGAAGCCGCTGCCGAAATCGATTCCTTCATGACTTCCTTCAGATTGCCGGTAACCGTCATGCGGCCCTTGCCCGGCATCATCACGCCTTCGATGGTCAGCAGTTCGCCGCCGACTTCGGTCCAGGCCAGACCGGTGACAACGCCGACCTGATCCTCGCCCTCGGCTTCGCCATGGCGGAAGCGCGGGACGCCAAGATAGTCGGAGATGTTGGCAGCCGTCACATGCACGGACTTCGTCTTGCCCTTGATGATCTCGGTCACCGCCTTACGGGCGAGCTTCATCAGTTCGCGTTCGAAACTGCGCACACCGGCTTCACGGGTGTACTGCTGGCTGATCGCCATCAGGGCGTCGTCGCTGACCGAGAACTCTTCCGGCTGCAACGCATGTTCCTTGATGGCCTTCGGCAGCAGATGCCGCTTGGCGATCTCGCGCTTTTCATCTTCGGTATAGCCGGCGATACGGATGATCTCCATGCGGTCCATCAGTGGCGCCGGGATGTTCAGCGTATTCGCCGTCGTGATGAACATCACGTCCGACAAATCGTATTCGACTTCCAGGTAGTGGTCCATGAAGGTCGAGTTCTGCGCCGGATCGAGCACCTCGAGCAGCGCCGAAGACGGATCACCGCGATAGTCCTGGCCGAGCTTGTCGATCTCGTCGAGCAGGAAGAGCGGGTTGGACTTCTTGGCCTTCTTCATCGACTGGATGACCTTGCCGGGCATCGAGCCGATATAGGTGCGGCGGTGACCACGGATTTCGGCTTCGTCACGAACGCCGCCCAGCGCCATGCGGACATACTCGCGGCCGGTCGCCTTGGCGATCGACTGGGCGAGCGAGGTCTTGCCGACACCCGGAGGGCCGACGAGGCACAGGATCGGACCCTTGATCTTGGTGGCGCGGGCCTGCACGGCCAGATATTCGACAATGCGCTCCTTGACCTTGTCGAGACCGAAGTGATCGGCTTCGAGGATCTTCTCGGCATTGTTGAGATCGGCCTTGATCTTCGACTTCTTGCCCCAGGGAATGCCGAGCAGCCAATCCAGATAATTGCGCACGACGGTGGCCTCAGCCGACATCGGGCTCATCTGACGCAGCTTCTTCAGCTCGGCATCGGCCTTTTCACGGGCCTCCTTGGAGAGCTTGGTCTTGGCGATGCGCTCTTCCAGTTCGCTCATCTCGTCGCGGCCTTCCTCGCCGTCGCCGAGTTCCTTCTGGATCGCCTTCATCTGTTCGTTCAGGTAATATTCGCGCTGGGTCTTTTCCATCTGGCGCTTGACACGCGAACGGATGCGCTTCTCGACCTGCAGAACCGAGATCTCGCCTTCCATGAAGCCGAGGGCCTTTTCCAAGCGAGCCTTGACGCTGGTGGTTTCCAGCATCTCCTGCTTCTCGGTGATCTTGATCGACAGATGCGAAGCGACCGTATCGGCGAGCTTGGAATAGTCGTCGATCTGGCTGGCAGCGCCGACCACTTCGGGCGAAATCTTCTTGTTGAGCTTCACATAGCTCTCGAATTCGGAGACGACCGAACGCGACAAGGCTTCCAGTTCGACCGGATCGTCATGCGGCTCCTCAAGCACGTGGCCGAGCGCCTCATAGAAATCCTCGCGGCTGGTATAGGTGTCGATCTCGGCGCGGGCGCGGCCTTCGACCAGAACCTTGACGGTGCCGTCGGGCAGCTTCAGGAGCTGCAATACGTTCGCCACGGTGCCGACCTTGTGGATCGCGGATGGATCCGGATCGTCGTCACTGGCGTTGATCTGCGTCACGAGCATGATCTGCTTGTCGGAACCCATGACCTCTTCGAGCGCACGGATCGACTTTTCCCGTCCGACGAACAGCGGCACGATCATATGCGGGAAAACCACGATGTCGCGCAAAGGCAGAACAGGGTAGGCAGTGCTGCTCGCTACAGACGTTTTCTTCGTCATTTTTAAGTCCTTTCCATCGTCCCGTTGCCGGGCTCTCTGCGCGGCCGCTTGGGACCGGCCGGCACTCTCACTTGGGTCTACAAGTGGAGGTTCTGACTACGCTTTTCAAGCCACGCTAACGCCCGCGTTCCCCGGATGTGACAGCTTTGTTACAACGGAACGCCAACACTATGAAGCGCGTGGCTGGACCGGCGCTTACCACTTCCGACCGGCTAAAATACAAGCACCGGCAACAGGCTACGGAATCACGGCATCATTGCCAAGCACTCTTTACTTGCGCAACATCGGCCCCTTCGCAACGTCGGCTAAGTCAATTCCGGTTCCCACCGGCAAAATACTAACAGTGCCTCGGATGGTTTTTCAAATAGAAAGGGGCCTGCCGATGGCAAGCCCCCAAAATAATCGTGCGAAAGCGCAAAGGTTACGCCGAAGCGTTGGCCTTTTCTTCCTGACGATCGGCATAGATGTAAAGCGGGCGGGACGAACCGCGCACCACTTCCTCGGAGATGACGACTTCGCGCACGCCTTCCAGCGTCGGCAGTTCGAACATCGTGTCGAGCAGGATCTTCTCCATGATCGAGCGAAGGCCGCGGGCGCCGGTCTTGCGGACGATCGCCTTGCGGGCGATTTCGCGCAGCGCATCCTCGTGGAAGGTCAGTTCCACGTCTTCCATCTCGAACAGGCGCTGATACTGCTTGATCAGCGCGTTCTTCGGCTCGGACAGGATCTGGATCAGCGCATCCTCATCGAGATCCTCGAGCGTCGCCAGAACCGGCAGACGGCCGATGAATTCGGGGATGAGGCCGAACTTGACCAGGTCTTCCGGCTCCAGCTCGCGCAGGACTTCGCCGACGCGGCGGTCGTCCTGGGCCTTGACGGTGGCGCCGAAGCCGATCGAGGTCTTCTCGCCACGGGCGGAGATGATCTTGTCGAGACCGGCGAAGGCGCCGCCGCAGATGAACAGGATGTTGGTCGTGTCGACCTGCAGGAATTCCTGCTGCGGATGCTTGCGTCCGCCCTGCGGCGGAACGGAAGCGACCGTGCCTTCCATGATCTTCAGCAGCGCCTGCTGCACGCCCTCGCCCGAGACGTCGCGGGTGATCGAGGGATTGTCGGACTTGCGCGAAATCTTGTCGACTTCGTCGATGTAGACGATGCCGCGCTGCGCACGCTCGACATTGTAGTCGGCCGACTGCAGGAGCTTGAGGATAATGTTTTCGACGTCCTCGCCGACATAGCCGGCCTCGGTCAGCGTCGTCGCATCGGCCATGGTGAAGGGAACGTCGATGATGCGGGCGAGCGTCTGGGCGAGATACGTCTTGCCGCAGCCGGTCGGGCCGACCAGCATGATGTTCGACTTCGCCAGCTCGACTTCGCCGTTCTTGGAGGCGTGCGCCAGGCGCTTGTAATGATTGTGAACGGCGACCGACAGGATCTTCTTCGCCTGCCGCTGGCCGATGACATATTCGTCGAGGACCTTGATGATGTCCTGGGGCGTCGGTACGCCGTCGCGGGACTTGACCATCGAGGACTTGTTCTCCTCGCGGATGATGTCCATGCACAATTCGACGCATTCATCGCAGATGAAGACGGTCGGTCCGGCAATCAGTTTCCGGACTTCGTGCTGGCTCTTTCCGCAGAACGAACAATAGAGTGTGTTCTTGGAGTCGCCGCCGTTGCTGCCGCTGACCTTGCTCATATCACTTTCCTTCCAGCACGCCGCATTTCAAGGCGAAATCGCGGTCCACTCAATCAGCTCCTGGCGGCACTCCGTCACCGGAGCCTTTGCCGAGAAGGGCTTCAGGGGGTACGAACCGGGCCCAATCATGTCCGGGTTCCGGTGGCAACGAATTCCCCTTCGAATGCCGATGCTATGTCATAAAAATTCAACATAGCATTAATAGCTACTATTAGCGTCTTCGTCGCCAGTTGAAAGCCTTGTTCGATCACAAATGAGATAGAACTGTGGCGACGAAAACACCATCCCAATTAATTACTAGGCCTGTTCGCCTTCCATTTCGAGACGCGACGTCAGAACCTTGTCGATCACGCCCCAGCCCTGGGCTTCGTCCGCATCCATGAAATGGTCACGATCGAGCGTCTTTTCAACTTCCTCGTAGGTGCGGCCGGTGTGCTTGACATAGACCTCGTTCAGGCGGCGCTTCATCTTGAGGATGTCGCGGGCGTGGCGCTCGATGTCCGAAGCCTGCCCCTGGAAGCCGCCCGAGGGCTGATGCACCATGATGCGGGAATTCGGCGTGGCGAAGCGCATATCCTTGTGGCCGGCGGCCAGCAGCAGCGAGCCCATGGAGGCGGCCTGGCCGATGCAGAGCGTCGAAACCGCCGGCTTGATGAACTGCATCGTGTCGTAGATCGCCATGCCGGCAGTGACGACACCGCCCGGCGAATTGATGTAGAGGGCGATTTCCTTCTTCGGGTTTTCGGCCTCGAGGAAGAGAAGCTGGGCGCAGACGAGCGTTGCCATATGGTCTTCGACGGCACCGGTCAGGAAGATGATGCGCTCCTTCAACAGGCGGGAATAGATGTCGTAGGAGCGTTCACCGCGGTTGGTCTGTTCCACGACCATCGGCACGAGGGCCATTGCGGTATCGACTGGGTTTCTCATGTGCGTCCTTTGTCAACGTCTCGCCGGCCGGCGCCGGGAATCAAAGAAAATGTCTTATCCCTACATAGAGTGTCCCGGCCCTCCTCTTCAAGACACGCATGCGGATAACGTTAAGAAGCCGGGGCAAGACGGCCTTAGCTGGTAGCCTCTTTCCAACAAGCGGCTGTTAACGGCGAGCCCATGGCACCGCCCTCCCCGACTTTTCTCCGCGACAGGATGAAGGAACGCTTACTCCATTCGAGAGTGCTCACACACGTTTACCCCAGGGAAAGCCTACCGGCAGATATCGGCGTAAAATCATGCCGCAGCGCAGCAGCATTAAGGAAGTGGCGAACTTCCTCGGCAAGGATGCACGCCAACAAATCGGGCCGACTGATCAGGCCGACGGGCAAGGGGTTGCTGCCGTGTTCAATATCGCTACAGGTCTCGCCATCTGGTGTTCCGAGGCCATGACGCTCGCTTTGGTGCTGTTCGTCGCCTGGCGCCACAATGTCAGGAACGAGGCCTATCTCTATTGGGGCATCGGCTTCCTTCTGACCGGCATCGGCTTTGCGATGATCGCGCTGCGTGGGCAAGTGCCCAGCCTGCTGTCCATCGAGATCGGCAATGCCGTCGCTCTGCTCGGCCAGAGCGCCTGGGTGGCGGGCTTTCTGGCGCTCGACCGCAAGAAGATCGAATGGTGGGCGCTGCTGCCGCCGGCGATCTGGCTGGCCGGGGTCTTCCTGCCCTGGGTCAACAGCGACTATTCAAACCGCGTCGTGCTCTACAATCTCGCTTCGGCAACGGGGGCGACGGCGCTGGCGCTCGCGGTTGCCGCCGGCGACATGCGCCGTGAGCGTACCCGCGTCAAGCTGATGGGCGTCTTCGTCATCCAGGGCTGCCTGTGCTTCGGCTCGGCGCTGACGATGGCGCTGACGCTGCCGAGCGATATCGAGGCAACCAATCTCGGCGGCGCCTCGGCCATGGCAAGCGCCTTCCTGCTCACCATCGCCTTCGCCTTCACCTGCCGGCTGATCATGGAGCGTTCCGAACGGCACCTGCGCGCCCTCACCCTGACCGATTCGCTGACCGGCGTGCTTAACCGCCGCGGCCTCATCGGCTATTTCGACGCCATCCGGGAAAAAGCTCATGACGAGCAGCGCCAGGTCGCGGTGATGCTCTTCGATCTCGACCATTTCAAGCGCGTCAACGACCGTTTCGGCCACCAGTCCGGCGACGCCGTGCTGATCGCATTCGCGCGCATGGCCCGCCAGTATATTCCGAACAGCATCTTCGGTCGCATGGGCGGCGAGGAGTTCGCAGCCTTCGCCGCGGTCACCGACCAGACCGAAGCCGAGGCGATCGCCGAAGCGATCCGCACCGAATTCTGCCGCCTGCCCGTCAGCACCGGCGAAGCGATCGTCCCGGCCACCGTCAGCATCGGCATCGCGCTTGCCTCCTCGATCGAAGCCAATATCGACAAGCTGATCTCGGCCGCCGACCGGGCGCTCTACGCGGCGAAGGGCGCCGGCCGCAACTGCACCGTCACTTTCGGCGAAGCCGAGGCGGCATCCCCGGCACCGGCGACGCCGAGCACCACCGCCGGCGAACTCGTGCCGACGGTCGACGACCAGGTCGAGGCACTGCGGCGCATGGGCACGCTGTCGCGGGCCGGCTAACCGGAAAACCGGAATCAATCCCCGGGGTTAGGCACGGATTTTAATGCGATCGGCGCGTCCCGCGGGCGCGTCGTTTCAGGATCGCCCGCCCTCACCCCGCCATCTTTCCGTGGGCCGGCAAATCCGCTAAGCCTTCGGGTCATGACGATACCGCCCTTTCTCTCGATCGATCCATCCAACCGACATGTCTCGCTGGATGCCCGCAATCCGGCCTTCTACGGCAACCCGAATGCCGTCTATGCCGCGCTGCACGCCCATTGCCCGACATTCTACTGGCGCGAGCAGAAGCAGTGGTTCTTCACCGGCTACGACCATGTGAACGGGCTGCTGCGCGACCGCCGCTTCGGCCGGCAGATCCTGCATATCGCCAGCCGCGAGGAGCTGGGGCTTGCCGAGCCGATGCCGCATCTTGAAAATTTCGATCTCTCGGAACGGTATTCGCTGCTCGAACTCGAACCGCCGGAGCACACGCGGCTGCGCACGCTCGTCAACCGCGCCTTCGTCTCTCGCCATGTCGAAAAGATGAAGCCGGAACTTGCCGACCTCGCCAACCGGCTGATCGACGGCTTTGCCGACCAGGGCGAGGTCGAGCTGCTCTCCGCCTTTGCCGACATCGTCCCGGTGACGATGATCGCGCGGATGATCGGCATTCCCGAGGAGATGGGGCCGCAGCTGCTCGCCTGGTCGCACGCCTATGTCCGCATGTACATGTTCGGCCGCACGCGCGCCCAGGAAGACGAGGCCGAACGGGCGGCGAAGGAATTTTCCGACTACGTCAGGACCGTCGTCACGGAACGCCGCGCCGAGCCGCGCGACGACCTGCTGACCCACATGATCCATACCGAGCACAAGGGGCAGTATCTCACAGAGGAAGAGCTGATCTCGACGACGATCGTGCTGCTCAATGCCGGGCACGAGGCGACCGTGCACCAGATCGGCAATTCCGTGCGCACCATTCTCGAGAGCGGCTCGGATCCGGCAACGCTCTTCCGCGACGAGGCGACGACGGAGCGCACCGTCGAGGAAACCCTGCGCATCTGCGCGCCGGTCCACATCTTTCAGCGCTGGGCCCTCGAGCCGGCCGAAATCGACGGCGTCTCGTTCCAGCGCGGCGACAAGGTGAGCCTGATTCTGGCCGCCGCCAACCTCGACCCGGCGAAATTTTCCGATCCCCTCACCTTCCGGCCCGATCGCAACGAGGCGGCAAACCTTTCCTTCGGCGCCGGGATCCATTTCTGCATCGGCGCGCCGCTGGCGCGGCTGGAACTCAACGTCGTGCTGCCGATCCTGTTCGCAAGGCTTGCCGGCCTGAAGCTGGCAAAGACGCCCGTGGTCAAGGACGTCTACCATTTCCACGGGCTCGACCGGCTGGACCTGCGGTGGTGACCCGTTCGGAAGCGCTGATCAGCCGCAGCGGCCGGTGATACCGCAGCCTCAGCCTTTTGGTTGAAACGCGGATTGACAAAACTTATCGGGACAGCCGCCGCATGGGCCGGCGACGGCCATGCCCGAAAATGTGGCGATCGATGCGGAAAGCCTGCTGGTTGGTACGCCTGATCGGAGCATATGCCACGAAATCCGCGGCGTCAGGCGGCCGACTCCTCTTCCAGCTTGCTGGATATATCACGGGCCGACATAGGCCTGCCAATCAGATATCCCTGAAGCTGATCGCAGCCGGCCTCTCGCAAGATCGTCGCCTGGCGGCTGGTCTCGATGCCTTCGGCGGTCACCGGGATCTGCAAAGCGGTTGCCAGGGAAATGGTTGCCCGAAGCACATCGGCGCCGTTGGCACCTTCATCGAGAGCGGACACAAGCGAGCGGTCGATCTTCATGCGATCGAACCCGAACTGCCGCAAGGCGCCAATGCTGGCGTAGCCGCAGCCAAAGTCGTCAAGCGCGAACTTTATGCCGACGCGCTTGAGCTGGTCTATCGACCGCCGGGCCTGATCCGGATTCGTCATCAGGACGCCTTCGGTGATCTCCAGCGTCAGGCGCTTTGGATTGAAATCGAGCTCCTGCAGGACCGAAATCACTTCGGCGGCAAATTCGGGATTGCAGAGCTGGATCGGCGAGACGTTGACCGACAATGCCAGATCGGGCCAGCTCCTGGCATGCTCGATCGATGTTCTCAGCATGTGCACGCCGAGCGCATCGATGAGACCGCACCGCTCGGCGAGCGGGATGAAAATCTCCGGGCTGATGTGCCCTGTCGGCGTTCGCCAGCGCGCCAGCGCTTCGAGACCGGTGACAGCGCCTGTCGTGGCAGAAACGAGAGGCTGGAAAACGGCCTCGATCGCACCAGTGCTGATGGCGCCTTTCAAAAGGCCTTCCAGCTCGGCGATCCGTTGGCGCTCCTCGTCCAGTTCGGGGTCGTATTCGATCGCCTGGCCTCGGCCGTTTGCCTTGGCGCGGTAGAGGGCCATATCCGCTCTGCGCAGAAGCTCCAAAGGCTCGATGTCTCCGTCGCCCGCGGCAGCGCCGATGCTTGCACCGACTTCGATCGTCCGGCCGTCGATTTTGAAGGGCTCGGCAAACAGCGCCAGAATGGTTTTCTCCATCTCTTCGCAGGTGGCGGACCCAACATGCACCAGCGCGAATTCGTCGCCGCCCAGCCGGGCCGCGGCAACGACTTCGGGATGGCAGCCCACCAGGGCGGTCGAGACCAGCCGGATCAAATCGTCGCCGACCGCATGCCCCCAGGCATCGTTGACGGCCTTGAAGCCGTCAAGGTCGACCAGATAGAGCCGTGGCGGCGAAGAGCCCAGCCCTTCCAACTCCTCCAGCAGGCCGAGAAGCCCATGCCTGTTCAACAGACCGCTCAGGCTGTCATGGCCGGCTTCGAAAAGTGCTGCTTGCGCCAGTTGGCGCAGGCGCCGCGTCTCGGATGCGCCGAGCATCAGCACGCCGATCAGGAACAGCGCCAGGATGACGACGGCGGCCGCCACATATGGCGTTACCTGCTGGAACACCGTACTTCCAGGGGCTTTGCTCGGCCAGACGAGATAACCGATGACGGCGCCTTTGATGTCGGTGATCGGCGTGTTCAGAAATTCCGGCCTGGGCTTCGTCTCAAGGTGCAGGCCTTCGAGTTCATGTTCGTCCGAGAGCGTGTCGAGAACCTCGGGCGTAAATTCCTTGTAGAAACTCAGCGTGCTGAGCTTCGGAAGCTCGCCGGCGGTCTGGAATGGCTGGATCGCCTGCGATGCGAGCAGGGCGATGCCGTTTTCGGTCTTGATGAAATTGACGAGCGGCGCCCGGGCCGGATCGGCAGCCGCGTTGGTCTGCCGAAAAAAGCCTTCGCCGAAAAAGGCGGTCGGCTCGAAGGGCTTGCCCTTGGCATATGCGGAGACGATCGAAGTCCGGTCGGGACCGATGACGACCGCGCCGTCATAGAGCGCGTAATCCTCACTGGTCTTTCCCCAATTTTCATAGGCCCAAGCGGCGGCGGTCGGAGACGAGGCTGCACTATAGGCATCGTCCCATATGGCATTGTCCGTCGTCGTCCCGCTCAGGCGCGCCACAAAGGCTGAGATCGCCGCACGGGCAGCGCGCGTGGCCCGCGCATCATCGATCTCATTTGCCGACCGGGTCATTGTGACGACGACATGCGCCATCAGGCCGGTCAGGACGAGGGCGACGACGAGGAAGCAGACCGTTGTCGCGATGATGGAGGACGTTTGAGTCCGAACGTACCTACCTGCAAGGGTCGACATGCAAATTCCGCAAAAGATTGATTGCAAGGCCATGTCTGTGAGACGGCAGGAGACATCATGTCCGCTATGCGCTGCGGACGAGATATAGCATTTTGACGATGTAGGCCCGATTAATGAGATTGGTTAAAAGCGTTCTATCTGGGAAAGAGGCGCGGTCATTCGCACAAAGACCGGCCGTCCCCGCCGCAATTCGGGACAGGCCGGCCATCGTCGGCGGCGATTTGCCGGCACGGCCTAAACCTTGATCACATAGTCCTTGCGAGTCGTTTCAACGACTTCCCACGTTCCCCTGAAGCCGGGTCTCAGGATCATCCGGTCGCCCGTCTTCAGATGAACCGGCTCGCCGCCGTCCTCGGTCACGATCGAATGGCCGGACAGCAGGCTGAAATATTCCCATTCCTCGTAGACGATTCGCCACTTGCCCGGCGTTGCCTCCCAAACCCCGGAATAGAGGCCACCTTCGGCCTCCTCCAGGCTCCAGGTGCGAAATTGCGGATCGCCGGAGATGATCCGGCCGGCCTCCGGAGCGCCGAACTCCGGCTCGACGCCGTCAATGCTGAAGGTGATGAAATGAGTCATGGTCAGGACCTCCGACTTCAGATCTTCGAGAGCGCCTGTTCGAGATCGGCGATGATGTCCTTGACGTCCTCGATGCCGACGGAGAGGCGGACCACATCCGGTCCGGCGCCGGCTGAGGTCTTCTGCTCGTCGCTCAACTGCCGGTGCGTCGTCGAGGCGGGATGGATGACGAGCGAGCGGGTGTCGCCGATATTGGCAAGATGGGAGAAGAGCTGCAGCCCCTCGACCAGCGCCTTGCCTGCCTCGTAACCGCCCTCGACGCCGAAGGTGAAGACGGAACCGGCGCCTTTCGGCGAGTAGCGCTGCTGCAGGGCGTGGTTCGGATCGTCGTCGAGGCCGGCATAGTTCACCCAGGCGATTTTGCTGTGGGCCTTGAGCCATTTTGCCACCGCGATCGCATTGTCGCTGTGGCGCTGCATGCGCAGCGGCAGCGTCTCGATGCCGGTCAGGATCAGGAAGGCGTTGAAGGGCGAGATCGCCGGCCCGAGATCGCGCAGGCCGAGCACGCGGGCAGCGATCGCAAAGGCGAAATTGCCGAAGGTCGCGTGCAGGACCATGCCGTTATATTCCGGCCGCGGGCTCGACAGCATCGGGTAATTGCCCGATTTCGACCAGTCGAAGGTACCGCCGTCGACGATAAGGCCGCCCATGGAATTGCCGTGGCCGCCGAGAAACTTCGTCAGCGAATGCACGACGATATCGGCGCCGTGTTCGAGCGGGCGGATGAGATAGGGAGTTGCCATCGTATTGTCGACGATCAGCGGCAGGCCGTTGCGATGGGCGACATCGGCAATGGCGGCGATATCGACGAAGGTGCCGCCGGGATTGGCCAGGCTTTCGATGAAGATGCCGCGCGTCTTGTCGTCGATCTGGCTTTCGAAGCTTGCCGGGTCGGCGGGATCGGCCCAGCGCACCTGCCAGCCGAAATTCTCGAAGGCGTGGCCGAATTGGTTGATCGAGCCGCCGTAGAGTCTGTTGGCGGCGATGAAATTCTCGCCGGGGCGCATGATGGTGTGGAAGACGATCATCTGCGCCGCATGGCCGGAGGCGACGGCAAGCGCCGCCGTGCCGCCTTCGAGCGCTGCGACGCGCTCCTCGAGCACGGCCTGGGTCGGGTTCATGATGCGGGTGTAGATGTTGCCGAAGGCCTGCAGGCCGAAGAGGGCGGCCGCGTGATCGGAATCATTGAAGACGAAGGCGGTCGTCTGATAGATCGGTGTTACCCGCGCGCCGGTCGCCGGGTCGGGCTGAGCGCCGGCATGGATCGCCAACGTGTTGAATCCCGGATCGTTCTTGGCCATGTCGTCCTCCAATTATTGCTGACGGACGGGATCATAGCCGCTTAAAGACGAAAGTTAATCGCGATCCGTTTCAACCCAATGGCGTTCGGTGGAAAATCCGTCTCTCCAGACCGCAACTCAGGCAATGAGACGGGGATATTCGATCGCCGGGCAGCGGTCCATCACCACCTTGATGCCGGCGGCTTCCGCCTTTGCCGCAGCCGCATCGTCGCGGACGCCGAGCTGGGCCCAGATGATCTTCGGCAACGGCCTCAGCGCCAAGGCCTCCTCGACAACACCGTCCAGATATTCAGCGGCGCGGAACACGTCGACCATGTCGATCGGCACGGGAATGTCGGCGAGCCGGGCATAGACGGTGCGGCCCTGGATCTGTTTGCCCGCCTGCCCCGGGTTGACGGGAATGACCTCGTAGCCGCGCGACAGCAGATAACCCATGACGCCGTTGCTCGGCCGCGCCGGATTGGGCGAAGCGCCGGTCAGCGCGATGGTCTTTACCGAATGCAGGATTCCGGCGAGATAGTCATCCGTGTAGCTGTCGTGGTTCATGTTCGCGTCTCCACTCCCGAAGGCTGCGGCCTGCGGTTTTTTTGCGTTTAGGTGAAACCGGCTGCGTGTCTTTGCCGTATATATGAATTGGGTGCTCCCGGAGGATAATTCGATGAAAAAAATCGCTCTTGCCCTCGTGCTCGTGCTCGCCGCATCGCCGGCGCTGGCGATCTCACGCTACAATCCGCTGACCATGAGCTGCGCCAGCGTGCGCGCCGCTATCCACAATCAGGGCGCCGTCATCTTCCGATACCAGTCTCGTCGCGGTCTGCCCCTTTATGATCGTTACGTCCGCAACAGCCATTATTGCGACGCGACCGATTATGCGGAGTGGACGCACATCCCCTCGAAAGACGATCCCCGCTGCCCGGTTCTGAACTGCCAGAACATAGACAACCTGGACGGGATGCTGTTCGTTCCGCACTATCAGCTCTGATGTTTTCTCAGAAGCAGCGGAGGCTGAAGCGTCGCGCCCATCGCGCTTGCGTAAGGGCTGGAACTCAATCGCGCACGGCGATTTATTTTCGATATTGCAATCAGCAGCTTTAATTTCCACATATATCAAAGTTATAGAATAATATCTGTATTTCAGCATCATAGAATAATCCGCCGCGGAATTCGCTGATGCCAATTCTCATTTTGTTCATGATAGGTACGGCACACGTTCCCGCGTCCATTAGAAACATCTCATAGTTGAAAGGACCGTGTGGATTGAACGCATATCGCGCGCACGTAAAAATTGCCTTGGCGATCGCACATTGTCTGCATGTTGAAAGGATGCTATTCGACGTGGGAACGCATCCGTGACCGCGTCGCGTTAATTTTCTTGCAAATACCAGTTGTCTTTTGAGATGTGCGCCCCGTCGGGCGAAGCGTACTCTCCCTCCCGTATTTCCGGATTTACCCCTTGCCTCTGGACGTCATCCTGCTCGTTCTTTTCGGTGCACTGCTGCATGCGACCTGGAATGCCATCGTCAAAGCCGGCAGCGACAAATCCCTCGATGCGGCGCTGATCTCGGCTGGCGGCGCGGTTTCGGCGCTGCCGTTCCTGGCCTTTCTGCCATTGCCGCACAGCGCCTCCTGGCCGTTCATCGGCGCCTCCGCCATCTTGCAATTCGCCTATTTCCAGCTGGTCGCCGCCGCCTATCGAGCCGGCGATATCGGCCTCGTCTACCCACTGATGCGCGGCTGCGCACCGCTGCTGATTGCCGCGACAAGCGGTTTCATTCTGAAGGAAAATCTTTCCGGCGGTGCCCTTGCCGGCACAATGACGATCTGCGCCGGCGTGCTCACACTCGCTCTAGAGGCGCGGCACGGCAGCAGCCGCGCCGTCATCCTCTCGCTTGTCAATGCTTGCGTCATCGCCAGCTACACCTATGTCGACGGCATCGGCGCACGCCTTTCCGGCAATGCGGTGTCCTACACATTATGGATGTCGCTGCTGCCGCCCGTGCTGCTGTTTTCCTGGGCGGTTTCGCAGCGCGGCACCCTGGCCGTGGCGCGTCACGTCCGTCGCAACTGGTGGCGCGGCCTCATCGGCGGTGCAGGCTCGATCGCCTCTTACGGACTGGCACTCTGGGCGATGACGAAAGCCCCGGTCGCAACCGTTGCGGCCCTGCGCGAAACCGCGATCCTCTTTGCGCTGGTGATCTCGATTACCGTCTTCAAGGAAAAGGCCAGCGTCTGGCGCTACGTCGCCGGCGTCGTCATCGCCATTGGCGGGCTGGTTCTGAAACTGACGTAATCATTCGCCTTTCCATTCCGGCAAGCGCTTGCCGAGAAAGGCACCGATGCCTTCCTCGGCATCGCGCGTCAGCATGTTCTCGACCATCACTTTGGCGGCATGATCATAGGCTGCCTCGACCGGCAGCTCGAGCTGCCGATAGAAGGCTTCCTTGCCGATCTTCAGGGTCAGAGGCGACTTGCTGGCGATCACGCCGGCATATTTGGAGACGACCTGCGCCAGATACTGCTTCGGCACGATGCGGTTGACGAGGCCGAAATCCTTGGCTGTGGAGGCGTCGATGGTCTCGCCGGTCAGCAGCATCTCCATCGCCTGTTTGCGATGGGCGGCCCGGGAAACGGCGACCATCGGGGTCGAGCAGAACAGGCCGATATTGACGCCCGGCGTGCAGAATGTCGACGTGTCCGTGCAGATCGCCAGATCGCAGGAGGCGACGAGCTGGCAGCCGGCCGCCGTCGCCAGCCCATCGATCTCGGCGATGACCGGTTTCGGCAGATGCGCGATCTTCAGCATCAGATCGGCGCAGAGCCGGAAGGCCCTCTCGAAGAAACCGGCTCCCTGATCCGCATCGGCACGATGGGCGGTGAGTTCCTTGAGATCATGGCCGGCGGAAAAGACATTGCCGGTCGAGGCGATGACGACGACGCACACGCTCGCATCCGATCCGGCCTTGTCGAGCTCGGCGATCAGCGCTTGGAGAAGGGCGATCGACAGCGCATTGGCCGGCGGGTCGTTGAGCACGAGACGCAGCACGCCGTCGCGCGACGAGCGGAGCAGCAATCCATCCGCTTTGCCTGCCTCCGGGAAGGATACGATTTCGGCCATGATGCTGCTCCCTGCGCTCGATTTCCAGACTGAGGTATTGCCACAAGGCGCCGGCAATTTCGAGCGGCATCCACGCTTTTCGCGCAAGCCCTCTTGGTCAGGACCAGAACCAGGATTTCGATATTTCGGCCTTGGCCTGTGCACGGGTCAGGCCGATGTCGCGAAGCTCGTCCTCGGTGAGTTCGCACAGCGTGCGGCGGCTGCGGCGCTTTTCCAGGCGATGCTCGACGGCCGCAAGCAGCCATCGGCCCCGGCGCGCCATCCCGCCAATCTTCGACCGAGCGATATCGCGCGGCGTTTCGAGTCTCTCGCTCAATTCCAAGGCCATTTCGTCTTCCTTTCCTCGACGGAAGAAATGCGCTGGAGAATGCTGCGAAGGAAGCTTATGGATATTATGAGATACATAAGGATTCCTTTGGTATGGCGCTCAGCCTCGATCAGCTTGCAACCTTCGTCAACGTCGCCGATCTCGGAAGCTTTACGGCCGCGGCCGACAAGGAAGGACTGACGCAGCCGGCCGTCAGCCTGCAGGTCAAGGGGCTCGAACAGCGGCTCGGCGTTCGGCTGATCGAGCGCGTCGGACGGCGGGCGCAGCCGACCGCGGCGGGCCTCGATCTGCTGGCGCATGCAAGGCGCCTGCTCCAGGACGCGGCGACCGCCGAGGAAGCGATGATGCCCTATCGGGATGGCGCCAGCGGCCGCGTGCGCATCGGCAGCGGCGGCACCGCGTCGATCCATCTGCTTCCCCGCGCCATTGCCGCCGCCCGCAAATCCATGCCCGGCCTCGAAATCACCGTCCATATCGGCAATGCCGACGACATCTTGCGTGATTTGGAAGCCAACAGCCTCGATATCGCCGTCATCGCGCTGCCGGCCTCGGGACGGAACCTTGAGATCGAACCGTTCTACGAAGAGGAATTGCTGGCCGTGGCGCCGGCCGGTAGCCGCATGCCCGAAGGCGGACCGGACGCCGCCTTCATGCGCGACAGGACGCTGCTGCTGTATGAGGGCGGCAATACCAGGCGAGCGATCGACGCGTGGCTGGCCGCCCCGGACACTAGGATCCGGCCGGCGATGGAGTTCGGCAGCATCGAGGCGATCAAGGAACTGGTAGCCGTCGGGCTCGGCTGGTCGATCCTGCCGGGGCTGGCGGTAAAGCGCGACCGCGCCGGCCTCGTGACGACATCATCGCTGCGGCCTAAGCTCACGCGCCGCCTCGGGATGGTTCTGCGCCGCGACAAACATCTGACACGCGGCCTTCGCGAAATGATGAAATGCCTGCGCGCCTTCGAGGATTAGCGGCAGCTCTCGGCGGTCGCGTACGCTTTCGCGGCCGGCGGGTTTAAGCCCGCCACAGGTGACGCCAACACCAAATACGGCAGATTCCAGTCGCCAAATTTGAGGTAACATAATACCATACTATTAACCTATTGTTTCTGCTTGTATTTTTTTCAAAACCTCGGGAACGTCGATGTTGACCCCATGTCACATTCCCTTTATACACCGCGCCAGAACGCAGCCTGTCCGGGCTGCTTTCTTTTTGGCATGCTGCAAGCCTGTCAATTCAAGCAACAAGAAACGCCCTTCAAGCCCTCGGGCCAAGGGTCTCAAAAGAGAGTATTCACTATGGCAACCTTCTCCCAGAAGCCTGCAGAGGTGGAGAAGAAGTGGGTGATCATCGACGCCGAAGGGCTGGTCGTTGGCCGTCTCGCTTCCATCATCGCTATGCGCCTGCGCGGCAAGCACAAGGCAACCTTCACGCCCCACGTTGACGACGGCGACAACGTCATCGTCATCAATGCCGACAAGGTCGTTTTCACCGGCAAGAAGTATTCCGACAAGGTCTACTACTGGCACACCGGCTTTGCCGGCGGCATCAAGGAACGCACCGCGCGCCAGATCATCGAAGGCCGCTTCCCGGAGCGCGTCCTCGAAAAGGCCGTCGAACGCATGGTTCCGCGCGGCCCACTCGGCCGTCGCCAGATGAAGAACCTGCGCGTCTACGCCGGCTCCAACCATCCCCATGAAGCCCAGCAGCCGGTCGCCCTCGACGTTGCCGCGCTCAACAAAAAGAATGTAAGGAGCGCCTGATCATGGCTGACCTCTCCTCCCTGAAGGATCTCGGCACGGCTTCCGAAGCTGCTGCTCCGGCCCACGTCCGCAAGGTCGACTCGCTCGGCCGCTCCTACGCGACCGGCAAGCGCAAGAACGCTGTCGCCCGCGTCTGGGTCAAGCCGGGCTCCGGCAAGATCATCGTCAACGGCAAGGAATTCGCGGAATATTTCGCCCGTCCGGTGCTGCAGATGATCCTGCGTCAGCCGATCGTTGCGGCTGCCCGTGACGGCCAGTTCGACATCGTCGCAACCGTTGCCGGCGGCGGCCTCTCCGGCCAGGCCGGTGCTGTTCGCCACGGTCTGTCCAAGGCGCTCACCTACTTCGAACCGGGCCTGCGCTCGGTGCTGAAGAAGGGCGGCTTCCTGACCCGCGACAGCCGCGTCGTCGAACGTAAGAAGTACGGCAAGGCCAAGGCTCGCCGCTCCTTCCAGTTCTCCAAGCGTTAATCGCTTCGAACAGACGGAATTACGAAGGCCGGGGCAACCCGGCCTTTTTTATTGTGCAATCGGCTTAAAAGGGCAGAACCACTGCCACGCGCGCGCTTCAGGACGCCAAAACATCCCGCGCAAAACCGCGCTGCGGTTCCGCGGTAACGGTGTGGGTCAAACAAAAGCAGAAGCAGCGCGTCTAATAGATAGCGACGCGCCTTGGTTCGCCCCACGCGACGTGCATCAGTCGGAAGAAAGGGCGGCCACGCCGTTTCCATCCACCACGTCGTCTTGCCTGAGAGCGACCAGGATTTCGTCGGCGACGGCTTCCGCACCCGCCGGGGTGAAATGCACTTTGTCGGAAATGAACGTCTTGCCGTCCCGCGCCAGATCGCACCGCCCCGCCTCTCTCCCACAGAAAATCCTGGCCGGATCGACGCGTAGGACATGCCTGTCTTTGGGATCGTCGAGATAGGCGTAGGAAGGCGACGATTGCTGGAGAAATTCATCCTGGGCGATCGTGATCGTCGGCGCCGGCGTGCCCTTGTGCATCAGTTTCGCGACCTTGGCGGCGATCTCCGTGTCGCCGCGCGGATGAGGATAGACGATGACGACGCGGATGCCGGCCGATGTCAGCGCGCCGACGGTTTTGTCGAAAGCATCCCTCAACCTCTGTCCCACGTCTGATGTCGCGACCTCTTCGCCGTTGAAGATGTACCGGGATTGCTCGAAAAAGATCTTCCATGAGGCGGCGAGGAAGACCGTTTTCACCTTGCTCTTGACGAGATAGTCGATCGCCGCAGCGTTGAAGGCGCCGCAGTCGTGCGCCTGGTGGGGGACCATTGAGACGTCGGCGACCGGCGCACAGAAGCTGTGGGTGATCTGCTGCAGGCCGATATTCATGCCGTCCAGGCGCTTGGCCAGCGCCGGTGTCAGCGACGAGGCCAGGGAATCTCCGAGGATGGCGTAAGTCTGGGCGTGGTTGCCGTTGAATACGCAGTCCTCGATCGGCATCGCATCCCAGCCCGACGCGCCCTCGATAAGGCAGGTCTTGCTCCAATCATTGTCCGCCATGAATTCCTTGATCGGCGCCGGCAGCCGCCATGGAATGCCGCGTGTGTCGTGGCCGTAGATGCCGAAGGCGATGAAGGCTGCAAGCACCAGGGATACGGATGCGACCAGGCTGCGGGTGGACGGCAGCAACCGGCGCTCGCCGCGGCGGAACGGCTGCTCGACGAAACGCCAGGAGATATAGGCGAGCATAAGAGAAAGGCAGGCAAGAGCGCCCATCACAGCGAGCGACGGCGGATCGATACTGCGGATCCGCGCAAAGGCAAAAAGCGGCTGGTGCCAGAGATAGGCGCTGTAGCTGATCTGCCCGATCATGGTGAAGATGCGGGTCGAAAGCAGTGCCGCCACCCAGGTTCCCTGTCGTGCATAGAGCAGCACGAGCATCGCGCCGATCACGGGAACCAGGGCGAGCGTGGAGGGAATCGGCGAGGTTTCGTCGAAATAGAAGACGGAGAAGGCGATCATGCCGAACCCCAGCAGCGACAACGGATCGCTGCCGCGCTTCTGCCCCTTCGACTGCACCAAGCTGCAGATCGATCCGGCCAGAAACTCCCAGGCCCGCGAGGGCAGGAAATAGAAATTGGCCGAGGGAAAGACCCGCGAGGCCCACTCGCTGTAGGCAAGGCTGGCACACGCGATCGCAACCAGGACCGCAAACATCCAACTCGGCTTGCGCTTCCACATCACCATGACGAGGAGCGGAAAGAACATGTAATACTGCTCTTCGACGGCGAGGCTCCAGATGTGGAGCAGCGGCACCTCTCCGGCTTCCGGTGCGAAATAACCGCTCTTGAACCAGAACAGGAAGTTGGCCCCGGAAAGACTGGTGGCAATCAGGCTGTCGGAGAAGGCGCGAAACTCCTCCGGCATGACCCAGAGCCAGGCGAAGGGCAGAGAGCACAGGACGACGAGAAACAGGGCCGGCAGGAGCCGGCGAGCGCGGCGCTCATAGAATGCCGCCAGCGAGAAGGTGCCGTTGCGCATCTCCTCAAGGATGATCGAGGTGATCAAAAAGCCGCTGATCACGAAGAAAACATCGACACCGATGAAGCCGCCGCTGAAGAAACTGAAGCCCGCATGAAACAGAATGACAGGCATCACCGCGGCCGCCCGCAGGCCGTCAATCTCTCTTCGGTAAATCACTCAAATATTCCCAAAAATATGATGCTAACGCCGGCGAAAAGGAGCGAATCTGCAACCCGGCCTTGCATAGGCAGTCGTGGTATTTTCTGCAAGTATTACTTTTAGAAAAAATTTTACTAAACCACCGCTTTTATCCGCATCACCGGCGCCGGAGGAGGCATGCTCAGTTGTCGAGCCTTGGCTACGCTGCTAGATAGGAGCAAAGGGGCTTCGGGAATGAGCGGAGCCGCAGTCAGGGGCGCATGATGGGAACAACCAAGTCCGCAGACAAATAGGCCGCAACAACTCTGCCCTGTTGTTGCGGCGTCTGTCCGGCCAATCCTGATACTGATGAAGAGACAGATCGCCGCCGAATGAAAATCATTTGAGCGGGTTCTTTCCCATGTCTTATCCCAAAATCCAGCGCTGGACCTATTCCCTGCCGGCAGCCTTGCTGCTGATGGCGCCTTTCGACATCCTGGCCTCGCTTGCCATGGACATCTATCTGCCGGTCGTGCCGACGATGCCGGAGGCGCTCGGCACCTCGCCTGCGGTCATCCAACTGACCCTCAGCCTCTACATGCTTGTGCTCGGTGCCGGACAGATCGTCTTCGGTCCCGTCTCCGATATCGTCGGGCGGCGGCCCGTTCTGCTCGGCGGGGCGGCACTCTTCGCCGCTGCCTCACTCCTGCTTGCCGGCGCCTCCTCCGCACCGCTCTTCGTGGCCTTGAGGTTGCTGCAGGCCATCGGCGCGTCGGCGGCCATGGTCGCGACCTTCGCAACCGTGCGTGACGTTTACGCCGGGCGCCCCGAAAGCAGCACGATCTATAGCCTTCTCGGCTCCATCCTGTCCTTCGTGCCCGCATTGGGCCCGATCGCCGGAGCCCTGATCGCCGATCACCTCGGCTGGCGCGCCATTTTTCTCGTCATCAGCCTGCTGTCGGTTGCCACCCTTCTTAACGCCGGCATGCGGTGGCATGAGACCCGTCCAGCGGCCCCCGCGAAGATCGCTCTGCGCTTAATCCTCAAAAGCTCTCCGTTCTGGGTCTATACAGCCGGCTTCAGCGCGGCGATGGGCGCCTTCTTCGTCTTTTTCTCGACTGCACCCCGGATCCTGATCGATAAAGCCGGCTTCTCCGGCATCGGCTTCAGCGTCGCCTTTGCCACGGTGGCGCTGGCAATGGTCGTGACGGCGCGGTTCACCAAGCGCTTCGTCATGCGCTGGGGCATTGCCGGCAGCCTTGCCAGAGGCATGGCCTTGCTGCTTTTCGGAGCCGCGCTGCTGGCCTTCGGCGAGTTGTTTCTGCAGCCTTCGCTTCTCAGCTTCGTCGGGCCGATGTGGATCATCGCAATCGGCATCGTCCTAGCCACAGCGGTCACCGCCAATGGTGCGCTCGACGCCTTTGGGGACATGGCAGGAACGGCCGTCGCGTTCTATTCGTGCATCCAGAGCATCATCGTCAGCTTTGCCGGAACCTTGTTCGTGCTTCTGCTCGGCGGCGACAGCGCCTGGCCGCTCGTGGGTTATGTCTGCGTGACCGCGCTGACGACCCTTTCTGGATTGCGGTGCCTGCGAGAACCGGCCTGACAGCGACGAGAAGGACGGCCGCCCGATAACGACGAGCGGCCGTCGTCCGAACGATTGCTTGAAATCCGTGCGCACCTCGCCTACCCCTGTCTGCGCGACGGATCGGCCAATTCCTTCGCGCGGACCAGGCACCGACGCTTTGACGTCGCGCACCCGCAATGCAGCGTCCGCATTGAACGCGACGATGGTTCTGCGACCGAAAAAAGGAGCATGACTTGGCGAACAGATCGATTGACCACGCCTTCACGGCGACCAGCCTCACGTCAACCGCCAGCGATCCGACCTTTGCCGGAGCGCTGTCCTTCATGCGCCGGCGCTTCACCAAGGAGCTCGCCGGCGTCGACGTCGCCGTCTGGGGTATTCCCTTCGATGCCGCAACCTCGAACAGGCCGGGCACGCGCTTCGGGCCGCAGGCCATCCGGCGCGCCTCGGCGATCTTCGACAATGATGCGCAATATCCCTTCAACCGTGATCTTTTCGCCGAGATGGCGGTGATCGATTACGGCGATTGCCTGATCGATTACGGCAATCATCAGGACACGCCCGCTGCCATCGAACGGCAGGCGAACGTCATTCTCGACAGCGGCGCCTTCCTGCTGACGCTCGGCGGCGATCACTACGTCACCTGGCCGCTGCTCAAAGCCCATGCGGCAAAACACGGGCCGCTGGCGCTGGTGCAGTTCGACGCGCACCAGGACACCTGGTTCGACGAGGACCGGCGGATCGACCACGGCTCCTTCGTGGCACGCGCCGCCCGCGCCGGCATCATCGATCCCGATCGTTCGATCCAGATCGGCATTCGCACCCATGCGCCGGAGGATTGCGGCATCAATATTCTCTACGGTCATCAGGTCGAGGAGATGAGCGCCGGCGACATTGCCTCGGCGATCATCTCGCATACGCGCGGCGCGCCTGCCTATCTCACCTTCGATATCGATTGCCTCGATCCGGCCGTTGCGCCGGGCACCGGCACGCCGGTTGCCGGCGGACCGTCGAGCGCCAAGATCCTCTCGGTGCTGCAGCGTCTTCATCAGCTCGATATTCGCGGCGCCGATATCGTCGAGGTATCGCCGCCTTACGACCATGCCGACATCACCGCCATTGCGGGGGCAACGGTGGCGATGTATATGCTGGGGCTTCATGCCGAACGACGCGCCATCGCCGTGTCACAAGGCTGACCTATTATCCCAAAATGAATCCGGAAACCTTCTGAACCCATTGAAAGCGCAGGTTAACATGGCACCGAAAATCTTCATCGACGGCGAACACGGCACGACGGGTCTGCAGATCCGCACGCGTATGGCCGGTCGCCGCGATGTCGAGCTTCTGTCCATTCCCGAGGCCGAGCGGCGCAACGCCGCCATGCGCGAGGACATGCTGAACAGCGCCGATATCGCCATTCTCTGCCTGCCCGACGATGCGTCGAAGGAAGCGGTTCAGATGGTCTCGGCCAACAACAATGTGCGCGTCATCGACACCTCGACCGCCTTCCGGGTCAATCCCGGTTGGGCCTATGGCTTTGCCGAAATGGACGGCGCACAGGCAGGCAGGATCAGAGCCGCCCGTTTCGTCGCCAATCCCGGCTGCTATCCGACAGGCGCAATCGGCCTGATCCGGCCGCTGCGTGCCGCCGGCCTCCTGCCGGACGGCTATCCGGTGACGGTCAACGCCGTCTCCGGCTATACCGGTGGCGGGAAGCAGATGATCGCCCAGATGGAAAATGCGGATCACCCGGATGCGATCACCGCGCCGCATTTCCTCTACGGCCTTCCTCTCACCCACAAACATGTGCCCGAGATGACCGTGCACGGGTTGCTCGACCGCGCGCCGATCTTCTCGCCGTCAGTCGGCAAATTCGCGCAGGGCATGATTGTGCAGGTGCCGCTGCATCTCGGCGATCTCGCCGAGGGCACGACGATGGAAAGCATCCATGCCGCCCTCGCCGCTCATTATGCCGGTCAGGAGGTCGTCACGGTCGTGCCGCTCGCCGAAAGCAAGGCGCTCCCCCGCGTCAATGCCGTCGAGCTTGAAGGCAAGGACACGATGAAGCTCTTTGTCTTCGGCACGCCGGGCGGTTCGCAGGTCAATCTTGTGGCGCTGCTCGACAATCTCGGCAAGGGCGCCTCGGGTGCTGCCGTCCAGAACATGGACCTGATGCTCGCCTCCTGACATTATGACGCGCGAGGCACTCATCGCCGGCGTGCAGGCCTGGTTTGCCGCCGCCCTGCCCGACCATGGCATCTATGCGCTGATGGCGTTTGCCTTCGTCGCCGGGCTCGCCCGCGGCTTTTCAGGTTTCGGCGCCGCGTTGATCTTCGTTCCGCTCGGCGGTGCGATCGTCGGGCCGAAGCTGATCTCACCCATCCTCCTCGTCATCGACGGCATTGCCTCACTCGGGATGATTCCGCCGGCCTGGCGCGGCGCCAACCGGCGAGAAGTCTTCGTCATGGCGGCGGGTGCTGCGCTCGGCATCCCAGCCGGCACGGCGATACTGACGTTGCTCGACCCGCTGATCCTACGCTGGAGTATCACGATCATCGCCATCTGCCTGCTTGCGCTGCTGGTATCTGGATGGCGCTATCACGGGGAGGCGTCGGCACCGCTCACAAGTGGCGTCGGGCTGATCGCCGGGCTTTTCAGCGGCGCCGCGCAGCTCGGCGGGCCACCGGTTGTCGCCTATTGGCTCGGCGGCAAGAGCGACTTCACCCGCGTCAGGGCGAATGTCGTGCTCTATTTCTCGATTTCGAGCGTCTTCAGCGCCATCAGTTATTACTTCGGGGGATTGTTCGTGCCTGCCATCTTCGCGCTGACTGCGGTCATTCTGCCGAGTTATGCGGTCGGGCTCTACGGCGGCTCGAAACTATTCGGGCTCGCCGAGGAGCGGACCTTCCGCATCGCCTGCTACATCCTGATCGCCGCCGCCGCGATCATCGGCATGCCGCTGCTCGATGGCGTGCTGCGGTAGCCCCCTCCGTGGAGCGAAGGCTCGCGTCAATCGCGCTCTCTGATCATCGTCGCCTGCGGATATTCGCCGTAAAAGCCGCGCCAGTTGGCGACGGCGAAACCGAAAACCACCAGAGCGCCGGCCTGATGCAGCAGGCCCCAGTGAAGCGGCACCTGCATCAGCAGCGTGGCGATGCCGACGGCCGCCTGCAGCGTCACCAGCGAGAAAAGCACGACGGCGCGGCGGGCATGGGTGGTCCACGATGCGGCGCGAAGCGCGATCACCATGTTGATCAAGGTCAGCGCGAAGAGCGTATAGGCGCCGATGCGGTGGATGAACTGCACCGTCTTCGGGTTCTCGAAGGCATTGATCCAGAAGGGCTGCTGGATCAGGAGATCCGACGGGATGACGGCGCCATCCATCAGCGGCCAGGTGTTGTAGGAAAAGCCGGCGTCCAGCCCCGCGACCAGCGCGCCGAGATAGATCTGGAACAGCGCGAAAATGGCGATCGCGGCGGCGAAACCGCGCGAACTGCGGGCCGGCGCCGGATCGCTGGAATGCGGTGAGAGCCCGCGCATGATCCACATGCAGCCGGCAAAGATCAGGCAGGCCATGACGAGATGCGTCGCCAGCCGGTATTGGCTGACATCGGTGCGGATGGAAAGGCCGGAGGACACCATCCACCAGCCGATGAAGCCCTGCAGGCCGCCGAGCGCCAATATGCCGACGAGCGGCCAGCGCAGGCGCTTTTCGATTCGCCCCGTCAGCCAGAAATAGAGGAGCGGCAGCGCGAAGATCACGCCGATGCCGCGGGCAATCAGCCGGTGCGCCCATTCCCACCAGAAGATGCCCTTGAACTCGTCGACGGTCATGGCGCTGTTTAATTGCTGAAATTCGGGAATGCGCTGGTAGAGGCGGAATTCCTCCTCCCATTCGACAGCCGACAGCGGCGGGATGACACCGTGGATCGGTTTCCACTCGGTGATCGACAGGCCGGAATTGGTCAGCCGGGTGGCGCCGCCGACGAGCACGAGACAGAAGAGCGCCAACAACACGAAGCCAAGCCAGAAGCGCAAGGCGCGGCGGTTGCGGTTCTGCTTTTGCACTTCGCTCAGGATCGCCTGTTCCGTGGTCGGGTTTGCGACGGCCATGATGTCTCCTTCTATCCGGCAGTTGATTTGCCCCACCGGCTCATGCAAAACAAGCCCCGAACCTTTGCGGCATGCCGTCGCGCCGGTCCGCCCCGTCCCTGCCGAGAGATCATCGATGCCCGTCCGCCTCCGCAAATTCATCGGTACGATCCTCATCATCGTGCTCGTTCTGGTCTATGCGCTGGTGGCGAATACGATCGCGGTGGCGACGCTTGGCAATGCGCCCTGGTGGGGGCACCTGCTCTATTTCCTGCTCACCGGCCTGCTCTGGGTCCTGCCGGCGATGGTGATCATCAAATGGATGGCCGGGCCGCGGCAGCAATAGGCCATTAACGGCCGAATAACCGTGATCGGCGGAAAACCTCGCCCATCGCGTGCGAGTAAACCAAATATACGTCCTGCATTCCTACCTTCCCGTTCAGCATTCTTGACCGGAGAAAACCGTGCAGACGCAAAAGCTCGATGTTCATGAACAGCCGTCGGAAGACGTGGCGCTGGCCCAGACGGCCATTTCGCGCCTGCGTCAGCTGAGCATGAAACTCGCCATGGCCGAAGTCGATATCGGCGTTTTCGACGCGATGCAGCCGTTGGAGGACGACTGGCGGGCGCTGGAGCGCGACAATCTCCAATCGCTGCATCAGAGCTATGACTGGTGCGCCGCATGGGTCAGCGCCTTTCAGCGGCCGCTGGCGATCCTCAAAGGCAGCTATGCCGGCCAGACCGCCTTCATTCTGCCGGTCGAAATCGTCAAGTCGCGGGGGCTTGCCGTGGCGAAGTTCATCGCCGCCGATCACAGCAATATAAATACCGGCCTGTTTTCCGAGAGCTTTGCCGAATCCGGCGGCAGCATCGATGCCGGCAAGTTCGCCGGCCAGCTTCAGCAGGCGCTCAAAGGCCGGGCCGATCTGCTGCTCTTGCAGAATATTCCGCTGGAATGGCGCGGGCGACAGACCCCGCTCACCGGGCTGCCGATGGTGCAGAACCAGAATCATGCCTATCAGTTGCCGTTCTTTCCCGCCTTCGAGGAGACGCTGAAGCAACTCAACGCCAAAAACCGGCGCAAGAAATTCCGCGTTCAATCGAAACGTCTCGAGGCGGCCGGCGGCTTCGAATATCTTATCCCCGAGGCATCGGAAGAGCAGCACCGTCTGCTCGATATCTTCTTCCGGCTGAAGAGCGCCCGTTTCGCCAGCCTCGGCCTGCCCGACGTCTTCGCGGATCAGGAAACGCAAGCCTTCCTGCACGCTCTCATCGACAAGCGGGATGGCGGCAGGCAATATTTCGGGCTGCAGATGCATGCGCTGCGGCTCAAGGGCGAGAATGAGGGCCGGATCGCCGCGATTTCAGGGATTTCGCGCAAGGGCGACCACATCATCTGCCAGTTCGGCGCGATCGATGAAGAGCTGGTGCCGGATACCAGCCCCGGCGAATTCCTCTACTGGCAAACCATCTCGGGATTGCATGGCAAAGGCGTTGAGCTGTTCGATTTCGGTCTCGGCGATCAGACGTACAAACGTTCCTGGGCGCCTGTGGAAACCGCGCATTACGACGTGGTGCTGCCGGTCTCGCCGCTCGGCATTGTCGCCGGCGCCACGCACCGGATCGTCACCCGCTGCAAGGCATATATCAAGGCCCGTCCGAAGCTTTATAAATTCACGCAGAGCATCCGCGCACGCATCGGCTAAGTCGTTGTCTTACGCGTGTCGTTGCGGCAAAAGCGCTTCGCGCTTTGCCTGGGAAAACCGCTGCACACTTTTGCGCGACATGCATTAAGCGGCTTGCCCGAGCGCCTGCTCGCCCCCTTCACCGCCCGACATCAGCACGACGCGCTCGTAGCCCGCAGCCTGGAATTCCGTCATCAACGTCACGAAGACCGTCTCCTCGATCTCCGGCAGGGAGAGGATGATCTCGACATCGCGGCTGCGCGTCAGCCGCGAGACGCCGGCGACATCGGCCGAACCGCATTCGACCACCACGAGGTCGTAGGCGGCGGCAAGTGCATCGAGCAGCAGCGACAGCCGGTCGACACCGCGCATGGCGCGGCGCACGTCGCTCCGGCCCTGAGGGATCAGGTGGGCGTCGGAAAGGCGGTCGCCATGGATCGTGTCGCCGAAGGCGGCCTCGCCGCACAGCAGATCGGTGACGCCGGGAGCAGCCTCGTCCTCGGCCATCAGTTCCGTGGGGTAACCGGAACCGGTCATATCGATCAGAATGACGCGGCGGCCGGCGTCGGCCAGCATGCGGGTCAGTAGGACCGTCGCCGCCGAGCCATTGTCACCGGTCGGAGATATTGCGATTGCCAGCGGCGCACCGCTGCCCGTGAGATAATCAGCAACGGAAGCGACGGAGAATTCATTGTCGTCCTCCGGCGGCTCCTCGGCGGCCTCGGTGTCTTCGGTCGCGTCCTTTTCGTCTTCATCGCCGACAATGGCGAGCATACTCGGCCGGATGGGCTTTCTGACGGCCGCGGCAACCGGAGCGGCCTGCGGGACAACCCTCCCCTCAACGAATGTTTCCGCCTCGATCGTCTCAAGGGGCGCATCGACGGGACGGAGCGCCCGGCCGCTGAAGAGTTCGGCCAGCATGGTGACAATGGCACTCAGGATCAAAGTGGCGACGGCAGCGACGACGACGATCGGCACTACCTTCGGGAAATAGGGATCGACCGGCTCGATGGCCTTGGAAACGATACGGGCATCGGCCGGGCTCGAATTGCTGTCGGCGCGGGAGGCGGCCTCGCGGTAGCGCACCAGATAGGTTTCGAGCAGCTGACGCTGGGCGGTGGCCTCGCGCTCCAGCGCGTTGAGACCGACCTCGTCCTCCCCGGCACGAGCGCTGGTGGCCTGCACCGTGTCCGACTGGTGCTCAAGCTCGCTCGCCCGCAGATCCGCAACCTTGGATTCGTTCTCGATGCTCGTCAGGATTTTTTTGGTTTCCTGGCGGATCTGAGTCCGGATATCGGCGAGCTGGGCGCGCAGGCTTTTCAGCCGCGGATGATTGTTGAGAAGGCTGGTCTGCAGATCCGATATTTGCGACTGCAGGCCGGATTCCGTCGCTTTCAGCCGCTGGATCGCCTGGGACGACATGATGTCGGGCAGCGTGTCGGAAGCCTCACCCGAAGACAGCGCATTGCGCACTGCCTGCGCCCTCGCCTCGGCATTGGCCTTGTCGCCGCGCACGCGGGTCAGCTCGGCGGAGATGTCGTTCAGCTGCTGGGCCGGAAAGGTGGTCGTGCCGTTGGTCTGTAAGAGCCCGTGCGAGGTGCGGTATTCGGCGACCTTCTTCTCGGCTTCGCTGACCTTGCGGCGCAGGCCCTCGATCTCCGGCTCCAGCCAGCGTGTCGCTTCCGAATTGGAATCGAGCTTGGCGCCGCTCTGGGTCGAAAGATAGACATTGGCCATGGCGTTCGGAATGGCGGCGGCGAGCTTCGGGTCCTTCGAGGTGAAGCTGACGCCGATGACGCGTGAACCCGGCACCTGATAGACCTGCAGGCGCTCGACGAAGGCGTCGATCACCCGCTCTTCCGGCGGGTTCTCCATCGGGTTCTTCTTCAGGTGCAGCTTGACCAGGATGCTGCTCATCGCCGAGCCGTTGGCGGCATCGTCGAATTCCGGCAGGTTGTAGAGCTTCAGGTCGTTGATCACCTTCTTGAGGAGATCGGCCGATTGCAGCAGCTGCACCTGGCTGGCGATATTCAGCTCGTCCATCAGCGGGCCGGCGCCAGCGTCGTTGACCTGCTGGGTGCTGGCGAAGGCCGGCGCGCGGGGTTCGATCAGAATGCGCGTTTCGCTGCGATATTGCGGCGACATGATCTTGGCGCCGGTAAAGGCGACGCCCGCTCCCGCAAAGGTGATCGCCAGAATCCTGAGCCGCCGCGCCCAGACGGCGCGAACCAGCTGGCCGAGGTCGATGTCCACATCCTGATCACGCGCTACGCCGGACATGCTCTTACTCCACAACAAAGGTGCCGCAAGCGTAAACGACCATGGTAACTCAACGGTTAATGGCAATCTTGCCGAGAATAAGCGACGACTGAAGAACGGACGCCAGGAAATCGCAAGCGGCCTTTACCGGGCATTAACCCTAACGGATCGATAACGGCTCTACCGAGTTCATTTTCTGTGAGCACCAACGGATGTCTGTCGTCCAGCCCAAGATCCTTTTGGCCCTGAGCCTTGCAGCCATGACGGCGGCATTGGGCGGCTGCACGACGTACAAGCCGGCTCCGAAGGCGTTCAACGAGGCGACCATCCAGCCCTATACGCTGGATAGCGGCGACCGGTTGCGCGTTACCGTCTTCGACCAGCAGAGCCTGACCAACACCTATACAGTCGATCAGGCCGGCTATATCGCCTTCCCTCTTATCGGCCAGGTCCCTGCCCGCGGCCGAACCCTGCAGCAATTGTCGGGGCAGATCGCCCAGAAACTGCAGCAGGGCTATCTTCGCGATCCGGATGTCACCATCGATGTCGATCGCTACCGTTCGATCTTCCTCATGGGCGAAGTCGGTCAACCCGGCCAATATGCCTATGTCCCCGGCATGACGGTGCAAAATGCCATTGCGGTCGCCGGCGGCTTTACCAGCCGTGCCAACCAGAGCATGGTCGACGTCACCCGCAAGATCAACGGACAGGTGCTGACCGGCCGCATCAACATATCGGGGCCGATCATCGCCGGCGACACGATCTACGTTCGCGAACGGCTCTTCTGAGCGATGGCAACACACAAGCCCCTCCGCATCCTCCATTGCTTCAGATCGCCGGTCGGCGGGATTTTCCGCCATGTCCGCGATCTCGTCGAGGAGCACAGCAAGGCCGGCCACCAAGTCGGCATCCTCTGCGACAGCTCGACCGGCGGCGAGTACGAGGACAGCCTGTTCGACGATATAAGACCCTATCTTTCGCTCGGCCTGACACGGGTGCCGATCCGGCGTTCGATCAGCCCGTCCGACATTGCGACGATGTGGGATACATACAAGAAAATCAAAAGTTTGCGGCCGGATGTGCTGCACGGACACGGCGCCAAAGGCGGCGTGCTCGCGCGACTTGCCGGCTCAGCGTTGCGGGTGAACAGGTATCGCGTAGCCCGCCTCTATACCGCGCATGGCGGAAGCCTGCATTATTCGCGTTCCTCGCTCAGCGGACAATTCGTCCTCAGGATGGAGCGCCTGCAGGAATATTTCACCGATGCGCTGGTCTTCATCTGCGAATACGAGCGCGACACTTACGCGCGCAAGGTGGGTAAGCCGCGGACGAAGACCAGACTGATCTACAACGGCATCTCCGAGCGCGATTTCGAGCCGATCCCCACCCGCTCGGATGCCGTGCATTTCATCTATGTGGGTATGCTCCGGGACCTCAAGGGTCCCGATCTGTTTGTCGATGCCTTCGCCAAGACCGAACGACTGCTCGGCCGGCCGCTGTCGGCGCTGATGATCGGCGACGGGCCGGATCGCGACCGCTACCGCGAAATGATGGTCGAACGCGGCCTCGGCAAGCGCATTGGCATGCTGCCTGCGATGCGTGTCCACGAAGCCTTCTCCATGGCGCAGAACCTCGTCGTCCCCTCGCGCGCCGAAGCCATGCCCTATATCGTGCTCGAGGGGCTCGGCGCCGGCAAGACGATCATCGCCAGCCGTGTCGGCGGCATTCCCGAGGTGCTCGGCGCCGACAGCGCAGCCCTCGTGGAGGCTGGGAATTCCGACGATCTCGCCCGCGTCATGGCGGAAACGCTGAGCACGCCCGGCTGGCACGCCAGGACGATGCCGAAGCCCGAGGCGGTGAAGGCGGTGTTTTCCTCGGCCGTCATGGCACGCGATGTCCTGAAATTATACCATGAACTCGTCGAGCCCGCCGCCGGCCGAGCAATGCCCGCCGCCCCGTAAATATTTCTTAGGGGCTTTCTGGTATTTCGCTTGCTGACAACGAGCGAAAAGCCCCATGAACAAGCTGGAAAAAGGCGATCAATTCGACGTGGAAGCTCTGCGCAGGCAGGTCTCCGACATCGAGGCGCGCGGCGACGCGGGTCAGGAAAAACCGTCCGACCCGACCGAAATCAATCCCTATGCCCGGCAGATCGCCGAACAGTTCCGCGACGGAACCAATTCGCCCGTGATCATCATCGGGCAATTGCGGCTGCTGGAATTCCTGGCGCTCTTCGCGATCGCCCTGATCGCCCATTATTTCTGGCCCGGCGACGGCAATGATTCAGCCCTGGTGCGGACGGTCATGGCGACGGTTGCCTCGGCCTTGACAGTCATCGGCCTGCAGCTTGCCGACAGCTACACCATTCCGGCACTTCGGGCCAAGCTCCGGTTGATCCCGCGCATCCTGGCGTCGTGGACGATCGCACTTTTTCTGACCGTCGGCCTGTTCGCTCTCGTTCGCGGCAGCACATGGGCGATGGTCGTCGACGCTTATATGCCCTGGTTCGCGGCTGGCGCGCTCTTCCTTACGGCCGAGCGTTTCCTCGTCGCCTACGGCATCCGCAACTGGGCGCGCAACGGCATCATGGAGCGCCGCGCCGTCATCGTCGGCGGCGGCGAGCCGGCCAAGGAGCTGATCCGCATCCTCGAACAGCAGGATGACAACGACATCCGCATCTGCGGCATCTTCGACGACCGCGGCGAAAAGCGCTCGCCGATCATGGTTGCCGGTTATCCCAAACTCGGCACCGTGGCCGAACTGGTCGAATTCGTGCGGCTGACGCGCATCGACATGCTGATCATCGCTCTGCCGCTGTCGGCCGAAGCGCGCATCTACGACCTTTTGAAGAAGCTCTGGGTGCTGCCGGTCGATATCCGCCTTGCCGCCCATGCCAACCGGCTGCGCTTCCGGCCGCGCGCCTATTCGCATGTCGGCTCGGTGCCGATGCTCGACATTTTCAAGAAGCCGATCCGCGACTGGGATTCCGTCGCCAAGCGCGGCTTCGACATCTTCTTCACGCTCGTCGCCCTGGCGCTGCTCTGGCCGCTGATGATCGCGACCGCGATTGCCATCAAGGCGACCTCCGAAGGCCCGGTTTTCTTCATGCAGAAGCGCCACGGCTTCAACAATGAAATCATCAACGTCTTCAAGTTCCGCTCGATGTACACCAACATGGCCGACCCGACGGGCAAGGCCGCGGTGACCAAGGGCGATCCGCGCGTCACCCGCGTCGGCCGCTTCATCCGCAAGACCTCGATCGACGAACTGCCGCAGCTTTTCAACGTGCTGCGGGGCGAGCTCTCGCTGGTCGGCCCGCGCCCGCATGCCGTTCTCGCCCAGGCCCGCGACCGCGCCTTCGGCGATGTCGTCGAGGGTTATTTCGCCCGCCACCGCGTCAAGCCCGGCGTCACCGGCTGGGCACAGATCAACGGCTGGCGCGGCGAAGTCGACAATGACGAGAAGATCAAGTTCCGCACCGCCTACGACCTCTATTACATCGAGAACTGGTCGCTCTGGTTCGATCTCAAGATCCTGTTCCTGACGCCGATCCGGCTGCTCAACACGGAAAACGCCTATTGAGCGCGATCGAGGCGACATATCCCCGTGTCGCCCAGCCGCAGCGGATGACGCTGCGCCTGATCGGCTCGGTCTTCGTCGCCTTCGGCGTTTTCCTCTCCGGTTTCGTGATCGACGAGCCGGCGCCCTACGAACTGTGGATGGCCGGACTGATCGGCCTCTGGTTCATCCTGGGTCTCAGGATTTCGCGCGGCGTGGCACCGCTGCTTGCGCTGCTGCTCACCTTCAATATCGGCGGCATGCTATCGCTGACGCAAATGAAGGATCTGGCGACCGGGCCGATGTATATCGCGGTCTCGACCTTCCTGGCGCTGACGGCGGTCTTCTACGCCGCGATTATCGAGGACAGCCACAAGCGGCTGCCGCTGATCTTCAACGCCTGGACCTTCGCCGCCGTCGCCACCTCAGCACTCGGCATACTCGGTTATTTCCACGCCTTTCCGGGCGCGGAGATCTTCACGCTCTATGACCGCGCCAAGGGCGCCTTCCAGGACCCAAACGTCTTCGGCCCCTTCCTGGTGCCGCCGTCGCTCTATCTCGTCCACGGCATCCTGGTCGGCGATCTGAAAAAATCGCCGCTGAAGGCTGTCGCCCTGCTGGTGCTTGCGCTCGGCATCTTCCTGTCTTTTTCCCGCGCCGCCTGGGGGCTCTTCGCGCTCGGCGTGGCGCTCCTGATCTTCATCATGCTGCTCAAGGAGCGTAGCGGCGCCTTTCGCCTCAGGGTGCTGGTCCTGTCGCTGGCGGCGATCATCATGCTGGTCGGCTCACTGCTGGTGGCGCTGCAGATCCCGAAAGTCGCCGAACTGTTTTCGGCGCGCGCCCAGCTGGTGCAGCAATATGACGGCGAGCATCTCGGCCGCTTCGAGCGTCACCGGATCGGCTTCACCATGATGATGGAGCGGCCGCTCGGCATCGGGCCGCTGGTGTTCGGCACGATGTTTCCCGAGGACGAGCACAATATCTGGCTGAAATCGCTGACCACCTATGGCTGGCTCGGCTTCGTCACCTATGTCGGCATGCTTGTCTGGACGCTGGCGCTCGGCTTCCGATATCTGCTGCTCGACCGGCCGTGGCAGCCCTTCCTGATGATCGCCTGGATCTCGGTTCTCGGCCACGCCACGATCGGCAACGTCATCGATATCGATCACTGGCGCCATGTCTATCTGCTGCTCGGCACGGTTTGGGGCTGCGCCGCGCTCGAGGTGCGCCACAAGCGTCAAAGACGGCTCGGGCGCACGCCGTAAGTCTCCGTTGTCGTGCTATTTCGTCGCGCCGGCCGTCAAGCCGGCGATGAACCGCCGCTGGAAAACCAGATAGGTCAGAATGAGCGGGAAAATGACGATTACCGCGCCGGCGGTCAGAACCGGCGTGTTGACGGTATAACGCCCCTGGAAGAACAACATGCCGAGCGGCAGCGTCCGATAGGCGTCGTCATTGACCAGGATGAACGGAATGAGAAACTCGTTCCAGGTCCAGATGAACAAGAACAGCGCCAGCGTCGACATTGCCGGTATCATCAGCGGGATAACGATCTTGCGCAGGATATAGAAGCGTCCGGCGCCATCGAGAACCGCCGCTTCGAGAATTTCCTCCGGCAATTGCTGCATCGCGCTGGCGAGGAAGATCGTTGAGAAGGGTATCGACATCGCGATCTGCGGGATGATGAGAGCCGCATAGGTATTGATCAGCCCGAGATAGCGCATTTCATAATAAAGCGGGATGATGAAGGCCTCGGCCGGCACCATCATGCCGAGCGTCAGGATCGCGAACAGCGTGCGCCGCAGCGGAAACGACAGGTAGGCGAAGGCAAAACCGGTCAGCAGGCCCAGAAAGACGCTTGCGGCAACGACGGGTATGACGACGACGATCGAATTCCAGAAGTAAATGTTGAAGTGCCCGGCATTCCAGGCATCGACGTAATTTTCGAAATGCGGATAGGCCGGAAGGGCGAATGCGCCTTTCAGCACGTCGGCCTTGCTCTTTATCGAGGTCAGCAACAGCAGCAGGAACGGGGTGATCGTTACGAAGGCCAGGAGCCAGAGGACGATGCGAAGGAACAGCGCGGCGGGGATATTGGACGAACGGCTCATCAAGCCAATCCTTTGCTTCTGGAGCCCACCAGCCGGTGAATTGCGAAATTGATTGCGAATGTCAGCAAGGCGCCGACGATGGCGATGGCGGCTGCGGCGCCGAAGCGATTGAGCTCGAAGCCGAGCTGATACATGTAGATATTCGGCACCAGCGTCGCATTCGCTGGTCCACCGCGGGTCATCGTGAAAATCAGGTCGAAGCTTTTGATAGAGGCAATCACCGTCAGAAGCAAAACCACCCTGATCTCCGGCATGAGAAGCGGCAGCGTTATCCAGAAAAAGGTCTTTCGCGGCGACGCGCCGTCGACCTTGGCGGCGTCGAAAAGAGACGGGTCGATGCGCTGGATTCCGGTGAGGAAGATCACCATGCAAAAACCGAAGAAATACCAGGTGGCAACGATCCCGACCGCAGGAAGCACAAAATTGAAATCTCCGAGCCAGGGCAATGCGAACCTGCCCAATCCCACCGCTCGCAGAAACTGATTGAACGGGCCGAATGCAGGATTGTAGAGCCATGCCCAGATGATGCCCAACACGGCAGTCGGCATGATGTAAGGCAGGAACAGGAAGGTTCTGAGGGCGAGTTGCTCGCGCTGCTTCAAATTCCACACGCAGGCGGCAAGCGTTATACCGAGCACGAGCGGCAGAACGCAGTAGAAGATCATGAGCTCGGCGTTGTTGCGCAAGGCAATGTAAAAACGGCTGTCGGAAAAGAGATCGGCGTAATTGCCGAGCCCAACCCATCTGGGCATGGTCAGGCCGTCCCAACTGGTCAGGCTCAAACCCAAAGCCGCGACGATCGGCCCAAAGACAAACGCCCCATAGAGCAGCAATCCAGGCAATAAATAGATGAAATTGGTCTGTTGCGTTCCATCCAGTGCGGAGCGTTTCATCCAGTACTCCCTGCCAAATCTCTGGTCATCGCGCAGCAAGCCGTAGGCTCGCAACGCTCATTTCAGCGTGAGGAACAGGACGCCGGTCGGACCGCCCCGGAGGGCGCGACCGGCGTCCGCACTCGCTTATTTCTTATCCTTCAAATAGGCCTGATAGTCCTTGTCCATGGCATCGACAAAGGCTTCGGGGGTGACCTTGCCGGACAAGAGAAGCGGCGTGTTGTCGTCGATTGTCTTCAGCATCGTCGGGCTCGACCAATCGGGGTAGTGGCCGAGCGCATCGTTGGCATTCAGCGTCTTCCACATCTCGATGCCAGCGGTCAGGAGCGGCGTGAGCTTCGGCTTTGCATCCGCCGGGAGCGATGTTGCCGGAAGATAGCCTGCCGCGGCCCAGCTTTCAGCGGCCTTTTCAGACACCATATAGTCGATGTACTCGCCGGCCATGTCCTGCTTCGCCTTGTCTTTGGCAAGGCTGGTTATCGCCCAGGCAAGATCGACGCCGCCGACGCTCATGGGCTTGGAAACGCCCTTCGGAGCGGGAATGGCCATGAAGCCGATATCCGGATTGTTTTGCATGTCGCCGAAATACCAGGTCCCGGAGATCAGGAATGCGCCCTGCCCGGATATGAACAGCTGGACGGCGTCGTCACCCGAGATGCCCTCGAATCCGGGATAAAAATAGCCGCCCTGCGCCCATTTCTGCACGAGTTTGGCGGATTCGATATTTCCCTTGGTGTTCCAGGAGCCGCCTTTGCCGTAAATCAGGTCGTCAAGCTCGGCGCGATTGGCCGCGTCGATATGCGCTTGATCGATGGCGCCGATCATGTGCAGGGCGAGATGCTGCTTGGCCGAGCCCATCATGAAGGGCGCGACACCTTTTTCCTTGAGCTTGTCGAGATCGGCCAAAAGCTCCTCGAAGGTCTTCGGCAGCGCCACGCCCGCCTCGTCGAGAATCTTCTTATTGTAGTAAAGGCCGACGATCTCACCGAGACCCGATATGCCGTAGGTCTTGCCGACGCCGAATTTCGTCCCCTCCCAGCGGTCTCTGGCCAGCACGGAATCCGACTGCCGCTTATCCCAGCCGTATTTCGTGATGTACTCGTCAACCGGCAGGAGCAATCCTTCCTTGACCATCGCGCCCATGTCGCCGGCGCCCTGGTTGACTTTGGTGATGACGGGGCCATCGCCTGCCGAAACCGCAAGCTTCAGCGTCAGCTTCATGTCATCGAAGGTTCGGGCGGTGCGTTTGATCGTGACACCGGGATGTGCGGCTTCGAACTCCTTGTTCAGCTGCTCGATGACCGCGCTCTGGCCCTCAAAGGTTTGGTCGTCCCATACGGCCAGATCGTCGGCGCGGGCGGCGGAAAGGCCAAAACTCACAAGCGCCGCGCCGGCGAGCGCGACAGCTGCTTTCAATCGGTATGCCGGCAGTATGCTGATCGATTTCACGGTTCTGTTCATCTGCTCCACCTCATTGGGTTTATTCTCCACTCCCCGTCCGGACCTCGCGCCTGGCGCCGGCCGAACGTTTTCTTCCCCCAGAGCTTTGCCTGGCTGGCGAATCTGGGGTAATCGTCAGTGCATCAGCCCCTCTCGCGATCCAGAATGACAAAGCGCCACGCAGGAGGTGGCAAAGCGATGGACAGCAACTGCTTCATCCGCCCGGCGATCGAGGCCGATAGTGACGCTCTTTTCGACATCTGCCTGAAAACCGCCAATGGCGGCGAGGATGCCAGCGCGCTTTACAGCGACCCGCATCTGCCCGGTTACATCTGGTCGGTACCCTATCTCAAATTCGCCAGGGACTTTGCCTTTGTTCTCGTTCAGGGCGACCTGCCGGTCGGCTACGTCGTCGGGGTGCCCGATACCGGCGGGTTCGACAAAGACCTTGAGGTAAACTGGTGGCCGTTCGTCCGCCGAGAGATCGCCGGGCTGACGCCCAGCCGTGCGCGCGACGCCGACGTGATCGAACGAATTCAAAATCCGCGCAGCGGAACGACATGGCTTCAAGACGATTACCCGGCGCATCTTCACATCAACATTCTTCCCGGACTTCAGGCAGGCGGCTGGGGCCGCCGGATGATCAGCACCGAGCTCGAAGCGCTTCGCAATCACGGGGTCGCAGCTGTGCATCTCGGTGTCGATCCAAACAATGAACGGGCCAGAGGTTTTTACCGTCACCTTGGCTTTGCCGAACTCGAACGGGACGGCGCCGTCGCCTTCGCCATGCGGATCGACAAGGTCTCCGGCTAGAACCGACGGTGCCATCCTGCTCATGAGATTGGCTCCGCATTTGCGGCGTCAAGCCCATATTTCAAAACGACTGCCGCCGACATGCCGCTCCAGCCTTGCAGCAGGGAGCCTCGCCCATAGGGCGGCGAGAAATATTCCACCGCACCCATCCAACCATTCTCCAGGCAGGTTTCCCACCAGCGTGTCAGCGCGTAGCGTGCACCTCCAAGTCCGTGGCGAAGGCGCTCTTCGGCATAGGCGCCATCCCAATAGGGCCAGTCCGAACCATTATGGTAACGGTAGGGAAACGCGGTCTTGGATCGCAGATCGCCTGGCCGCTTGAAGGGCGGATAGGCGCACATGACACCCCAGCTGCCATAGGGCTGTTGCTGATTGTTGCGCGTTTCCAGCTTGGTTTCAAACGCTCTCAGTAGGCCAATAGCCTTCGGCCGTGAAATCGCACCAAACCGCGACAAGGTCAGGCTGTCGAGCGCCAGATGATCCTCGACGAATACGCCAGGCGTTCCATAGTCGAGATATCCTCCCGTTGCCGGGACGAAGAGTTTGGCCTCGATTTCCTGGCGGGCCAGATCTGCGGTCCTGCCCGCGCGTTCGGCAAGAGCCGGATCGTGCCCCTCGCCAAGCCTTGCCACCGCATCCATGGCGCCGACGAAAAGGCCGAGATCATAGGAGACAAGGCCCTCGCGATAGACGTTGTCGGCCCAATCCCGATCGTTACGTAGCTTTACCGGCAGGACGCTATCGGGGCCGGCCAGGCTGAGATAGCGGTCGACGATTGCCCGAACGATCGGCCAGTGCAGCTGCGCCTCGGCGAGGTCCTTCGTGGCCCTGACATAGTCGTCGATGAACAGGATGAAGAAAAGCGGACTGTCGAAGTGATCGCTCCACCAGTCCTGCGGGCGGTTGTGGTATTCCGGAACCGCCCTTTTGTGGGTTTTGGGATTGGCCTTGCTGTCTGCGACAAAGTGCTGCCAGGCCTCTGATTGCGCCGGCCCCGTCAAGATCACGCCGCTTGGGGCTTCTCCATCCGGCTGCACGCCTTTCGCAAGCAGCCGGATCTCGTCGCGCACCGCCTCCGGCGCAAGCGTCAAAAGAGGCTGCATCGTCCAATAGCCATCGCGGTAATAGGTGCGCGCCGGAGCGCTATAGGCCTGTCCCGCGGCAAGTCCGGCGAAGGCGCCGTTTTCATCGCGCCTGATGCTGGAAAGGGCGGCGTGCGTCCCCTGGCTGACCATGCTGCGCATCAACGGGTCGGCGGCTGGCGCCATGTCGCAACGAGCCGCATATTCAGCGGCTTCGGCAATGATGGCTTCGCTGGTGAGGCTTAGCGCCTTCTCGGCTTCGTCTCTCGACGCGCCGACGGCAATCCGCAAATCGGAAGCCAGAGCCTCCACGATGAGGACACCCCAGCCCATTTCGAACGTCTGCCGGTGATGCTTCCGGGTGACCCTCGCCCTTGCGCCCTCCCCACCTGGCTCATGCCACCACGCGCAGCGGCGGGCTGGATAGACGCCCTGAAGTTTCACGCCGCGGATCACCATCACGGGCAGCGACTGCGCAACGAAGACGCCGCCTTGTTCCGACAGGATCCGGTTGGGGGCATAGGTATAAGGCCCGCTTACCGCGGAAAATCTTACACGGCCGAGGCTGCCCGCGCCCCATAAGGCAAGATCGGCATATCCATCAGGGTGAACATCCGCCTGAAGGCGTGGCGCCATGACAGGCAGTAAAACGCCTTTTTCCGTGAGGAGCTGTCCATCAATCAAGGGCTTTAGCATCGGCAGATCCCCGGCAGCCAAGTTAACGGGACGGCGAGACGTCAAAGCGAAAATAGCGAGGTAAGTCCCGGCCGGCCGCGACTAGGACGACCTTGGCGAGCGCGCGGCTACACAGACAATATGTATGATGCATACTTGTCCGACCCTCTTTATTTTCATCGCGCATCTCATTGCACGTTGGTCTCAGCCTACAGCCAGCCCCCTATTTGTCAATGGCATAGACAAACCATCGACTTCGATGTACTGAATTTGAGACGAGATCATGAGAGTTTGACCTCTTGCTTCTTTTTGCGATGGTTACAGCCGATATCGCCATCGAATTAGGTACATGCTCCGAACTAATTAGAGCAACAGCCGGGTGCCAATGACATCTTCTGTCGTAGAAACACCGATCGCCCGAAAAATATCGACCAATGCGGTGATCCGGACCGTGTTGGCGAACCGGTCCATTTCCCGCGCCGATATCGCCAAGCTGACCGGCCTGTCGAAACAGACGATCTCCGATGTCGTGCGCGACCTTGAGGAAGATGGCTGGCTGAAACCGGCCGGGCAGACAGACGGTCGGCCGGGCCGCAATGCAATCATCTACGAAATCAACGCCAGGGCGGGATTGGCGGTCTCCATCGATCTCGGCGGCACCAAGATTGCCGCGGCGATCTGCGACCTGTTGGGCAATGTCGTTGCCGAAACCAAAGTGGCGACCGACCCGCGCGGCGGAATGCATCTCGTCAATCAGTTCAGCGATGTGATCGCTGGACTCGCATCTGCGGCAGGAACGACCGCCGACAAGCTGCGTCTCGTTGTTCTGGGCAGTCCCGGCGTGCTCGATCCGGCCACCGGACATATCAACGTCGCGCCAAACATCCCGGGCATCGACGCCATCAATCTGCGGCAGGTCTTCAGCGACAGGATGGGCATACCGGTGATCGTCGAAAATGACGTCAACCTCGCGGCGCAAGGGGAGAGATGGCGGGGTCACGGGGTCGAAACTGGCAACTTCGCCTTCATTGCTCTCGGAACCGGCGTCGGCATGGGCATCATCGCCAATGGCGCTCTGTTGCGAGGCGCGCGCGGTGCGGCCGGCGAAATCGCCTATCTTCCGATCGGCGGCGATGCTTTCGATCCCGGCGGGTTTACGCTTGGAACCTTTGAGAGCGCAATTGGCAGCGTCGCCATGTTGCGCCGCTACACCGGTTTCGGCGGGCGCAACGCATCCACCGTCGCCGATCTCTTCGCCGCGTTCAATGCCGGAGAGACCAGCGCCGTCGCGGCAATCGAAGAGACGGCGCGGCTGGTGGCGCTCGCCATTGCCGCCATCGGAGCCACTCTCGATCCCGAACTGGTGATCACCGGCGGCAGCATCGGCGCAAGACCGGAACTCGTCAACGCCATCCGCGGTTTCCTGCCGCGTTGCACGCCCTACCCGCCGCGCATCGAGATCAGCCGCTTTGGCAACCGCGCCGCCCTTATGGGAGGAATGGGGGTCGCGGTCGAGCGCATGCACGACGATCTGTTCGGCGTGAAATTGAAAGACGCTTGATCGGGCCGCGCCACTTGAGAAGTACGGTCAATGCGCTAGATTTTCCGCCATGATAACAGCAACGCAGATACGCGGCGCGCGCGCCATGATCGGGATGAGTATCGAAGAGCTCGCCGCCGCAAGCGGCCTGCCGGTGGAGACCGTGACCGCTCTGGAAAACGGCGAATTCGCGGGCGAACCGCACGCGTTGTTCGATGTGCGCAGCACGCTCGAGGCGCACGGCATCATCTTCCTGTCGAGCGGCAATCAGGATGAAGGCGGCCCCGGCATCCGGTTGCGCGCGCGCACCATGAGCGACGACGGTATCCGGCCGGAAAACCTCAACGCCGCCAACGACGATTAGGAAATGGGTGCTATCGGCTCGGCGCTTATATCCACCGCTGGGAAAACACGATCGAGCAGAACTGAGCGTCAGAGGTAGGTCTTCGCCAGATCGGCGAGTTTGCCGCCGTCCTTCACGCCCTGTCTGTAGAGTTGGATGATGACCGCGCCGATCCGCTCGGCCTCGGGCGTGGTTCGGGCGAGGCCGCGTTCGTCGCAGACCTTGTAGAGCACCTGAGTCAACAGATCGAGATCTTCCGAAAACAGCGGTAAATCATGCGGATGAATTGATGATCGTAACATCACGCCGCATTCCCTCCGAGGGCAAACGCATTCACGCTTGCATTGCCGGCCGCCCTCCGCAACCGGCGAAAATGATTATGCGCGAGGGCCAGAACTTTAGCAACTATGCAAATTTCCCCGGAACAAAATTGGGGAACAAAATTTCGTCCCGCGCGTTTCAGGCGCGCTTGACAGGAAACAGCGAGTGCAGACGTTGACTGAAATACGCTTTCCCTCCCCCGTCCGGGTCTTATCTCAAAACCGCAGCCTGATCGTTTCTACCGTTTGGGAAGCCGTGGAGTATTTGAAACGATGGCCGAACAAACGTGGGCGTGACTATCGCGTTGCGCGCCAGCACTGCCTCGACGCGCTCGACGGGCTGCGCAGCTCGCGCGCCGCGCAGGCCTCCTTCATCACGGCGGCGAAGACGGCGGGATTGTTGCTGTGAGATCAGCTGCTGTGGCGGCCGGCGGCGAACTGAGGGGGAATGGAGCCTTCCATGATCACCTTGGCGGTCACCTCGATCACCTGCTCCTCGGCGAGTTCAGCAAGCGCGAGGGCGACATCGCCCTCCGGCCAGCCAGCCTTGACGGCCTCGTCGGACAAAGCCTGGAATGCGCCGGCGAGGGCTTGCCTGCAAGTGAGATTCTGCTTCATATCCGCCATGCGCTCGCACTAGGCTAATTGTGATAGGGCCGTTTTAATCTACACATATTCGCATGAATGCGAAGAGGTTTCACGTTCTTAAAATTCGAATTTTGGTATCTCTTGGTATAACCTTAACAAAAGGCAACAAACACAGCCTCCATCAATTGGATGAGTGCCAAAAAGAACTAATAGATTATTTGACTACGCATCCTCAAAGGGTATTTTCATTGCGTTAGTTACTGCAAATGGCTGCGACATCGGAGTCGAAGCGGCGACTATTTAACCCGCCCCACCAGACAAAATCCGATTGCCGCACGTTTCATCATCTTCCCTCCACCCTGTCAATCCGCTTCGAAATCGTCCAAAGGCGAGCGCCGGGCGCCCATCGTTCATGAGGTGACGGCGCGCATATCCGTCGACCGCCGTGCTCAGCTGCCGCGATCGCCGTCGGCGCTAATCACTTTAATACCACAACGACACCACACTGCCGTCAAAGTCCGCCGTACGATTGTGTTGCGTATTATTGGGTTGGCGGGCCCACTTCTCCAGGAGTTAAAATGTCTATCGAACTAGACGCGACGACCTATGTGCATGCCAAACCGGCGACTGCGCATTCTTATATCTTGCCGGCTGTTGTCGATGTACTTGAGAACAGCTTTCAGGAGGCAAACGAAACATCGGTTTTCGATCTCGGTTGCGGTGCCGGCGGTGCTGCAGCAATGCTTGCAGGAAAGGGCTATGATGTCATCGGCGTCGATCCGTCCGAGGACGGCATCGCAAAAGCGCGAACGGCCCATCCCAATCTGCCGCTGGAAATCGGCTCCGGTTACGAAGATCTTTCCAGCCGGTACGGAACCTTCGATGCGGTGATCAGCCTCGAGGTCGTGGAGCACGTCTATGATCCCAAGGCGTTTTCGGCCACCATGTACGATCTGGTCAGGCCCGGCGGCATCGCGGTCATGTCGACGCCTTTTCACGGTTACTGGAAAAATCTGGCCTTGGCTGTGAGCGGTAAGATGGACGACCATTTCATGCCGCTCAAGGACCATGGCCATATCAAATTCTGGTCTCCGGGAACGCTGAGCACGCTGCTGCATGAAACAGGTTTCGAAGAGGTCGACTTCGAATATGTCGGGAGGATTCCGCTTCTGGCCAAATCGATGATCGCGATTGCCCAGAAACCGCACTGAAGATCCGCCGTTTTCCGCAATGGCCGCGAGAGCGGCCGCCACGAAACGTGAGATCTTCTGACTGGATTTCAAGGGGATAAATGGTCGGGGCGACTGGACTCGAACCAGCGACCCCTTGACCCCCAGTCAAGTGCGCTACCGGGCTGCGCTACGCCCCGACCTGCCGAAACGGCTTGCTTCGTTTAGTTTTTCGGCGCGTGCAATGCAAGCGGAAAAACTCGCCTCCAACAAAAAGGAGGGCGGTTTGTCGGTTTGGTCAGATCGCCGCGATCGTCAGCCGGCCTTCGGCGGTGTGGCGGGGCTGCCATGCCTGGTAGTTGACGATGGAGAAATGCGGGGTTTCGAAGGGGGTGGCGTGGGTTTCGGTAATGACGGCGACATCGGCGCCGGCCGCTTCGCCGGCGAGGATGCCGGCGACGGCGTCTTCGAAGACCAGGCATTTTTCGGGATCGACACCGAGGCGGCTGGCGCCGAGCAGGTAACCCTCGGGACTCGGCTTGCCGGATTTGACCTCGCCACCGCTGACGATGACCTTCGGCATCGGGATGCCGGCGGCGGCCATGCGGCGCACGGCGAGTTCGATCGGTGCCGAGGTGACGATCGCCCATTTGCCGTCGGGAATGGCGGAGAGGAAGCGGACGGCATCGGGAATCTCGACAATGCCGGAGACATCCTCCATCTCCTCGGCGAGCAGCAGATCCGCCTCATGGGCCGGATCGACGCCGGGCAGGCCGAGCCCGCGGATAACGTCGGAAGCGCGGATGCCGTGGATCGTCTTCAGGAAGACCTCCGGTTCGAAGCCATGGCGCCTTGCCCATTCGCTCCAGACGCGTTCGACGACGGCGATGGAATTCAGCAGCGTCCCGTCCATGTCGAAAAGGAAGGCGTCATAGGATCTGTCGAGGATATCGTGGAGAGCAGGCACGGGCGTTTCCTTGCGGGGGCGAGGCCGAGGCGACCCCTGCACAGGCGAGTAGCGGAGAGCGGCGGCTGCGTCAACGTCAGTCGTTGACGTCGACGTCAACGCTAGTCGTTGACGTAGATGTCAACGCTAGTCGTTGACATCGGGATGGGTGACGTTGCGAACGTCGGCCAGGCCGCGGGCGGCGTCGCGGTTGCCGGTCGCGGCAGCAGCTTCGAAGATACGGGTCGCGTCGCCATACATTTTAAGATTGAGGTAGCAGTAGCCGCGCAGCACCATCAGGTCGATGCGTTCCTGCTGCAGCTGGGCGCGCTGATCGAGATAGATCAGGGTCTCGCGATAACGCCCGGCGTCGAAGGCCGAAAGCGCGCGGTCGGCGAGGATCGCCACCTGGAGCTCGGCGGCGCGCTGGCGGTTCTGCGGTGCCTTGGTGGCGGCCACAGCGGCATTGCTGGAAAGGCCGGCGCGCAGATAAGCAAGGCTCTGGCCGTAGGCTGCGTCTTCACGGTCCTTGCGGACGGGGCTTTGCAATGCCGTCTCGAAGGCCGAGATCGCCTCCATCGGCCGGTTGATATCCATCAGGCACCAGCCACGCGACAGCGCGTTCGCCGGGCTGAGCTGTGCCGCATCGATGGTCGTCGAGCAGCCGCGTGTCTGGCGCGGACCGCGCTGAACGGTCACCGTCTGCAGCGCCGGCCTTGCCGGGCGAACGGCCTGATCAGGCCCCGGCTGCAGCGGCGTGGGGCGTTCAGCCGGAAGCGGCTCGGCCGCCGTGGCGGGGCGTTGCCCCGGCTGCGTCGGCTGAACCGGCTGCTGCGGGGCAAGTGTCCCCTTCTGCGGCGGAAGGACGCCCCCATTCGGCATCAGCGAGGAGGTGTCCTCGAGATTGGCGATCCGGGTCGACCGGCCGGCCCAGGCGCGCTGTAGGTCGAGCACACCCTTGCGGTCGTTCAGCTGCTCGCGTGTGACGGCAAGGCCATAGGCCGACGGCTCGTCATCGGGTTTCCACGCAAGCGCGGTCTCGAACCAGCGTGCGGCGGTCTGGAACTGGTTGAGCGAGCGGGCATACCAGCCGAACTGCTGCGCCGTCGGCACGTATTTCCGGGCGATAATCTCGGCGGCGATGCGATGCAGCACGTCTTCGGCGAGATCGGCCGGCGGCTGCAGCGCCATCAGATTGGCGGTGGCGGCGAGATAAGTGGCGCTCGCATCATCGGATTCGGCGCGCCAGCGGAACATCACATCCTCGGCCTCCTCAGGCGCCTTGCGGGCAATCAGCGCCAGCGCCAGCCCCTGCGAAGCCGCCGCCGTGTCTTCCTTGGCTCGGGCGGCGCGGAACCACTTCTCCGCCTCGGCATCGTTGTTGCGGCGAAGCTGGTACCAGCCGAGCAGCAGCGCATCTGCGGCAAGCCCCTCGCTTCCGGCAAGTTTTTCGAGGCGGGCGACGTAATCGGGGGCGATGGCGAGCTTCGGATCGTCATTGCCTTCGGCCATGAAGCGTCGGGCGAGGTTGTCGCGGATCGCATCGAACTCCCTGCTGCCGTCGGCAGCAGGCTTTTCCAGCGCCAGCAGCGCCTGCATCGGCTGATAGGCAAGCAGTGTCGAGGCCTTTTCCACAGTCGCCTGCCGCTCGGCCGGATTGGGGCAGTTCTTCAGGATATAGCTATAGGCGTCCTGGCCGCGCTGCACCCTCTCAGTCTGGATGAAGGCTTCGGCGACACGCCAGAGGACGTCGACCTCGCTGCAGGTGAGCAGGCTCGGCGTTGCGGCGGCGATATCGACCACGGTCGCATATTGCTTGAGGTCCGAAGCGTTGATGAGGCGGGCGCGGGCCTCGGCGACGTCGAGCCGATCGAGCAGATCGGCCGGCGGCTGCCATCCGGCATCGGCGGCCTGACGGTCGGCGACCGCCTTGCGCAGCTCGGCATAACGGCCATCGGAATAGAGCTGCCACATGGCCTCCAGCTGTTTGTCGCCGTTTTGCGGCACGGCGAGCGGATCGGCCGGCGGAACCCAGTTCGGGTAGAGCGCCTGAAGGCGGGAGATCTCGGCCTGCAGGCGCACCTTGTCGCCGCGGCTGGCGAAATACCGAAGCGCGCTTTCATCGACGGCAGGCTGCGGCGGCGCGGCGGCCTCTTGCGGCGCGGGAGATTCGGAGACGATGGGAGGCGTGACCGGCGCCGGCAGAGCCGCCGGCTGAGGTGCAGGTTGGGGTGCAGATTGAGGCGCGGCGGATTGCGCCGGTGCGGGCTGCTCCGCAACGGCATTCGGATCTGAAGTCCCCGATGCTGACGGCGGCGCGGAGGTGATCGCTTCGATCTTGTCGGCGACGAGCTGCGCATTGAAGTCGGAATTGCCGGCAGGGGCATCAGTCGGCTTGATGCGGCCCATCATCATCAGCTCCGGCGCCGGCTTGCCGGCCGGGCCAAGGCCAAACTTTTCCTGCAGAGCGGCGCGGTCCTTCAGCCCGGTGACGAGGCTCGCCACCACCACTGCCGCTGAAACCGCCACGAGAGAAGACTTCACAGACACTCCGGATGCTTCTCCCCGATATAGGCCAGCCCCAGCAGTTGAAGGGTGGACGGATAATAGAGTGCGGGGGCAAACTGCAGCGCCGAACCCGGCAGCCTGGTCCCATCGACAACACAGGCCACAACATCGTTAACAATTCTATAACCGGGGTCCGACAGCACGGTCTTCGGCCGGCCAGTGGTCAGATCGATGATGGCGGGAACGCCGTCTTGCGACATCCCCTTTTGCAGGCGCATCAGCAGCGCCTTGTCGGTGATGCCGCCCCGCGCGAGATAGAGCGGGATGCGGATGGCGTTATATGAGAATTCGGCGTCGAATCCTTCTGCCGGCCGCGGCTTATCGCGCAGGCTCACCCATTCGGCGGGAAGCTTGCGCGGGCCGAATTGCATCGTCTTCAACAGCTCGACGCCGTCGTCCGACAGTTTTTTCCAGGCATCCGAAGGAGCGAGCGCCGACATCACCGGGATCGCCTCATAAATCCAGTAGGACGGATTGACGACGGGGCCGTCGCCTCGGTCGCTGCCGGTAAAGCCTTCGGTTCCCGGCATCAGCAAAGTGCGGCCTTGCGAGCTGCCGACGGTTTCGGCAAGCAGCGCCTGCGCCATGCGCGAGGCGGCGAGGATATAGTCTTCTCGCTTCCATGCCGTGCCGGCCAGCGCCAGCGCATAGGCGATCAGCATGTCGCCGTCCGTGGCATTGTTGGTGTCGGCCACGTGCGGCTTGACGTTCGGATCCCATTTCCACACGGCCAGGCCATCATCGCGCAGCAGCAGCTCGGTGCGGGTAAAATACCAGATCTGCTCGAAATCGGCGGGGTTTGCAGCGAGATAGGCGAGCAGCAGGCCATAGCCCTGCCCTTCGCTGTGGCTGATGTTGCCGTTGCCGTTGTCGACGATGCGGCCGGTCGGATCGAGAAACTTCGCCTTATAGGCCGACCATGCGCCGGCATTGATCATCGCCTGCTGCGCGCTGGCCGGCAGGCCCGGTGCCAGCGCGACCGATGCCGCCAGCAGGAGCGCACACCACCGCCTCATTTCGACCGACCCAGGTTTCTCAGCATCTTCGACGTGGTGACGCCGATCAGGAGCACGAAGACGACCAGCAGCGAGGCATAGGAGAGGATATTCGTCGACAGCCAGTTGGCAGCGATCAGGCGGTAGTTGGCGATCGACCAGGGCGTCGACGGCACGAAATCGAAACGGGTGACCGGCACCGCCTCGATCTTGCCGGTCTTGCTGGAATAGGTGGTGATGTGGCCCGATATCTGCGGCCAGTTCAGCTGCGACGTCAGAACCTCGACCCCTTCCCGCAAATCCTTTGCCGACGGCGCCGCCACCACGGTCCAAGAGCCCGCTCCCGCCGGGCTGGAGCCCTGGGCCACCAGAAGCGAGGCGGTATTGGGCGGCGTAAAGATTTGCTCGGCGCCCGGCACGAATTGCAGCGAACTGCGGGAAATATCGAAATTGCGCCACAACCACTCGCGGAAGGCCGTCATCCGGCTGCGCAAAACACCGCCGCTGACCTTGGAATTCCACTCCTCGAAGGCCGTACCGGTATCGACGACACCCGTCTGCGCATCCGTCACCGGACGCCACGAAGCCTGGCTCGCCGTCGCAATATTGGTTTGCGACAGCGCGGTAGTCGGCATCTGCGAGATGGAGCCGATGAAGATGGCGTCACGATCGCCGATCGTATTCGGCGAGGCGACGGTTTCCACGGGGATCGGATGGCCGGCCATGATCGCCATCTGGCCAAGCAGGGTCGCGGCGGCCGAAAGCGTGTCGGTATCGACACGGTCGATGAACAGCGGCGTCGGCTCCGTGGCCCGGCCATAGGGATAGGCGGTGCCGGCCATGGCGGCCAAGTTCGGCCGCTGGCCAACACGGGCGAAATCCGGCATATGCAGCTCGGAAGTGTCGAACAGGGCAAAGCGCGGGCTGGCGCCGGCGGTGGCGCCAGGCGCGCAAGCCGCATCGTCCTTGGTCATCAGGATCGCCTCGATCGCCACCGTATTCAGGCCGGGCTTGAAGTGCCGCATCGTCACGCGGATCGGCAGATGACGCAAAATGCCGCCTGTTGTGGTGGTGATCGGCACGGTGGAGGCGATATTGTCGTTGACGTAAATATCGATATGGCTGCCGGGCAGCACGTTGTCGGTATAGGCGGCGTCGAGCAGCACCTTCGCCTCGCCATAGGCATTGGCATAAAAATCCGCCGGCACGGCGATATTGAAGCTGGTCCGCAGCCGCCGGCCGGAGAATTCGGTGGTCTTCACACCGAGCTGAGACAAAGCGATGTTGGTGTCGGAAAAGACCAGCGGCGCGTTCGGCGCGCTCCAGCGTTCGGTGGTCAGCACGTCGCGGCGGCTATCTGCGGATCTGTCCGTCGGCGAGACGATGGTATCGATGGCCGAGGACACCGCCTGCCAGGAGGGGCCGCTGATCAGAAGCACCGGTGAGCCGCTGCGCGGATCGGTGACGAAAGCGGCGAGTGCCGCACTCTCGGCGCCGGGCGGCAGGCCGGGAAAGAGCGGCCGCAGTTCCGAGGCGGTGCCGACGAGCACGCTGAGCCTGCCGGCCCCGCCGGCCGGAAGCGAAGCGGTGCTGAAGGCAAAGATCTGGTTCGGCATGCTGCTCAGCACAGAGAGTCCCTGCGCCAGGCGCAGCAGCGGCTTCGTGGTTCCCGGCTGCTCCAGCGCCGGGACGACGATATCGAACTCGGTCTTGCCGGCGCCGTCGACACCGATGGCGCGGATCGCATCGGCACTCGCCGGCTCTGCGGCATCGCTGCCGGCAAAGCTCAGATAGGTGCCGGCCGGATCGATATTCGACCATAATTCATAGGTTGACTGGATGCTGCAATCGGTGCGGTGACGCTGAGCGGCTTCGAAGCTGACGACATTGGCGCCCGGCTGCAGCAGACCTGGCGGAACCTTGAAGGTGACGGCCGACGGGCCGTCCGGCGAGCCGACGCGCTGCTGGCCGATCGGGCGATTGTTGAGATAGACGGTTAGCGCCGAGGCCTCGGGGGCGACGACGATCGCATTCTGGTAGGCGAAGGTGAAGCTCGCCTGGGAGGCCGCCTGTTCGGGCGTCAGATAGACCGACCATGACCGCCGGTCATATTCACCGTTGAGACCGAGTTTCGAAAAGGGCACGACATAACGGCGGACGCTCTCGGGGTGCTGAGCCGGCGCCGTATCTGTCGCGGCCGGCTGCAGCGCCTGCGGCGAAACGGTAATCGGCGGGGCAACCGGCGCCGGTGCCGAAGCAGGCGCGGGAGTCGCATGGGGTGCGGGTGCCGGCGCTACGGAAACCGGAGGCGTGACGGGAACCGGCGCGGCTGCAGCCGGCGGGGTCGGCGGTGTCAGTCTCGGGGCAACAGAGGCGCCGGGTGGCCGCTCGCCGGACATGTCGAAGGGTGCCGTCTGCGCCTGGGCGAAGGCGGAGGCATTCAGCAGCAGAAGCGAGGCGGCGACGATGCTTCTCATCCGGCGTTGACCTTTGCCGCCTGCTGCTGGGCTTCGCGCTCCGGGCGCATGCTGCGGAAGAAATAAACGAGGCCGCGGCTGGTCTGATAGAGCGCCATGCCGACGAACCAGATGGTGCCGCGGATCAGGCCCGGATTGCGGCGGCGCGAGGCCTGGAACTCGGTCCACTGGCCGGAATTGGCAAACATCAGATCGGCGATCAGGCGATGGTCGAGCGCGCTTTTCGGCACGTATTGGCAGCCGACATTGCTGATGTCGCCCGAGGGCTCGATGTTGCGGACGATCAGCGGCAGGGTTTCCAGTTCCGCGCCGCTATAGGGCCGGAAGCGGATTTCGCCGACGGCGCCGACCAGCATCTCGTCGAGCTGCTTGTTGAAGATGTGAAGCCTGGCGCCATGGACGGAGACGTCCTCGATCGAGGCGGCATACCACTTGCCATTGGCGCCGAATTCGCAGCGCCGGTTGACGCGGACGCGGCGGGACAAAGCGCGCTCGCCGCGCTCCGACACGACACCGAGCGCACAGCCGGCCATGATCAGGTTGATGACGTTCCAGCCGCCGACGACGAGCGTGACGTCGGCCTTATAGGGCTCGGCATAGATCCTGTAGAAGGTGATGACGAGCGCGATGATCTGCACCGCAAAGATGACGAAGAACGGGCGGCTGATCTCCGACAGGCGGCTGACTGCAATCGATTCGTCCTTGGCGGTAACCTTGAAGGTCGGCTTCCTCGGATTGAGCATGACGGAAACAACAGCCGGCAGCAGATGCACGGTCTGGACATATTCGTAGAGCTCCGAAATCCATGGCCAGCGGAACGACCCGTAAAGGTAGTTCTGCATCATCAGGTTCACCAGCATATAGGCCAGCGTATAGGCGAGGAACTCGCCGCCCGACGCGGTGAAGATCTCCAGATCGAAGAACAGGTAAAAGAGCGGTGCAAACAGGAAGATCGTGCGCGGGAACGGGAAGAGCCAGAAAAGCGTGGAGGACATGTAGCAGAGTCGCTGCGGGATCGACAGGCCGCGCTTCAGCAGCGGGAAGCGGAAGCGCAGGATCTGCATCATGCCCTGCGCCCAGCGGCTGCGCTGGCCGATGAAGCTTGCGAATGTGGCCGGCTGCAGGCCGGCGATCAGCGGCTTGTCGACATAGATGCTGTTCCAGCCGGCGCCGTGCAGCGCTAAAGCCGTCTCGCAATCCTCGGTGATGCTGATGCCGGAAAAGCCGTTCTGGGATTCGAGCGCCCTGCGGCTCAGAACCGCGGCCGAACCGCAGAAGAAGGCGGCGTTCCATTTATCGAGGCCGCGCTGGATGATGCCGTAGAACATTTCGTTTTCGCTCGGCATCTTGTCGAAGGTGCGCAGGTTGCGCTCCAGCGGATCGGGATTGATGAAGAAGTGCGGGGTCTGGACGAGGAAGAGCTTCGGATCGTCTTCGAAATAACCGACCGTCTCGAGCAGGAAATCGCGGGCCGGCGCGTGGTCGGCGTCGAAGACGGCGATGAGTTCGCCGGTCGAATGTTTCATGCCGTTGTTGAGATTGCCGGCCTTGGCGTGCTCGTTGCGGTCGCGCGTGAGATAATGGACGTCAAGGTCCTGGCAGAGCTGCTTCAGCTCGACATGGCGGGCAGCGGCGGCCTGGGCCTCGAGCAGTTTGCCGGAATTGCGCTTCTGCAAGGTGCCGCCGTCGTCGAGCAGCCAGACATGCAGCTTGTCGGCCGGATAATCCAAGGCCTTGGCGGCGGCCAGCGTGTTGCCGAGAAGCCCGGCATCCTCGTTGTAGGACGGCACGAAGACATCGACATGCGGCAAACGCCCGGGATTGGCTGCGCGCGAGGGGCGCGGCGGCAGCGGTGTGGCGACGATGAACAGGCTGAGCGCCAGCATGGCGACGCTGTACATTTCGGCGAGATAGAGCAGCAGGCCGGGAATGAAATTCTCAAGCTGGTTGACAGGCGGCAGCGTGTTGGTGGTGCGCCAGTAGACGTAGCGCAGCACGATCGAGGTGCCGAAGGCGAGCGCCACGAGGCGCCAGGTCCCCTCGCCCTTCAAGACCTTGATCAGCGCCATCACCGTCACGACCGTGATACTGGTGATGAGCTGGGTCTGCAGGTTGACCGGCAGCGTGATCAGCACGATCAAGCAGAGCGAAACCACGGCCCATATGAAGACACTGCGGGCTTTGCGCATCGACGTTCCTCGAAATTGCTAACCGAGGCGCCCTTCGGCACTTCGGGCAGGCTCACTAGAACAGGCATGATGTCGTCCGAAAATTGCTCACACTTTTCGGCATCATGCTCTACCTCCGGCAGGCGGCCGTCATGGCCGCGTCGCCTATGCAGTCTGGCGACGGCACGGTGACGCCGATCGCCCTTGCGGATTGTTCAACCGCTTGCTCGACCGGCGCGGCTGCATCCGGCATTGCGCTCGCCTGCGGCGCCTCGCCGGGCAGCGGCACAGGCGGGCCGATCGGCGCCGGCATCGGTGCGACGCCCTGTGCTGGTGGCGAAGCGCTGCGAGCGGGCGCTACCCGCGGCCGGCTGACAATGGCAGGCGCCGGCTCGTAGCCGATCGGCATCGGGCTGGCGCGGTACCCGCCCTGGTCAGGGTAGATTGGCTCGCCGGTGCGCCCGAGCGCGGCATCGGCGGGTGGCGGATTGCCGTAAGGATTCCAGATCTCTCCGTCGAAGGTGCCCGATACGGTATAGCCATAGACGATGCCGAGCAGCTGACGCTCGCTGGCCCTCGCGTCGCAGAGACGCAGGCGCAGCTGGATCATGCCGAAATTGCGCGCCTGAGTATTGGCGTTGACGCTCGAGCGAATCTGCTGCCAGGCATAGATGCAGGTGTCGCCGGCACGGCTGCGGCCGGAGGCATAACCGAAGGGGCCATAGCTGTTCTGCAGGAAGGTCGCCGACGTCGCCATCGGCACACCGGGGGCCGAGCGCGCCACTTCGCGGGCAATGCCGCTCTCGTTGATCATGCTGAAGCCGGCATTGCCGGTGCCAGGATTGGCCCCGGAGGCGCCGAAAAACTGAACTTTCAGGAAGTTCTGCCCCGGCACGGAGGATGAGGTAAACAAGGAGACCGTCTGCTCGACGCCGTTGCCACGCTTGCGCTCGACGACGCTAACGATCGACGGGCCGCCCGGCGGCGGCAGGACCAGCGCCTTTTCAGGCGCCACGGCCTCCGGCCCGGAGGGCTGGCGAACACCGCCTGTCGAGGTGCAGCCGGCCATCATGCCTGCTACAGCCACCAGCGATATCGTCATCCGCAAACGCATATTTCGAGCCGCCGCAATCGTCTTTCCAGATATCCATTCGCAAACCGAAACGCGACGGACCTTCGAATCAACGACCACGAGGCCGTTCACAGGGTATAAATCGCCAACATGGTTAACGAAGAGTAAACAGTCGGCCGGCGATGGCACCAATCGAACCCGCACGGATCATGATTCGGATAGCTCAACCGTATGGTGCATAAATCGATTTAGCAACACCTCAGCTGCGCCCGTGACGCCTGACCTGCCTCGCCATGAAACGCCGGCGCGGGAACTATGCCGCATGGTCAGCGTTGCCTTGATGTCTGAGGTTAAAGAGGAGAACATCCCATGCGCAAGATCATGCTGACTACGGCCGCCATGCTGACCATCAGCTCCGCCGCCTTCGCGCAAAGCACCGTCATCGTCACCGATCCCGCACCGACCGGCTCCGTCGTGCTGCCGGGCGAAGTTCGCACCTATGTGATGGAGCAAAACACGCCGTCCGTCGTCTATGAAGGCGATATCGCCGTCGGCGCGACGCTGCCCGATACCGTCGAAATACATACGGTGCCGAATATAGACGGCTATGGCTATACCGTCGTCAATGAGCGGCGCGTCATCGTCGAGCCGAAGACGCACCGCGTGATCCAGGTCCTGGAATAAAGCGATCGGGAACAGTGGACGTGCGGCTGCCTGGAACGGGATGGCCCGGTTAAAGGAGCGGCTTCACGTCCTCTCATCTTCCATTCTCGCCGGCACATTCAGAAGTTCGCGGATCTTGTGGGCGAGCTGCTCCAGGCTGAAGGGCTTGGCAAGCAGGGAGACGCCGTGATCGAGCACCCCGTTATGGACGATGGCATTGCGGGTATAGCCGGTGGTGTAGAGGATCCGGATTGCCGGCCATTTTGCCTGGACGATATCGGCAAGCTGGCGTCCGCTCATTTGCGGCATGACGATATCGGTGAAGATCAGGTCGACCTCGCGATTTTCTTCCAGAAGGAGAAGCGCCTCCATGCCGCTTGCGGCCTGCAACACGGTGTAACCCAGTTCATGCAGGCTTTCGGCGGTCATGAAGCGAACGTTCTCGTCATCCTCCACCACCAGGATGGTATCATTGACGCTGCCCTGAGGGATCGGCTGCGCGCCTGAGGCACTCAGCCTGGCGTCCGCTGCGCCGACATGACGGGGCAGATAGATCTTTATCGTCGTGCCCCTGTCGATCTCCGAATAGATCTTGATGTGGCCGCCGCTCTGCTTGATGTAGCCGTAAACCTGGCTGAGGCCGAGACCGGTGCCCTTGCCGGGTCCCTTGGTGGTGTAGAACGGGTCGAAGGCCCGCTCGATCACGTCGGGCGACATGCCGGTGCCGGTGTCTGTCATGCTGACCATCACATATTGGCCGGCCTCGACCTCCGAATGCATGCGGGAATATCGCTCGTCGAGTTCGGTATTGGCGGTCTCGATGGTCAGATTTCCGCCGCCGGGCATGGCGTCGCGGGCGTTGACGGCAAGGTTGAGGATGGCGTTCTCAAGCTGGCTCAAATCGGCAAAGCTCGGCCAGAGGCCGCCGGCCAGCACGGTCTCGATCCGGATCTGCTCGCCAAGTGTACGCCGCAGCAGTTCCGACATGCCGCCGACCAGCTTGTTGAGGTCGATCACTTCAGGGGCGAGCGGCTGCTGACGCGAAAAAGCGAGAAGACGGGCGGTCAGGACCGCGGCCCTCTGGGCGCCGTCTTTGGCATTCTGGATGGAGTTCAGCAGGCGGGGATCCTCCTGTCCGGTCATCCGCCGCTGGGCGAGATCGAGATTGCCGATGATGATCGCCAGCATATTGTTGAAATCATGAGCGACGCCGCCCGTGAGCTGGCCGATCGTCTCCATCTTCTGCAACTGACGCACCTGCGCCTGCGCGGAAGCATTCTCTTCCATCTCGTGCCTGAGCTCGGCGGTACGCCGGACCACCGTCTGTTCAAGGCGGGTGTTGAAACTGTTAAGCTCATCGCGGAGGCGGCTCTGCCTGCCGTGGGCGATGATGATCAGTTCCATCAGGCCGATGATAATCACCGCATTGACGAGATAGGTTGAAAGCCCAACCCATTGGCCGGCGCTGACCGGCCAGAAGACATCGTGCGGCTCGACGAAAAACTGCTGAACGGTGAAGGCAGCCAGTATCGCCGCGACGAAACCCGGCCCCGCGCCGCCGATGAAACTCGCCAGCAATATTGCCGGAAGGAAGCTCAGAAAGGGAAAGCCGGAGAGATAGTCGCTGGCGGCAAGCCTCAGAAGAAACGTCAGGCCCACGAAGGCAACGGCCAGCGGATATGTATAACCCGGCCTATGACGCAGCCAATCCGTGGCGCTCAGCAAATCCATTCCAGACCCTCCTTACGGCGCCCGCGTCTTTTCAGACTCCAAAGAACGCCGTAACACTTTGAAACACTGCATAGTTTTATCCAAAAATCGATCCCGATCTAAGACCTATGCAGTCGCCGTTGCGCAGACGGCATCTCAGCTTTTACACATCGAATTTCACCCGGCAATATGCTGTTTCTCGCACTGGCGGACACGACGTCTTGACGAGCCGTGCCAGGAGTCCACATAAATCCGCAGGCCCGGCAAGGGGAAATGGTTGGACGGGAACATGAAAGACATATTCATCGTCGAAGACGACGCGCTGATTGCCATGCTGCTCGAGGACATGCTCGCCGATCTCGGCTACCGGGTTTGCGCCAGCGCGCCCGATCTGGAACGGGCGCTGGCCGCCGCCCGGGACACGGAATTCGACGCTGCGATTCTCGACGTCTCGCTTGCGGGGCAGAGCTCGCTGCCGGTCGCCAAACTGCTCGACGAACGCGGCAAGCCCTATGTTTATGCGACGGGATATGGCGCAGCCCCGGCTGGCAGCAGCCCAAGCACATTGCCGGTGCTGCAAAAACCCTTCCAGCTCAGCGAACTCGAACAGACGATGAAACGGCTTACCGAAGCCTGATGCCTGTCGCAGGAAACGTCCAGCGGTCGGGATCACGACTTGCATAAAACGTTCTGGTCAGCGCACCTGATCGAGCAGACGCTTGCATTCCAGCAGGTCGTAAAGCGCCTCCTGCAGCAATGCCCTGTCTTCCTTGCCAACGCTCGACTTGCCGATCGAGACTTCCTGCTCGTCCTCGCCAGCCACAAAATTGAAGAAGCGTCGGGTAATCGGCGGCTTGGCGCGGCCGACAATCTGGTCTTCGTCGGCCATGCCGACGCGCGGTTCCCCGGCACTCGTTTCCTGCACGCCCGATGCAAGCGCCTCGACGCTGGCGAGATCGCCGTGGCCGACCGAGATGACGAACTTATTGCCGTTGGTTTTCAGAAGCTTCTGCACACCCTTGATCGTATAGCCGTGATCATAGAGCAAATGCCGGATGCCCTTGAGGAGATCGACATCCTCGGGCCGGTAGTAGCGCCGGCCGCCGCCGCGTTTCATCGGTTTTATCTGCGGAAAACGCGTCTCCCAGAAGCGCAGCACATGCTGCGGCAGATCAAGATCGTCTGCGACTTCGCTGATGGTGCGAAAGGCATCGGGGCTCTTGTCCAACGTCATACTGCTACGCGACCTCGCGGCTCGATCTTACGGCGACTCATCATATTTCAACGGTTTGGCGCCGACAATTCAAGTCATGTCTCGACGTTGCGCACAACGCAGGACAGTGCGAGGGGAAAAAAACGCCGATTGGAAACGGCAAGCCGGTGATCAGGAGGCCGGATTCTGCGGCTTCAGCTTGACCTTGCGAGACACATGCGCCTTGAGGATGCGCGTCTTCAGCACGTTCGACGCCTTGAAAGTCATGACCCGGCGGGGAGAAATCGGAACCTCCTCGCCGGTCTTCGGGTTGCGGCCGATCCGCTCGTTCTTGTCGCGCACCTGGAAGGTGGCGAAGGAGGACAGCTTGACGGTTTCACCACGCACGATGGCGTTGCAAACTTCGTCGATGACGGTTTCCACAAGTTCCGCAGATTCGGTGCGGGACAGCCCGACCTTTCGGAAAACCGATTCCGCCAGGTCTGCTCGCGTCACTGTTTTTCCGGTCATGGTTTCCCCGCCCATTACAAATATTTTGTGAAATCGCGCAAAGAGTATTTGTCTTGCGCCTTACGGTCAAGCTCTTGTTCGCCGCCAGTTTTTTTGGATTCGTGCCTACCAGCGCAGCAGAACGGCGCCCCAGGTGAAGCCGCCGCCCATGGCTTCGAGCATCACCAGGTCGCCCTTCTTGATACGGCCGTCGCCGGCAGCGGTCGCCAGCGCAAGCGGGATCGAGGCGGCCGAGGTATTGCCGTGCAGATCGACGGTGACGACGACCTTCGCCGCATCGATGTTCAGCTTCTTGGCCGAGCCGTCGATGATGCGCCGATTGGCCTGATGCGGCACCAGCCAGTCGAGATCCTCGGCGGTGGTGCCTGTGGAATCGAAGGCAGCCTGAATGACATCGGTGATCATCCCGACGGCATATTTGAAGACCTCGCGACCTTCCATGCGCAGCTTGCCGACGGTGCCGGTCGTCGACGGCCCGCCATCGACATAGAGCTTTTCCTTGTGCGAGCCGTCGGAGCGCAGATGCGCGGTCAGCACGCCGCGATCGGCAACCGTGCCCTCGCCATCTGCCGCTTCGAGCACGATCGCGCCGGCGCCGTCGCCGAACAGCACGCAGGTGGTGCGGTCGTTCCAGTCGAGAATGCGCGAAAAGGTTTCAGCGCCGATGACGAGAACGCGCTTGGCGAGGCCGCCGCGGATATAGGCATCCGCCGTGGTGACCGCATAGACGAAACCGGTGCAGACGGCCTGGACGTCGAAGGCGAAGCCGTGGCTCATGCCGAGACGATTCTGGATATTGACCGAGGTTGCCGGAAAGGTGTTATCCGGCGTCGAGGTGGCACAGATGATCATATCGATATCGGCGGGCGTCAGGCCGCCATTGGCAAGGGCGGCACGCGCGGCGGCCTCACCGAGCGAGGCCGTCGTCTCGTCATCGCCGGCGACATAACGCTGGCGGATGCCGGTGCGCTGGACGATCCATTCGTCCGACGTGTCGACGATGGCCTCCATGTCACCATTGGTCATCACGCGCTTCGGGAGTGCGGCTCCGAACCCGCGAACCACTGAACGGATCATATTCGATTGAACCCCATTGCTCATGCAGCTTCCGGGCCCATCGGGGGCAGCCGCTTGGCATGATATTTCTTAAGATCGTTTTCTATTTTCTGATTGAGGCCGTTCTTGGCCATATCGTAGCCGACTTCAATGGCCGCGGCGATGCCTTCGGCATTCGCCCCGCCATGGCTCTTGATGACGATGCCGTTCAGGCCGAGAAACACGCCGCCATTGACCTTGCTCGGATCGAGCTTCTCGCGAAGCAGGTCGAAGGCGCTTTTGGCAAAAAGGTAGCCGATGCGGGCAAGCAGCGTGCGCGACATGGCGGCACGAAGATATTCGGCGATCTGCTTGGCGGTGCCTTCGGCGGTCTTCAAAGCGATATTGCCGGAAAAACCTTCGGTGACGACGACGTCGACCGTGCCCTTGCCAAGATCGTTGCCCTCGACGAAGCCGGAATATTCGAGCGAATCGATGTTCGCCTCGCGCAGCAGCCGGCCGGCCTCCTTGACCTCTTCCTGGCCTTTCATCTCCTCGACGCCGACATTCAGAAGGCCGATCGTCGGACGTTCGACCTCGAACAGTGCCCGCGCCATGGCGCCGCCCATCAGGGCGAAATCCATCAACTGCTGCGCATCAGCGCCGATCGTCGCGCCGACATCGAGCACGATGCTCTCACCCTTCAGCGTCGGCCAGATCGCCGCGATCGCCGGGCGCTCGATATTGGCCATGGTGCGCAGACAGAACTTCGCCATCGCCATCAGCGCCCCGGTATTGCCGGCCGAGACCGCGACATCGGCCTCCCCCGTCTTCACCGCCTCGATCGAGCGCCACATGGTGGAGATATAGCGGCCGCGGCGCAACGCCTGGCTCGGCTTCTCACCCATGCTGACGGCAAGCTCGCAATCGTGAAAGAGCGATTTTTCCTTGAGTTTCGGAAACTTGGCGAGAACCGGATCGCACTGTTCCTTGAGACCGTAGAAAACGAAGAAAATATCCGGATGCCGGTCCAGCGCCTTGGCGGCGCCGGGGATGACAACCTGGGGACCAAAGTCGCCACCCATGAGGTCGAGAGATATTCTGATCACGCGTCCCTGATCCTTCTTTTCGCCGAGGGCGAAATTTCGGCCAAAATACCGGTTTTGGCGTCGCTTACAACTGAATTATGTCAAATGCCAGAGGCGCTTCAGTCCTTTTTCCAATCCTTGAGGGCAGCGAAAGCCGAAGGCTTTTTGTCGTCCTCGCCGCTATCCTCGATATGGCCTGAAAATTCGATGCCCGCCTTGCGCGGATAGGGGTCGATCGCAAGAGCGGCGAATTCGGCAACCACCTCGCCGGCATCGATCGTATCGCCGACAAAGGTTTCGGGCAGATCGGGACCGTCGGGATCGAGCAGCATCTCGCCGGCATCATTGCCGGCCTGGCGGGCAAGCTTGGAACCTTCAGGCACGAAAATCTGCTCGAAGCTCTCGTCGATGGCGGATTCGACCGGCTCCAGCGTCACGACGCAGGACTGGACGATCTTCGCCTGTACGCGCCCCTTGATGCGCACGCCGTCGCGCTTCCAGCGGGCAATCTGCAGATCGGCGCGGAGATCATCGACGGCGACGACGCTCCAGCTTTCTGCAAGAGCCTTCAACTCGTTGGCATCAGCATCGACATGAACCTCGACGGGGTTGGCCGAGATATGGCCGACCTTGACGTGATAGGAGAAGGGAACATGGTCCCGATCGTTCTTCATGATGTCCTCCTAAGCAACCGGTGGGTGGGCAACCGGCGGGAGCGTCGCCGAACCGGTGGCGATCTCCTCTTCGGCCAGAGTCGACAAATGCGCTTCCGCGGCGATCATCCAGCCGGCGAGACCGGACATGTCGGCCGGCGCCGGGCTTTCCGGATAGACATTGCGCGTGAGTGCGAGTGCGAGCGCTTCGGTATCGCCCGTGTCCATCGCCTTCGAATAGGCTTCGAGCCGGCCGTAAAACATGCCGGCGAGCTTCTTCATGCGCTTCGGCACGCTGTTATCGCCGATGCCGAGTTCGCGGATCGAATAGTCGATATCCTGGAAGAAGGCGTCAACGATCTCCTGGGCGATCTCCTGACCGCTGGTGGCAGAGCTGCGCGTGCGGCGGAAAAACAGAATCATGGCGATCGACAGCATCTCGAAACGGCCCATGACCGTATCCGGAACATTGAGCCGCTCATAAATCTCCGGCATGCGCGCGGCCGCCGTCAGCAGCGCATATTGTGTGTCGACGATTGCCTGGTTGTTGTTTTTCTTACGGAACAGCCCGAAGATCATTGTTTTTTCCGGAAATGCCTCATTCTTCACGCCGGCCGGCCTCTGGCCTTGTTGCATGATTTCGAAAGCTGGTTTACCGAAGCAGGCGCGAATTGCAATGCCGATCGTGGCCAGTTTCGGGACGACGCCCTCGATGCGTCAGCGAAGCGAATTCGGGATATTCGACCCGGAATGGCCACAATGGTTTTGCAGGAGGTAAAGCGTGCAAGGCCCCAAATGGCTGCTATCGACACTCAAGGGAGTAGATGTCGTTGAAGAAACGGTATTTCAAGTCTGACGTGAAATTCTTCAGCAGTGCGGCCATTGCCTTGATAATCGCCTCCACCACAGCGCTTTCCGGTTGCCAGACCAGCACCGTGCTCAACGGCGGATATGTCGCCGACCAGCAATCGCTGAACCTCGTTCCGGAAGGATCGAGCCGTGAGCAGGTGCTGCTTTCGCTGGGCACCCCGTCGACGACGGCGACCTTCGACGGCGAAGTCTTTTATTACATCTCGCAGCGGCGCACGCGCGCGGTCGCGTTCCAGAAGCTGAAGGTTGTCGACCAGAGCGTCCTGGCGATCTATTTCGACAAGGACGGCGTCGTCAGCCGCCGCGCCAACTACACGCTGCAGGACGGCAAGGTGTTCGACACGATCGGACGCGTCACGCCGACCGGCGGCAAGGAACTCACCTTCCTGCAGCAGATGCTCTCCGGCGGCAGCGCTGCGAGCGCCGCCCGCAGCCTGTTCGGCGGCGGCGCCGGCGGCACGCCGCAAAATCCGAGCAGCCTGCGCTGATCGGACAAGTTTCAACGACAAAACCCGCCGGATCGCTCCGGCGAGTTTTTGTTGACAAACCTTGTCTTTTACCTGGCATCTTCGGCTTTAGAGATTGCCGATACCGCCCCATCCGGCTACCGCCACCGACCGGGATCGAGTCACGGGTCTCGACCCGTCTTTCGGACCCTCGTAAACGGGGCGAAGAGCGATAGCCGCACCCTTTCCATCCTTTACCAACGTCTCGCATGGCACGTCCCCTCTCCCCGTTTTTACGGGGAGAGGATTAGGGTGAGGGGCTGCCAGCCGCTGTTGCGGCATCAACCGGCGAGAACAGCGAGCAGCAGCAGCGCGACGATGTTGGTGATCTTGATCGCCGGGTTGACGGCGGGGCCGGCCGTATCCTTGTAGGGATCTCCGACGGTATCGCCGGTGACGGATGCCTTGTGCGCATCCGAGCCCTTCATGTGACGCACGCCATCCTTGTCGACGAAGCCGTCCTCGAAGCTCTTCTTGGCATTGTCCCAGGCGCCGCCGCCCGATGTCATCGAGATGGCGACGAAGAGGCCGTTGATGATGACGCCGAGCAAGGATGCGCCAAGTGCGGCGAAGGCCGAGGCCTTGGAGCCGGAGATGAGCAACACGCCGAAATAGACGACGATCGGGGCCAGCACCGGCAGCAGCGATGGCACCAGCATTTCGCGGATGGCGGCCTTGGTCAGAAGGTCGACGGCCTTGCCGTAGTCCGGCTTGTCCGTGCCCTGCATGATGCCCGGCTTCTCCTTGAACTGACGGCGCACCTCTTCGACGATCGAGCCGGCGGCGCGGCCGACGGCCGTCATGGCGATGCCGCCGAAGAGATAGGGGATCAGGCCGCCGAACAGCAGGCCGGCGACGACGTAGGGATTCGACAATTCGAACGAGATTTCGCCGATATTGGCGAAATAGGGATATTGGTCGCCGTGGGCCGCGAAATACCTGAGGTCGTTGGCATAGGCGGCAAAGAGCACCAGCGCGCCGAGACCGGCCGAGCCGATCGCATAGCCCTTGGTGACCGCCTTGGTGGTGTTGCCGACGGCGTCGAGCGCGTCGGTCGACTTGCGCACCTCAGGCGGCAGATGCGACATTTCGGCGATGCCGCCGGCATTGTCGGTGACCGGGCCGAAGGCGTCGAGGGCGACGATCATGCCGGCAAGGCCAAGCATGGCGGTGACCGCGATGCCGGTGCCGAAAAGGCCGCCGAGCTGGTAGGTGGCCAGAATGCCGCCGACGATGACGATGGCCGGCAGGGCGGTCGATTCCAGCGAGACCGCCAGGCCCTGGATGACGTTGGTGCCGTGACCGGTCACCGACGACTGGGCGATCGACACGACCGGGCGCTTGCCGGTGCCAGTGTAGTATTCGGTGATGACGACGATCAGCGCGGTGACGACGAGGCCGACAAGGCCGCAGACGAAGAGGTTCGTACCGGTCACGTCGGCGCCGGCGACCGTGCCAAGCGAGCCCCAGCCGACCGTCAGCGAGGTGGCGGCGCCGAGACCGACGATCGACAGCAGGCCGGTGACGATGAGGCCCTTGTAGAGAGCGCCCATGATCGAGCCGTTCGAGCCGAGTTTGACGAAGAAGGTGCCGATGATCGAGGTGATGATGCAGGCGCCGCAAATCGCCAGCGGATAAATCATCGCCGACTGGAGGATCGGCGCGCCGGCAAAGAAGATGGCGGCGAGAACCATGGTGGCGACGACTGAGACCGCATAGGTCTCGAAGAGGTCGGCGGCCATGCCGGCGCAGTCGCCGACATTGTCGCCGACGTTATCGGCGATCGTTGCCGGGTTGCGCGGATCGTCCTCGGGAATGCCGGCTTCCACCTTGCCGACGAGGTCGCCGCCGACATCGGCGCCCTTGGTGAAGATGCCGCCGCCGAGACGGGCGAAGATCGAGATCAGCGAAGCGCCGAAGCCGAGCGACACCAGCGCATCGATGACTTCGCGCGAACCGCTCTCATGGCCAAGGCCAAAGGTCAAAATGGTATAGTAGATGGAGACGCCGAGCAGCGCGAGGCCCGCCACCAGCATGCCGGTGATCGCACCGGACTTGAAGGCGATGTCGAGACCGGCGGAGAGGCTGGCGGAAGCCGCCTGGGCGGTGCGCACATTGGCGCGGACGGAGACGTGCATGCCGATGAAGCCGGCAGCCCCGGACAGCACGGCGCCGATCAGGAAACCGATGGCGGCCGTGGCGGAAAGAAGCAGCCAGGCTGCGATGAAAACAACGACGCCGACAAGGGCAATGGTTCTGTACTGGCGCGTCAGATAGGCTTGGGCGCCCTCGCGGATATAGCCCGCGATCTCCTGCATGCGGCTATTGCCCTGATCGGCGGCAAGCACCGATCGGGTTGCCCAGGCGGCATACACCACCGAGAGCAGACCGCATGCAATTACGCATAAAAGAATGGTCATTTCGCTCTTTCCTCCCATAGGCCGGAGCTCACTCCTCCTCCGGCAAAAACGCCGCCGAATCGCCTTTCCTCTCCACAGAAATGCCACAGCTAAGCGGTGCGGAGATTGCGTGGTCGATCACGTGGCGTCAAGACCGCAACGGGCGAAAACCGTTGCAGTGCAAAGAAAGACTTAGGGAGATTGTTTGGCGGCTAAAGACTTACTTCTTCGTCTCGCCACGAACTTGCTTGGCAATACGGTCGAGCACCGCATTGACGAGCTTCGGCTCGTCGTCGTCGAAGAAGGCCTGGGCGATCTCGACATATTCAGTGACGATGACCGCCACCGGAACGTCCTTGCGGTCGGTGATCTCGAAGACGCCGGCGCGCAGGATGGCGCGAACGGTGCTGTCGAGGCGCGACAAGGCCCAGTCATCCTGCAGGGCCGCGGCGATCAGCGGATCGAGACGGGTCTGATCGCGCACGACGCCGGAGACAATCGAACGGAACCAGCCGGCATCGGCCTTCAGATAGGTGGCGCCGTCGAGTTCCTGGCCAAGACGGTGCGCCTCGTATTCGGCGACGATTTCCAGAACGCCGGTGCCGCCGACATCCATCTGATACAGCGCCTGAACGGCAGCAAGACGGGCAGCGCCCCGCTGGTTTGCAGTCTTGACCGGCCGTTCCGTCTTGTCGTCGTTCATTCGTTATGCACCCAGTTTCTGCTTCAGCTCGATCATCGTCAGAGCTGCGCGAGCGGCAAATCCGCCCTTGTCCTTGTCCGAGCGGCGCGCGCGCGCCCAGGCCTGTTCGTCATTTTCCACGGTCAGAATGCCGTTGCCGATGGCAAGTGACTCGCTGACCGCAAGATCCATCAAAGCGCGCGAGGATTCGTTCGACACGATATCGAAGTGATAGGTCTCGCCGCGAATGACCATGCCGAGGGCGACATAGCCATCATAATGCGTTCCGCCATTGTCGTCTCCATCGAGCGACATGGCAATCGCTGCCGGAATTTCCAGTGCGCCGGGAACGGTGACGACCTCGAAGGTGGCGCCGGCCTGTTCCAATGCGAAGGTCGCGCCTTCGAGCAGGGCGTCGGCCATGTCGTCGTAGAAGCGGGCCTCAACGATCAAAATATGGGGAGCGGTCTCTCTCGGCATGGTTCACCTTCGTTTTGTGGGGCGTTTTCCACTCGGCAGCCCGCGGTCAAAACATGCCTTCACCAGAATGGCAAGCACTTTCGCCCGATGCCGCAGCGCCAAAGAAGAAATATCCGCAAGGGGATAGCCGCGCCACCACCACGCTGCTCGGCAGGCCTTTCGACCCGGTTTTTCCGCATGCCTGGAAAACGGCAATTCGAAGGCGGATTTCATGAACAATTCTTAATGCGTTTTCAGTGGCTTAACCTATTGAATCGCGAAGAGGAGAACGCCAATTCCATGTCGTGACAGACGATCCCCTGCAACGACAGCCGACCGTCAAAGCAGATGAAAGGATATAATCATGAACCGCGTTGTCACTCTCACCATCGCAGCCACCCTCTCCTCCTTCGCATTTGCCGGCGTCAGCCGGGCCGAAAGCCTCGGGATGAACACTGCTCAGGGCATCGAGCAGACTCTCAGGACCTTCCACGGCAATGATTTCAACGTCGAGCAGGTCCATAACTGGCGCAACCTCGACGACGAGAGCACCGGGCCGCGCTCGGCGCCGGAACGTTCCGGCCAGGCCGTTCACGCCATCCAGGCCTCGATCGACGCCAACCGGTCGCTGGCCCATCGGCTCAACAACGAGGGCGTCGACGTCCGCAACATCGTCAATGCCGAACAGGCCGCCGACGGAAGCCTGACCTTCTACGTCCGCTGACAGCTCGAGCGCATCGCGTCCCATCGGTGCGCGGCGCTCAAAGCATGGGCGGCGGTCTCCTCTCCGCCCATGCCTTTCTCCGCCCATGCCTTTCTCCGCCTATGGCGGGGATTTCCAGAAAACCATTGAATTTTCCGCAGCGATGATGGTTTCTCTTCCTGCAACAGGAGGACATCATGGCCAGGGAATCGAAGGCGGTGATCAATATCGCCGATCTCAAGCTCGACCATTGGAAACAGGGCACGCTCTATGAAAGCCTTGACACGTCGTTCGGCGCGCTTCTCGGCCTGACCGGCCTCGGCATCAGCTATAACGAGGTGCCGCCGGGCAAATCGGGCTGCCCTTTCCACAATCACCATGTCGAAGACGAGCTTTTCTACGTGATATCAGGCAGCGGCGAATACCGCTTCGGCGGCGAGCGCCATGCGATCAAGGCGGGCGACACGCTCGGCGCGCCGGCCGGCGGGCCGGAAACGGCGCACCAGATCATCAACACCGGCACCGCTCCCCTCGTCTATCTCGGCATCTCGACGATGGCGAAGACCGAGATCGTCGAATACCCGGACTCCGGAAAATTTCTTGCCAAGACCAACAGAGACGGTTCCAAACCTGTACGCTTCCGCCATATCGGCCGACCGGAAGGCGATCTCGACTATTGGGACGCCGAGCCCGGCGCCTGAAGGACCTGATGTGACCGACATTCCAACCCTCGAAACCGAGCGGCTAACGCTCCGCCCACACCGCCTCGACGATTTCGAGGCCCATGCGGCACTCTGGGCAGACGAAGACGTCGTTCGCTTCATCAGCGGCAGCCCATCAACGCGCGAGCAGAGCTGGAGCCGCATGCTGCGGATTGCCGGCATGTGGCACCATATGGGCTTCGGCTTTCTGGCGATCGAGGAAAAGGCGAGCGGTCGTTTCATCGGCGAAGCGGGCTTCATGGAATCGCGCCGCGAGATGGAACCGCCGATCGAGGGGACGATGGAGATCGGCTGGGTGCTGATGCCCTCGGCGCATGGCCGCGGTTATGCCACCGAGGCGCTGACGGCGCTGATCGGCTGGGCGGAAAGCTATTTCCCGGGAAAGCCGATGAGCTGCATCATCAGCCCGGAAAACCAGGCCTCGCTCAGGGTCGCAGCCAAGCTCGGTTTCCGCGAGACCACACGCACGCAGTATAACGGCGAGATCATTCAGTTGTCGCGGTAGGGATCCGCCAAACGGGCACAGAGTGGCGCAGGGCGTCCACCGCACCGGCCCGATGCTCATGGAATGCGGGGTTGCGAATGCACGAGGGCGTGCCACCTTTCTTTACATCAGTGCTTCTTCAATTTGCGCAATTCTCGCTCCAAGCTGAGGGAACGAATTCTGCCAATACCGGTAGACATTCAGCAGGTTACGATATGAGGTAGGCAAGTCGCTTGCCGGCAAATAACCTCTTTCAAACGCAAAATTTAGCACGTCCTCATAGTAGGTGATTGCATAAATGAATTTCCAGTTGACCTCTGGGTTCGACGTGGCGTTCTCATGGCGCCTGAAATAGGAAAGCGGTGTAGGATGAACGACGAAGTTGCCGAGCTGCGCCAGTTCCACCCAGGCTGACAAATCAATCAAGCCAGGAAAGAGATCGCCTTCCATCTTATACAATCGGAATTGACCATTGCTATCGAATGCATCCTCCTTCCGAAATAAAGCCGTTGTATACTCTCCAACCAAATTGACGTGATTGAGAGCCGTCAACCGCAAGAAGTCGTCGCCAGAAACGATCTTGAGGCCATCTCCGGAAGCATTGAAGTGGTTGATGAAGCCGGTAGTGTGATTTTTCCCGTCAATCAAATAACGAGGAGAAAACGAAAGGCGCGTGTTTCTTTCCTTTGTCGACTCCAGCGCCTCTAGCAGGAACTGTATGCAGAAAGGGTGTAGCACGTCGTCATCGAACAGGAATTTGATGTATTCGCCGCTCGCGATTTCCACCAGTCTGCGCACATTGCTCTCGGGACCGGGATTCGGATTGCGGCTGTATTGGACAAACCCTTCGTAGTTCCGGCAGATCGCTTGGATTTCATCGGTCGGACAATCATCCGACACCAGAATTTCGACATCGGTGAAGCTTTGAGCTAACGCACTTCGCAGGCACAGTTCGAAATAGTCGGCCTTGTATGCGGGAATACAGATCGATACGCGCGGCATCGGACATCCTTCGAATTCAGAAGTTGAGTTCGCTAAAGCGCAGCCTATTGCGCTCGGCCGGCTTCACACATGAGAAAGATGCTGGCGCAAAGATCGGGATAGATTTGCCCTAGCTGATAGCACCCCTCCAGATATTCACTGGAAATGATGTCCGTCTGAAGCAAGCGATCCCACTGGAAATTTGCCAGGGCTTTGAAGAAAACGCCGGACCGATGCACAACGTTCAATCCCGCCAATCTTGCATCGCGCTCCAGGGTATCTAGTGAGTATGTGACGCGGTGACCATGTTCCGCTTCCGCCTTCGTGATTGCGGAATTGTGGCTTATCAAACCCATTTTAACAGCGATCTGGCGGGACGGGGCATTCGCATTCGGGCATACCAGGAAGAGCCTGCCCCCTTCCGATAGCCATTCGTCATTGATGCGCTTCAGCACGCCTACCGGATCGTCCAAATGCTCGAGAACATGTGTCAGCAGGACATTGTCATAGCGCTTGGGGAGCTTCACCTCTTCGAACACGTCATTAATAAATGTCAGGCCGTCACCCAGTTCGTTCCTCGCGACGGCTATTGCCTCATCGGAGGCTTCTACGCAGGTGATATCGTCGAAATAAGGAACGATCCTTTTCGTGAAATCGCCCCGGAAACTTCCAAGTTCAAGCAGGCTTCCCGGGCGGAAAAAGGGCATGAAAGACTTCAGCATGTAATGATGCATGACGTCAAAATCGAAGTTGTATGCGTAGCGATGATCACTAGCATCCTTGATTTCGCTATTATAATCGCGCTTCTTCTCAGCCATCTTCTACCCCAAATCTCGCTTCATTGTCAGCATTGACTGTTCGCTATCCAGCACCACGAACCCATATCTGCTATAGACAGCGACGGCGGCCGTGTTTTTCGCCTCGACCTCGAGGCGTATCGTTTCAAACCTCTTCTGCCTGGCCAAAGCGATGCTCCGTTCAAGCAACGCTCCCGCTATCCCCCTGCCGCGCCATTCTTCGAACACACTTAGATTCGTGATGAACGCCCATGTCTGTTGGGAATTGTTGCAATATATGGCCAGAAGCCCGATCAACCTACCGTCAGACCATGCCTCAAAGCGCTCGGCATTGAGCAGGATTTTCAGCGCATAAGCGTCGATGTCCACGCGTGCGCGAAGCCCCTCGGCGAAAACACTTCCGCATTCATTCAAGTGGTAGGCGATGTCGCTTGCCGAAGCGAGGTTGTGGCCCCAATCCGGCGTCATGCAGCGCGTTCCAATATTGCGGCGCCGAATCCATGCCGGCCAAACTGGTTTCCGTTATAGAGGAGGTAAATTGCCCCATCCGCCTCAAAGACGTGCGGATAGCACAACATGTCGGAATCCCATTCGCCGTCCGTCCCTTCAATCCCCAATTCAAGGTCATCGCGTGACCAGTTGATCAGATCGTGCGAATAGGCGTGGCCGATTTGATAGCCGCGTTTCCTGTTAGTTCGGAAATCCGACGATTGCCGATAGCAAAAGAACATATGATAGCGATCATCGATCCGGATGACGGTCGGCAGAGCTTGGCTCTCGTCGGCGCCAAGCCGATCCGGTATGATCTGCCTGCCTTCCTCCTTCTGCCAATTGATGCCGTCTGGCGAGGTCGCATGACCAATTTTATAAGTCCTATCCGGAGGCGCGCCCGGGGAGTATTCTTTCCACCCAGTCCCGAAAATGTACCACATGTGAAATAGGCCATCGATGAACTTCACAAAGCCGTCGCCGACCAGGCACGGCTCCTTGAGAGACGCCGACAAGACCGGCCCATCGCCGATCCTCTTGAACGACATCCCGTCGTCGTGACTGAGGGCAAGCCCGATTGCCGTATCGACCGAGACCGCAACCCTTCGATTCCAGCCGCATGTGTAGCCGTAGATCTTCCCTTCGTGTCGCATCACATTCATCGGGAAGATGCCGTGCTCGTCAAAGCAACCGAGTTTGCCGAGTTCAATGACCGGCCTGTCGGAAACGCGAATGGCCCGCTCCAGAGTCTTGTCCATATCGACAAAAGCGACATGGCTGAGATATTTGCCTTTCACGTCAGTTGCGCGCGTTGAGAAGTAGATTCGTATAAAGTCATCGAAAACGAGCGCCTGGGGCGACTGCGCAAACTCGACACAGCCTGCGGGCAGATGATGCTGCGTGGGATCAAAGATCTTGCCCAGTTTCTTCCATCGCATCTTGGTCATGCGTCACCAAGCTTTCCGTCGAGAACAGCAAGGCCGAAACCATTGCGCCCGACTTGATTGCCGAGATAGGCCATATAGGTCTTGCCATCCAACTCGAAGACATGCGGGTAGCTAACCATCTCATCATCCCAGCCTGTGTCGGACACCGTCAGCCCTGCTTTGCTATCGTCACGTTGCCAGTTGACCAGATCGTTGCTCGAGGCGTAGCCGATCCGGTATCCTTTTTCCTTGCCGCGATAATTCGTGCTGTGGCGATAGCAGAAGAACATGTGGTAGCGCCCGCCGGCAAAGATCACATCGGGGCTCGCCTGTGCCTCATCGGTCTCGATGACAGATTCGATCAGATCTCTGTTCGCTTTCTTCCACTGCACGCCATCTTCAGAGGTGGCTAGACGGATTTTGTATACAGGCTCCGCACGCCCATCGGCCATGATCCACTTGGAACCAGAGATATAGAACAGGTACCACCGGTCGTTAAAACGCCGAATCTTGGGACCACTCAGGACGAAGGGTTCATCCGGCGAGTATGGCACGACGGGTCCTCTGCCCGCCTTAGAGAAGGTCCGGCCTTCGTCCGTGCTCAAGGCCAATCCTATACCGACGTTGAATGGTACGGATTCGCATCGCGTCCAGCCGGCATAGTAAGCGCGTATGAGGTCGCCATCCTTCGCTACTGAGATCGGATAAGTACCAAATTGATCGAATTCGCCGAGACCGCCCAATTCCAGGACCGGACGCTCGCTGATCCGTATGATCTTAAACAAGTCAGCCCTATCCACGTCAATATAAGCAGAATGCGAGACATATTGCCCGGCCTGATCTGCTGGTGGGCGACAGGAAAAGTATATTCGCACAAAATCGTCGAAAAGCAGCGTTGCAGGCGCTTGAGCAAACTCCTTAAGCCACGGACGATCAGTCACCTCCTGCGGCGTAAAGACCTTGCCTAACTTCTTCCATTTGAACATTGCTTCACCGATATTTTCTTCTTGGCAGACCGTCGAAAGGAACCACTCGTCCGCAGCTAAGGTTGAAGGAGTTCATACGCACCCAGCATATTCTTCTGAATCTCTTCCACTGAATTGAACATGATGACATCCACAATTGACAGCCACGGCACGAAATCAGCGCCGAACTGAGAATATTCCGGACACTTCGACTTGATGAATTTCAGTTCTATACCGCGCGCAGCAAACGCCTCTCGAGAGTAAAGTTCCATACCCCCTATCGCATTCACATAGACCCCCGCGCCCGCTTTCTCGCAAAGCTCCAAAACTTTTTCCTGGCCCTTGAGATCGTGATTTATCGTTATTTCAGAGGAAACGGCGAAGTCTGTCCTGATGCCAAGGTAGCCGCAAATTTCCCTGATTGAGTTGAAAATATAGAAAAAAAGATTGTTGTCGGGGAAGCCTATCGCCTGCTCGATCACCGGGAAAGCATTGGAAAAAAATGGCGCGCGTCGATAAGCGCCTTGAATTTGATTGAGCAGCTTGTTGCGGTCGAAGTCTGGCGACAGGCTGCGCTCGCACACGTCTAAACTATCCGGCGCGGCCTTCAGCGGCAGAGAGAATGTGGCGTCCCGGCCGTCACGCAACATGCGGTTTCGGTTAATCCAACCCTTTTTCGTGTATTTGATATTGTCGTAGACGATGAATTTATCGACCGCACCAATCAGCTGAAAATAGCCAATGTAAGGAAAGAAATACGGCTGCATAATAGCCAGTTTCATTTCATCTACCCCTAAGAAGCAATGATCGCGCAGACCTTGTCGACGATCTCCATTTCCATGTCGGGATAGATGGGAAGGCATAGCACCTGTTGGGCGGCTTCGGTTGCTACCGGCAGATTCGCGGGCTGCGCAGATGGCAGGCTGCGGTACATCGAAAAGCTCGAGATCAGCGGATAGAAATAACGGCGCGGATGAATGCCGTTTTCCTTCAGAATCTCATAGAGCTCATCGCGCGAAATAGGATAGCCAGGACGTACGAGGATCGGGAAATAAGAGAAGTTGGAGACAGTCTCGCCTGAGCGGTCCAGGCATTCTATGCCCGCGACGCCGGCCAGACGCTCGCGGTATGCGGCGTCGATGAGCCCACGCCTTTCAAGGGCGAAGTTGATGTATTTCAGCTGCAACAGGCCGAGCGCAGCGTTGAATTCGCTCATCTTGCCATTCGTGCCTGGCGCCACCACGGTCACTTCATCGACGTAACCGAAGTTCTTCAACTGGTCGATGCGTGTCTTCGTCTTAACGTCCGGGCAAATGATGGCCCCGCCTTCGAATGTGTTGAAAACCTTCGTCGCATGGAAGCTCAGAATGGAAAGGTCGCCGTGATTGAGAATGCTTCCCCGTTCGTCTTCCACACCGAAGGCATGGGCGGCATCATAGATGACCTTGAGATTGTAGAGATCGGCAATCTTCTGGATCGCGTCGACATCGCAAGGGTGGCCGTAGCAGTGCACGGGCATGATCGCCGTCGTCTGCTGCGTGATCGCCGCCTCGATCTTCGCCGGATCGAGATTGAGCGTCACCGGATCGATGTCGACGAAGACGGGCTTTAAGCCGTTCCAGAGAAGCGAATGCGAAGTAGCCACGAAGGAATAAGGCGTGGTGATGACTTCGCCCGTGACACGGAGCGCCTGAAGCGCCGTCAGCAACGCAACGGTGGCGTTCGAAAACAGGCTGATGTGCTTGACGCCGAGATGACTGCAGAGCTCCTGCTCCAGCTGCTCGTGGAATGGCCCGCCATTGGTCAGGATGCGATTATTCCAGATAGCTTCCAGCGAAGGAATGAATTCTTCGAGCGGCGGCAGGCTGGGCTTCGTTACATAGATCTTTTCGTTTTTCATGACGCCGTCCAAAGTTGGGCACTAGCACGCAATTGGCCTAGCACGAACATCACGGCTTAACCTGTCCCCAAGCTGACCAGCGAAATTCCCGCCCAACAGTGTGGCGCAAGCTTCACGTCCAATATTCGACACCCGAACCAGCCCGAATGCTGTTTCGTGAATCACGAAGACGGTCGCCATCCGCGAAGGACGATACCTTGACGATCAATCAGCCCATTTCCGCTCTACCGGCCGGCCTTCCTGATCTGGCGCTTCTCATGGAGAAGGCTGCCGGCACTGGATCCGTCATCATCTATCAGCCTTATCTCGATCCTTTGCAGCGCAGCCAGCTCGACGCGGCGGCCATGCCGTTCGATATCTCGTTCAATACGCAGGCGACGACCCGCGAATATGAACTCTTCCGCACCCTGCATCAGCATCACGAGGCGATCGGCCTCGGCGACGACGTGTTCTGGGGGCTGCTTTCGAGCAAATTCGAGATGAAGTCGGTGACGAGCTTCCCGTCTTTTGTCACGGAAGCGGAAAAGGCCCGGGCGGAAGGTGCGGACGCCTATGTTTACAATCCGCTGATCGGCCACGCGGCGGTCTACAGCAACGTCTGGGAACATTCGCTGCTTGGCGGCCATCCCGGCATGGAGCCGATCTTCCTGCATCTTCAGGAGCTCGGCTATCCGATCGCGCCGCCGCAGGACAAGATTGCCTTCCTGTTCTGCAACTATTTCTGCGGCAATAGGAAATTTTGGTCCGGGTATTTCGCCTTTTGCGAACGCATTCTCGAATCGCTGGAAAACCAGGCGCGCGCCGGCACGGCGGCGGGCAATGCCTATTCCGGCACGGCTCACTACTCGCGCGATGCCAACGCCAAGATGCGGCCCTTCGTGATCGAGCGTCTGCTCGGCCTGTATGTCCAGCAGGCTATCGCCTCCGGATTGAAGATCGCCGCCTTCGTGCCGACCCTTGCCGATTTCGAATGGAAGTTCGGCGTCCGCCTGGGCCGGATGCTGCATGGCCTCTTCGCCGCCAAGGAAGCCTTTCTGCAGAGCCGTGACGAGGCTCTCCTGACCGCGTGGCAGCAAGGCCGTCAACCATTGATCAAGCAGCCGCATCTGATCTGGTGCGCCGATGATCCGCCGGCCTGGATGCCGCGCGGCCAGTTCACCGGCGGCCCCGAACTGATGCGTGCCTATTCCCACCAGGTTCCAGGCGCCTCTCCGGCGCCACAGCAGCCGCTACGGACGGAAAGGCCCATACCGGCCGCGCCGAGAATCGAGCAGCCGCCGTTGCAGCCCTTTGCCGGCGGATGGCAGGCCCACAAGGACCGTCATTGCATCTGGATCGTCACGCCCGAAAACTACAATCACAGCCACGCCTTCGACGAAGTCGCGCTCGGCCTGCAGGGCGCCTTCGAGGAACTCGGCGGCTCGGCACCGATCGTCCGCGACATGAACGCATTTGCCGGCCGTGCGCCAATCATCTACGGCGGCAATCTTCTGGCCCCCGAAGTCGTCGCTCATCTGCCGAAGGATAGCGTTCTGATCAACCTCGAGCAGGTCTCTGAAGAAAGCACCTGGATCAATTCACGCTATGTGTCGATCCTGAGGGCGATGCCGGTGCTCGACTACAGCCCGCGCAACCGCGAGAACCTTGCCGCCAAGGGGATCGATCACGCCGGTGTGCTCGAGATCGGTTACAACAGTTGCCTGAGCCAGATTCAGCACGCCCCCGTCAAGGATATCGACGTGCTCTTCTACGGCTCGATGAACGAACGCCGCCACCATATCCTGAAGACGCTGAAAGACGGCGGGCTCAAGGTCGCCCACCTCTTCAACATCTATGGTGCGGAACGCGATGCGGCGATTGCCCGCGCCAAGATCGTCATCAACATCCATCATTATGCAAGCGGCGTCTTCGAGATCGTGCGCATTTCCTATCTGCTCGCCAATCGGGTCTGCGTGCTGACGGAAGGCAACATCCGCGATCCGGACCTCCAGCCCTTCATCGGCGGCTTGGCAATCGAGCCCTATGACGACATGATCGAGCGCTGCTTCAAGCTGATCGCAGATGCTAACGAGCGCGATGCCATTGCCGCGAAAGGTCTTGAGGCCATTCGGATCCGCTCGCAGGCGGAGATGCTGATGAGCGTTATGAAGGCCGCAGAAAAGGTACGTCATGCGCATTGAGACCGCCGCCATCGAGGGCATCGTTGCAATCACGCCGCCACGCTTCGGCGATCACCGCGGCTACTTCTCCGAGGTATTCAAGGATGCCTGGTTCCGGGAAAATGTGGCCGACGTCACGTTCGTCCAGGACAATGAATCGCTTTCGGCGCAGGCCGGCACCGTCCGGGGGCTGCATTTCCAGATCCCGCCCCTCGCACAGGGCAAGCTGGTGCGCTGCCTTGCCGGCCGCATCATGGATGTCGTCGTCGACATCCGCGAGGGATCACCGAGCTTCGGCAAATGGCTCTCTCAGGAGCTTTCGCCGGACACCGGCAAGCAGCTCTGGATACCGGCCGGTTTCGCGCACGGGTTCGTAACGATCGAGCCGAACAGCGTCATCAGCTACAAGGTAACCGCACCCTACAGCCCGCAGCATGACCGGGGCATTGCGTGGAACGATCCGGCGATCGGCATTCGCTGGCCCTTCGATGAGCGAGACATGGTATCGTCCGACAAGGACAAGACGCTGCCGCGGCTCGCCGATCTGCCAAGCCATTTTTCCTATTCAGCACAGCAACCCCAGGATTGATCGACAATGCGCATACTGGTCACGGGCGGAGCGGGCTTCATCGGATCGGCATTGGTGCGCCATCTCGTCAGCGAGATCGGCGCCGAGGTGCTGAATGTCGACACGCTGACCTATGCCGGCAATCTGGAATCGCTGAAATCCGTCGAATCGGCGCCGAACTATCAATTCCTGCGCGCCGACATCTGCGACCATGCCAGAATGCAGGAAGCATTCGCGTCCTTCCGTCCTGAAATCGTCATGCACCTGGCGGCAGAGAGCCATGTCGACCGCTCGATCTCGGGCGCGGCCGATTTCATTCAGACCAACATCGTCGGCACATTCAGCCTGCTGGATGCCGCACGGCACTATTGGGACGGGCTTGACGTTCGCCGCAAGAGCGCCTTCCGCTTTCTGCATGTCTCGACGGACGAGGTCTACGGCTCGCTTGGCGACGAGGGCCTCTTCGAGGAGACGACGCCTTACGACCCCTCCTCGCCCTACTCCGCCTCCAAGGCCGCGAGCGACCATCTGGCGATCGCCTGGCACCGCACCTATGGCCTGCCGGTCGTCGTCTCCAATTGCTCCAACAATTACGGCCCGTTTCATTTCCCGGAAAAGCTCATTCCGCTGATGATCCTCAACGCACTGGAGGGCAAGCCTCTTCCGGTTTACGGCAATGGCGCGAATGTCCGCGACTGGCTCTATGTCGAAGACCACGCCCGCGCGCTTTACACGATCGCATCCAGAGGACGCCCCGGCGAAAAATACAATGTGGGCGGCCGCAATGAGCGCAGGAACATCGATGTCGTTCATCGCATCTGCGCTATTCTCGACGGCGCCTACAGCGATAAGGCACCGCATGCGCGTCTGATCACCAACGTCACGGACCGCCCCGGGCACGACGCACGCTATGCGATCGATGCCTCGAAACTCGAAAGCGAACTCGGCTGGAAAGCGCAGGAGACCTTCGAAACCGGCATCGAGAAGACCGTGCACTGGTACTTGGAAAACGAATGGTGGTGGAGGCCGTTGCGCGAAAAAGTCTACGCCGGCGAACGCCTCGGCGTTTTCAAGGGACAATAGCGATGCGCATCGCCGTCACCGGCAAACAGGGCCAGGTCGTTCAGTCGCTGCTCAGACGCGGCGCCGGAACGGGCGTCGAAATCAGCACGGTCGGGCGCCCGGAAATGGACCTTTCGGATCCTGCAAGTGTCGCAGACGCCTTCTCGGCTCTGCAGCCGGATGTGATCGTCTCGGCCGCCGCCTATACGGCGGTCGACAAGGCAGAGAGCGAAGCCGAACTTGCTTTTTCCGTCAACGCGGCCGGCGCCGGCGCGGTTGCCGAGGCTGCCGCGCGGATCGGCGTCCCGGTGATCCACATTTCGACCGACTACGTCTTCAGCGGCGACAAGGCCTCCGCCTATTGCGAAGAGGATGCGACGGCGCCGATCTCCGTCTACGGGCGTTCGAAACTCGCGGGCGAGAAGGCCGTCGCGGCGGCAAACCCGAACCACGTCATCTTGCGCACGGCCTGGGTCTATTCGCCCTTTGGCGCCAATTTCCTGAAAACGATGCTGCGGCTTTCCGAGACGCGCGATCATCTTCGCGTCGTCGCCGATCAGACAGGATGCCCGACCTCTGCATTCGACATCGCCGACGCGATTCTCGCGATCGCAACCCGCATCGTTGCGGACCCTGCGCCGTCGCTGCGCGGCACATTTCACCTGACCGGCAGCGGCGAAGCAAGCTGGGCGGATTTCGCCGAAGAGATATTCGCGGCGCGTCTTAAATCCGGCGGCAGAAACGTCAGCGTCGAGCGCATCCCGACGGTGGACTATCCGACACCGGCCAAGCGTCCCGCCAATTCACGCCTCAACGGCGACAAGCTCGCCAGAACCTATGGAATCCGGCTCCCGGAGTGGAAGCAATCCATGACAATCGTCATGCAAGACCTTTTGAACAAAGGTCTTTAAGGAGAAAGCATGAAGGGCATTATTCTCGCCGGCGGCACGGGCACGCGTCTGCATCCGATCACGCAAGCCGTCTCGAAACAACTGATGCCGGTCTACGACAAGCCGATGATCTACTATCCGCTGACAACGCTCATGCTCGCCGGCATCAGGGAGCTGCTGATCATCACCACGCCTCACGACGTCGAAGCCTTCAAGCGCCTTCTTGGCGACGGCTCGCAATGGGGAATTTCGCTGAACTATGCCGTACAACCGAGCCCGGACGGCCTCGCTCAGGCCTTTATCATCGGCGCAGACTTCTTGCACGGCGACAGCTCGGCGCTCGTTCTCGGCGACAACATCTTCTACGGGCACGGACTGCCGGAAATCATGAAATCCGGCACGAGCCGACGAGAAGGCGCAACGGTGTTCGCCTATCACGTCACCGATCCGGAACGCTATGGCGTTGTCGGCTTCGACGAAAAGATGAATGCGCTGTCGATCGAAGAGAAGCCGAAGACGCCAAAATCGAACTGGGCGGTGACCGGCCTCTATTTCTACGACCAGCAGGTGGTCGATATCGCCGCCAACCTGAAACCGTCACCGCGCGGCGAATTGGAAATCACCGATGTCAACCGCGCCTATCTCGAGCGCGGCCAGCTTTTCGTGGAGCTGATGGGGCGGGGCTATGCCTGGCTCGATACTGGCACACCGGATAGCCTGCATGATGCCGCAGGTTTCGTCAGCACGTTGGAGAAACGCCAGGGCTTCAAGATCGCCTGCCCGGAAGAAGTCGCCTGGCGCATGGGTTACATCTCGCAGGACGACCTCGCCAAGCTGGCGGAGAAGCTCGGCAAGAGCGCCTACGGCCAGTATCTGACGAAGCTCTCCCCGGCTTGGTGAGCTATCTGGCCGGCCAGACGCGCCAGTAGGAAACCCTACAAGTTTTCGATTCAGGCGCTCGGAAACTCCGCCAGCCGGGCGGCGTAGCGTGCCATGGTGTCGACTTCGAAATTGACGAAATCGCCGGCCTTGCGCTCGCCCCACGTCGTCACTTCGAGGGTGTGGCGGATAAGCAGGACGTCGAAATCCGTGCCGTCGACCGCGTTGACGGTCAGCGAGGTGCCGTCGAGCGCGATCGACCCTTTGGGGGCGACGAATTTCGCCAGGTGCTCGGGGGCCTGCAGGCGGTAACGGGTGGCGTCGCCCTCCGATGTTACCGAGAGGATTTCCGCCTTGCCGTCGACATGGCCGGAAACGATGTGACCACCGAGTTCATCGCCTATTTTCAGCGACCGTTCGAGATTGATGCGGCTGCCCTGCTGCCAGGTGCCGATCGTCGTCAGCCGCAGCGCTTCCTCCCAGGCCTCGACCTCGAACCAGCGGCCATTGCTACCTTCCTGCGGCAGACCGGTCACCGTGAGGCAAATGCCGGAATGCGAGATCGAGGCGCCCATGTCGATGGTCGAGGGATCATAGGCGGTTGCGACCCGCAACCGGATGCCTTCCTTCAAGGGGGAAACGGATTCGACCATGCCGACATCGGTGACTATTCCGGTAAACATCAAAACCCTCTTTCGTATTCATCCAGGCGATCGACGCCGAAGATCTGCGCGCCCATATGGATAAAACCGGATGGTATGTCGGTTGCATCGAGCGGGGATTCAATACCGTCTTCGCCGATGACGACAGGCGCCTGGTAAAGGTGGATGCGGTCGACCAGGCCGGCTTCGAGGAAAAGCCGCGCCGTTTTGGCGCCGCCTTCGACCAGAAGCGAGGAAATGCCGCGCGTGGCAAGCGCCGGCAGCAGGACTTCCGGGTGATAGGGATTACAGTAGACGATCTCGACACCGGCAGCTTCCAGTGCGGCGCGGCGGGAGTCCAGGTCGGCGGCGTCGGTGGGTGCGGTACCCCCCTCTGCCCTGCCGGGCATCTCCCCCACAGGTGGGGAGATCGAATCGGGGCTAGCGCCCTGCCCTACATCCACCGACGCAGAGTCATCGCTGTCAGAAATTCCGGAATTCTGATCGCGCCTCTCGCCGATCTCTCCCCTTGTGGGGGAGATGTCCGGCAGGACAGAGGGGGGTAAACCCTCGGCCTGCAACAGTGAGACTTCCTCGCTCGCCACCAAGATCACCGGCACATCCCGCGCGGTCGTAACCAGCTTACTCGTCAGCGGCAATGCCAAATAAGGATCGAGCACGATACGGATCGGCGACTGCGCTTCGAGGCCCGGCGTGCGCACAGTCAGCAGCGGATCGTCCGATATCGCCGTGCCGATGCCGACCAGGATGGCGTCGGTTTCGGCGCGCAGCGTCTGCACCTCGGCGCGGGCCTTCGGGCCTGTTATCGCCACTTGGCCCTCCCCCGCGCGACCGATCATGCCATCGGCGGAAACGGCAAGCTTGAGAGTCACATAGGGCCGGTTCTTCGTCTGGCGGGTGAGATAGCCGGCCAGCGAACGCCGGCCCTCAGCTTCCAGCACACCGGAATCGACCTCTATTCCGGCGTCGCGCAGCAGAGCGATGCCGCGGCCCGAAACCCGCGGATCGGGATCGGTGACGCTGATGACGACCCGGGCGACGCCATAGGCGATCAGCGCCTCGGCGCAGGGCGGCGTCTTGCCGTGATGCGAGCATGGTTCGAGGGTCACATAGGCGGTGGCGCCGCGAGCACGCGCGCCGGCTTCCGCAAGCGCCTGCGGCTCGGCATGCGGGCGGCCGCCGACGGCGGTGACCGCCTGGCCGACGACGACGCCGTCGCTGACGATCAGGCAGCCGACGGAGGGGTTGGTGGCGGTGCGGCCGAGATGCCGGCGCGACAGGCGGATCGCCGCCGCCATGAAACTCTCGTCATGCGGCGTGACGCTCATGGCTCACCTGTCCAGCGGGTCGCGGGCGATCTTGGCGTTGATTTCGGAGATGACCTTTTCGAAATCCTCGGCAAGCGAGAAATCCCGGTAGACCGAGGCGTAGCGCACGAAGCCGACATCGTCGAGGCTCTTCATGGCTTCCAGCACCTGCAGGCCGATCTGCTCGGAGGAGATCTCGGTCTCGCCGGAGCTTTCAAGCCGGCGAACGATGCCGGAAACGGCCCGCTCGATGCGATCGCGCTCGACAGGGCGCTTGCGCAGCGCCACTTCGAAGGAGCGCACCAGCTTGTCGCGGTCGAAGGGTACTTTGCGGCCGGTCTTCTTGATGACCATCAGCTCGCGCAGCTGCACGCGCTCGAAGGTGGTGAAGCGGCCGCCGCAATCCGGACAGATACGCCGCCGGCGGATGGACGTGTTGTCCTCCGCCGGGCGCGAATCCTTGACCTGTGTATCTTCCGAACCGCAATAGGGGCAGCGCATCGCTACTCCTTATCCCATGTAGTCATACATTGGGAAGCGGTCTGTGAGGTTGACCACCTTGCCGCGCACGGCGGCTTCGACGGCAGCGTTGCCCTCATCCGAATTGGCGACCTTCAGGCCGTCGAGAACTTCGACGATCAGATTGCCGATTTCGCGGAATTCGGCTTCCTTGAAGCCGCGGGTCGTGCCGGCCGGCGCGCCGAGACGTACGCCCGAGGTGACGAAGGGCTTTTCCGGGTCGAAGGGAATGCCGTTCTTGTTGCAGGTGACGTAGGCGCGGCCGAGAGCTGCCTCGGCGCGCTTGCCGGTGGCGTTCTTCTTGCGCAGGTCGACCAGCATCAGATGGTTGTCGGTGCCGCCGGAAACGACGTCGAGACCCCCAGCGATCAGCGTTTCGGCCAGCGCCTTGGCGTTCTTGACGACCTGGGCGGCGTAGTCCTTGAACTCCGGCTGCAGCGCCTCGCCGAAAGCGACGGCCTTGGCGGCGATGATGTGCATCAGCGGACCACCCTGCAGACCCGGGAAGACGGCCGAATTGAACTTCTTGGCCAGATCCTCTTCATTGGTGAGGATGACGCCGCCGCGCGGGCCGCGCAGCGACTTGTGGGTCGTGGTCGTCGCGACATGGCAATGCGGGAACGGCGAAGGATGCTGGCCGCCGGCGACGAGGCCGGCGATGTGGGCCATGTCGACCATCAGATAGGCGCCGACCGAGTCGGCGATTTCGCGGAAACGCTTCCAGTCCCAGATGCGGGAATAGGCAGTGCCGCCGGCGATGATCAGCTTCGGCTTGTGCTGTTCGGCCTTGCGGGCGACGTCATCCATGTCGAGCAGGTTGTCGCCTTCGCGCACGCCGTAGGAGACGACGTTGAACCACTTGCCGGACATATTGACCGGCGAACCATGCGTGAGGTGGCCGCCCGAATTCAGATCGAGACCCATGAAGGTGTCGCCGGGCTGCAGCAGGGCCAGGAACACGGCCTGGTTCATCTGCGAGCCGGAATTCGGCTGAACGTTGGCGAAGTTGACGCCGAACAGCTTCTTGGCGCGCTCGATCGCCAGCTCCTCGGCGATATCGACGAACTGGCAGCCGCCGTAATAGCGCTTGCCCGGATAACCCTCGGCATATTTGTTGGTCATGATGGAGCCCTGGGCTTCCAGCACGGCGCGGGAGACGATGTTCTCGGAAGCGATCAGTTCGATCTCGTGCCGTTGGCGACCGAGTTCCTTTCCGATCGCGCCGAAAATCTCGGGATCGACGTCCGCAAGCGAGCGATTGAAGAAGGATTCGGTAGAAGCATTGGTCATGGGCGGGCTCCTCAACTGGAATGCGCTGAGGTATTAGCCTTCCGCCGGGGCAAGGGCAATACGAAGAACGACATTTGCTGAGCAAAGCGCGCGCTCCCGTCATTTTGCGACAGCGCAAAACTAAGAACCGGCGGTCACCTTCCCCCGGCATAAAAAAACCGCGCCGGAAGGGCGCGGTTTGAACATGCGATGCCGAGGCCGGCGTTTATTGGGCCGGCTGTTCCATGCCGGCAGTGGTATCGAGCGCCAGCTCGGCGTTGCCGTCCATCTGATAGATGTCGTCGCGGAACTGGACGATGCCGTCGGGCATACCCCAAGCGGAGATGTAGACGAAATAGACCGGAACTTCCGTGGCGAGTTTGATCGGCGTGTTGACGCCGGTTGCGATTACCTGCTCCATCTGCTGGCGGTTCCAGCCGGGGGTCTCGCGCAAGAGCCAGTTCGACAAGTCGCGCACGTTCTGGACGCGGACGCAGCCAGAGGATTCGAAGCGCATCAGCTTGTTGAATAGGCCCTGCTGCGGCGTGTCGTGCATGTACTCGCCGTTCTTGTTGTAGAAATTGATCTTCGTCGAGGCCATAGCGTTGGTCTTGCCGGGGTCCTGGCGGAACATCAGGTTCGGCGCCTCGCCGTTCCAGTCGATGGTCTCGGGGGCAACTTCGTTGCCCTTGCCGTCGATCAGGCGGATGGCGTTCTTTTCGAGATAGGTCGGATCCTTGCGCATCAGCGGCATGATGTCCTTCTCGACGATCGAGCGCGGCGAGGTCCAGTAGGGGTTGAGGATGACCTCGTAGATCTTCGAATTGACGAGATGTGTCGGACGGCTGAGACGGCCAACAACCGCTGTGTGGCGCGTCGCAACAGTGCCATCCTCGACAGCCTCGACATAGGCGGCGGGGATGTTGACCATCACGTGGCGGCGGCCGAGATCCTCGGGGAACGTCTGCAAGCGGATGATGTTGGTGTTCAGCTGCTGCAGGCGGACATCGGCGGGGATGTTCATCGCCTTCAGCGTGAATTCGCCGAGCACGCCATCGGACGGCAGGCCGTGGCGGGCCTGGAAGCGCTTGACGGCGCCGTCGACATAGGAGTCGAAGGCACTCGACATGCCGGCCTCGCGCGGCAGGTCGCCGGTGATCGCCAGGCGCTGGCGCAGCGCCTGGACTGCGGGATGGCTGACGCCGAGCTGCAGTTTCTGGTCACCGGGATTGACCTCCGGCCAGCCGCCGGCGGCCGCGATCTGCTGATACTGCATGACCGCCTGCTGAGCGCTGGCGAGCGATTGGGGACCAAGGATCGGCGTGTTGGAAACGACGGCGCTTGCCGTGCGCGAAGCCGCCTTGGCATCGAACTGGTCGTCCCAGTTGCCGCGGCGCGGCGCGTTGATCAGCGTATCGATCGCCGATTGCGCGAAGGCCGGCGCGGCAATCGCGCTAACGCCAACCGTTGCCGCGGACGCAAGGAAAGCGCGGCGCGAGAGAGCTTCATTTCCGTTTTTCTTCGACATAGTCCCAACCACTGAATGCGGCGATAAAGAGAAGCCGCGGCTCTTTGCGATATCCCTGCGCTCTAACGCAGATCTCTGTGCATTTGTTGTCCCGGCACATCAAAATTTTCCGCTCGCCCCATCACAAGTTTGCGATGCGACAGGCTGAACATTCCTGATCGGTCCATTGAAAGCGCCGGTTGTTAAGCCTTCCGCTGCCACACCAATATGGCCAATTCGTGTTGCCGGCCGGAAGACCGACGACCCGGCTACCGGAAACATGACACAACGAACCATATGACGGGCTAAACCGTGCCGGTTAATAACGGCTAAAAAACGGCTTGGATACGGGAGATAATGCTTGCCTCCCTTGCGTTGCAAAGATGCCACGCAGCGCCAACGGCAAAACCGGACGCGCAGGGACACGTCCGGTTTTCTGCAACCCTGATGGAGGTCCAGGGTCTTAGAGGCGATACATGATGCTATCGTTCCAGAAGCGGTCAAGACGCTGGAGCAGCTTGTTCATCTGGGTGAACTCGTCGGTGCCGATGCCGCCGACCTTGTCGATCGAGGTGATGTGGCGTTCGTAGAGTTTGGCAACTGTTTCGGCAATGTCCTGGCCCGTTTCGGTCAGGCTGATGCGGACCGAGCGGCGGTCGATGCGCGAGCGCTGGTGGTTGATGAAGCCGAGATCGACCAGCTTCTTGACGTTGTAGGAAACGTTGGAGCCGAGATAGTAGCCCCGCGAGCGCAGCTCGCCGGCGGTCAGCTCGGAATTGCCGATGTTGAAAAGGAGCAGCGCCTGGATGGCGTTGACGTCACTGCGGCCCTGACGGTCGAATTCGTCCTTGATGACGTCGAGAAGACGGCGGTGGAGACGTTCAACAAGATGAAGGGATTCCATGTAAAGATCACGGATGCCCTGGTCCTGCTGGTCACGGAAGTTCGATACCGCCTGCGGCTTGATTTTCGTGTTCATATTGACTGCCTCACTGTTTGTTTGGCGGTGTCGTTTTCTTCCCGCCTTGAGTGAGACCCTATCGAATACATATAAAATTCGACTTAAACCGCAGGCTTAACGGAGCCTTACTGGAAACCCCACGTTGTCTCAGGGTAAATCAACACTTACCTGGCGGCGGTGCCGGCGCTTTTCCAGCCAGAGCAGCAGGCGGAAAATCCAGTAGACGACGGCGACGATCAGATGCAGCAGGATGATCAGCTTGTTCGGGCCGAAAATATCCGGCAGCAGGCCATACATCAGGATTTGCCCGCCGGCGGCGAGCACCCAGATGACCGGCCCCCAGGAGACGGTCAGCCAGAGGCCGAGGGAGGCGACGGGAAAAAGCACGGCAAGACTGGTGCTCGCCACCTTCCACGGCAGGCTCAAAAGATCGAAGCGGCCGGCGCCGACGAGCGAATAGCCGACGAGCATCGCCCAATATTGCAGGCCGAACCAGAAGCACGAAACGGCGACCAGCCTCAGGAAGAGAATGAAGAGTATATCCGCCAGTGTGCGTTTCGGTATCGTCGGGGAATCGGTTTCCATGGCGCAGACATCGGTTTGGGGTTGCATCTTGTTAAAGAGCGCCGCCCATCTGACGACGTACTAACGACACGACGCTCTATCATATCGCGTTCGCGCGTAACGCAGAAAATCGATTGCGGGTTATACGCCTGAGGTTTTTCCGCCGCGGCCAATCGCCCGGTTTGGATTTTCGAGGCGTCATGATAATGAGCGCTCCGATAAATGGAATGGGCCAGGGGCAGATATCATGCAGGATAGGACGCATCTCGTCGACGACATCACCGGCCATCGCCGCATGCGGCGCAACCGCAAGGCAGACTGGACGCGCCGGCTGGTGCAGGAAAACCGGCTGACGGTCGACGACCTGATCTGGCCGATCTTCATCGTGCCGGGTTCCGGCATCGTCGATCCGATCCCGGCCATGCCGGGCGTCAACCGCATGAGCATCGACAAAGCCGTCGAAGCGGCGCGCGAAGCGGCCGACCTCGGCATTCCAGCGCTCGCCACCTTTCCGAATATCGAAATGGAACTGCGCGACGAGACCGGCTCGAACAGCCTCGAAGCCAACAATCTGATCAATCAGGCGACGGCGGCGATCAAGAAGGCGGTGCCCAATATCGGCGTCATCACCGACGTCGCGCTCGACCCCTTCACCAGCCATGGTCATGACGGAATCTTGAGAGACGGCGAGATCGTCAATGACGAGACGGTCGATCAGGTGGCGCGGGCCGCGGTGATGCAGGCGGATGCCGGGGCCGACATCATCGCACCGTCGGAGATGATGGACGGACGCATCGGCGCAATCCGCATGGCGCTCGATGCCGCCGGCCACCAGAGCGTCGGCATCATGAGCTATGCGACGAAATTCGCCTCCGCCTTCTACGGCCCCTATCGCGAGGCGATCTCGACGGGCGGGCTGCTGAAGGGCGACAAGAAGACCTATTATATCGACCCGGCCAACGGCACCGAGGCGATCCGCGACGCGGCCCTCGACGTCGAGGAAGGCGCTGATATGCTGATGGTCAAGCCCGGCCTGCCCTATCTCGACATCTGCTGGCGGATGAAGGAGGCCTTCGGCTTGCCGACCTTCGCCTACCAGGTCTCGGGCGAATACAGCCAGATCAAGGCGGCGGCGATGAACGGCTGGATCGACGGCGAACGGGCGATGCTTGAAACGCTGCTGTCGTTCAAGCGGGCGGGATGCGACGGCATCCTCACCTATTTCGCGGTCGAGGTGGCGAAAATCCTCGCCAAGCGGTGATTGCGAGCATGATGCCGAAAAGTGTACGCGGTTTTCGGGCGACATCATGCTCTATTTCTTCGATTTAGATGCGGATGTTTCAAGCCAATCCGGCCTGAAACATCCGCATCTAGGAAGAAATATTGTATTTCCCACTGCCGATACCATATCAGCGGCATCGCTTTTCCGCAGGAGATTGAGATGAGCTACAACCCCAATCCGCTTTATGCCGCACCGGAGGACTGGCGCGCCTATAGCGGCGTGTTGAGCCGCCGTGTCTTCGCCTTCATCCTCGACTATCTTATCGTGCTGCTGCTCTGCATCCCTGCCGGGATCGTGCTGTTCTTTCTGTCGATCGTCACGCTCGGCCTCGGCTTTCTGCTCTACCCTGCCCTCTTCGTCATCGTCGCCGGCATCTATTTCGGCCTGACTGTCGGCGGGCGGAGCCAGGCCTCGCTCGGCATGCGCGCGATGGGGATCGCCATCGTGCGCGTCGACGGCCGGCCGATGGATTTCCTGACGGCGATCGTGCATCTGGCGCTGTTCTGGATCCTCAACTCGGTGCTGACGCCTCTCATTCTGCTTGCCGGCCTGTTCACCGAGCGCAGCCGTCTCATCCATGACCTGCTGGTCGGGACGGCGACGGTTCGCACCGCCTGAGCGTTGGACCGAGGCCACGGCTAAGCCATTCAGCGGAGACGAAATAAAGTCTCCGCTTTCTCTTTGCCCGAGCGCGCCAACGCTCCATATCTAAAATTAGAAGACCGAAATGAAGGGCGAGAACCGCCCCGCTGTTGACGTTTTTTATTCTTAGGTCATGCTGTCAAGAAACAGCACAGTCTCGACAAGGAAATTTCCGCGACAGATGAATACGCAGACAACGCCATCCCCGCAGTTTTATCTGACGGCTCCGGCTGCGTGTCCGTATCTGCCGCATGAGATGGAGCGTAAGGTGTTCACCCATCTGGTGGGTCCACGCGCCGCCGAGATGAACGACATCCTGACCCAGGGCGGTTTCCGCCGATCCCAGAACATCGCCTACCGCCCGGCCTGCGAATCCTGTCGCGCCTGCGTTTCCGTACGGATTCTCGCCCAGGAATTCGAGCCGACGAAATCGATGAAGCGGGTGCTTGCCGCCAATTCCGACGTCATCGCCACCGAATTCACGGCCCAGCCTTCCAGCGAGCAATATTCGCTTTTCCGCCGCTATCTCGATTATCGCCACCAGCAGGGTGGCATGTCCGACATGACCGTGCTCGACTATGCGATCATGGTCGAGGACACGCATGTGAACACGCGAATCGTCGAATACCGCCGGCGTGAGGAGGGCTCCGGGCTAGAGCAGCGGCCGAAGGGCGAGCTGCTTGCCGCTGCGCTGACCGACACGATGAGCGACGGGCTGTCGATGGTCTATTCCTACTTCAACCCCGATATCGAGCGGCGATCGCTCGGCACCTTCATGATTCTCGACCATGTCAGGCGCACGAAGGCGCTCGGCCTGCCACATGTCTATCTTGGCTACTGGGTTCAAGGGTCGCGAAAAATGGACTACAAGACACGCTTCCAGCCGCAGGAGCATCTGACCCCACGCGGCTGGGAACGTTTCGATCCCTCATCCACGCCTCAAAGCCCCCACGATTAGAGCCTTTCCTGGTTAGATTGAAGCATTCTGCCGGAGCAGGTTTTCGTCAGGCAGAGGCGATTGGCGGTGGGCATACACTTGGTACGTCCGAGCCGATCGCCTCTGCTCCTGGCGGAAAGATGCCCGGCCCTTCGGGTTGGCTGAAACGGGCCGCCTGCTCGACCGGCCGGCTTGGCCGTAGATCTGGGCTACGACGCGCGCCAGCCGGTCGAGCATTCGACTCCGTTTGAGCCAACAAAATGCTTCAATCTAACCAGGAAAGACTCTAAATGTTACCCACTGCTCGTTCCGATCATCGGAAGGGTCTGCTGCTGACGGCGATCGGCGGGCTGGCGCTTTCCATGGATATTCCGCTCGTCCGTCTTGGCGGTGGCGACATCTGGTCGGTATTGGGGATGCGAAGCGCGGCCACGGTCCTCGCCACGCTCGTCATCCTTGGCGCAATGCGCTTGGCCTCTGGCAAATGGCCGATCCTCGTCCCGGGGCGGCCCGGCCTGCTCGCCGGTCTGCTCTATGGTCTCTCCTCCCTGACCTTCGTGCTCGCGATCTTCAACACGACCACGGCCAATGTCGTCTTCATCGTCGCCTTCAACCCGATGTTCGGGGCGCTTCTTTCGTGGATGTTCCTCAAGGAGAAGCCGCAGGCGGCAACGCTGATCGCCATGCTGTTCATGATCCTCGGCGTCGGACTGATCGTGCGCGAAGGGCTTTCCAGCGGCCATTTTTTCGGTGACGCGATGGCGCTTCTCAGCGCGCTTATTCTTGCCGCCGCCATCACGATCGGGCGGGCCTCGCGCCGCGAAATGGGCTTCGTGCCGCTGCTTGCCGCCATTCTGCCGGCCACGCTCGGTCTCGCACAAGCTCTGCCCTCAGGGCTTTCCATCGCCCACCCCGGCTGGATCCTCTTCAATGGCGCCATCGTCATGCCCCTCGCCTTCTGGTGCCTTGCGACCGGGCCGCGCTACCTCTCCGCCCCTGAAGTCGGCATGTTCTACCTGCTCGAAACGGTGCTCGCCCCGATCTGGGTCTGGCTGATCTTTTCGGAAACGCCGGCGACGATGACACTCATCGGCGGCGGAATCCTGATGGCGGCGATCGCCGGGCATTGTTTCTGGATGGTGCGGGGAAGCCGCATCAGGCCGTTGGCGGAATAGGCGTTGTCGCCTGCTTACCACCATGTGATACTCCGTTCTGACACAGAGGACGAAGCGATCAACGTTACAATCCGTAAGATCGGTCATTCCGAGGGGATTATTATCCCTAAGGAAGTTCTGGCCCGTCTTGGATTGAAGACGGGTGATTCACTGGAACTGAGGCTGGAAAACGGCGGCATCAATATGAAGCCGGTCAATGAGGATTTCCCTCGTCAGCTGGAAGCGGCACGAAATTTCGTAGACAAGTACAAGGTCGCGTTGAAAAAGCGGGCGGAATAAAGCGGTTCAAATTTCATCGAAAGGCGGGGCCGCTTCAAGTCTTGACGCGACCCGCTTCCTTCCCGACTTCAGCGTGCCGCTCAACCCGTAGCCTTCATCTGCTGCTGCTCCAGCTCACGGCCAAGCCCTTCGACCACGTGCGCCCAGCCTTGCCGGGTCTTCTCCTCATGTTCGGCCCATTCGGCGCACATTTCGTGGGTCAGCGTCAGGCGGCTGCCGCCGCCGAGCGGCTCGATGTCGATTTCGACGCGGTCGCAATTGTGGTCGTGGTCCTCGACGGAAAAGCTGAAGACCATGCGCTGCGGGCGCTTCAGCTCCAGGAAGACCCCCTGATGAAAGGCGTCGCCGGTCGGGCGGCGGTCGACGATGAAAAAACGGCCGCCGACATGCGGATCGATATCGGCGCGAATGACGTGACCGTCATCGGTGGCAAACAGGAAGCGGCGGGCGATTTCGGGGTTAAGCCAGGCGTCGTACACGACAGCAGGCGGCACCCTATAGGTGTGGCAAACATGCAATTTGATGGTGCTGGCGGGCATCGATTTTCCTCCGGTAACGGCGCGCGCCTTCTCCAAGCGCGCGGGCCATAGCCGTTCCATCCGCCCACGGACCGGCCTTCTCTTCTTTTGGGTAACAGCGTTGAGATAGAGAAGTTCCAGCGCCCGCCAAGAGACGAGCATGGAATTTTTATGGATGTCGTTCCGGAACCGCTGTACACGTCCGGGGGACATGCATTAGCCGGCGAACTTGCCGCTGCGCGGAAAGCCCTTCGGCACGGTGCGGCCGGCGGTGGCGCGGTCGGACAGCCATTCGGCAAGCTCGTCCTTGTTCTTCGTGAAGGTGCGGCCGGCGCTGTCTTCCCAGACGAGGCCGTCCGATATCGCGAAGCAGCGGACGTCTGAGATGCCGCCATCCTTGTAGCGCTGCAGACGCACGCCCTTGCCGCGCGACATTTCCGGCACCTGCGCTAAGGGGAAGACCAGCAGCTTGCGGTTTTCGCCGACGACGGCGACATGATCGCCGCCGACGGGCACGAGCAGCTGCGTCTCCTCGGGCAGCGCCACGTTCATGATCTGCTTGCCCTTGCGCGTATTGGCGACCAGCTCGGCCTCGGCAACGACGAAGCCGTTGCCGGCTGTGGAGACGATCAGCTGCTTGCGCGAGGGATCGTGCACGAAAGCGGTCAGCACCGCCTGGTCGTTGTCCATGTCGACCATGATGCGCAGCGGCTCGCCGTGGCCGCGACCGCCCGGCAGCTTGTCGCCGCCAAGCGTGAAGGCCTTGCCGCCTGTCGTGACGATCAGGATCTTGTCCGTCGTCTGCGCCGGGAAGGCTATTTTCAGGCCGTCGCCCTCCTTGAAGGTCAGCGTCGCCGTATCGGCGATATGGCCCTTCAGCGCGCGGATCCAGCCCTTTTCGGATATGACGACCGTGATCGGTTCCTTCTCGATCATCGCCTGCTGGATGGCTTGCTCATCGGCTTCGGGCGCGTCGGCAAACTGGGTGCGGCGGCGGCCGACCTCGGTCGCCTTGGCAAATTTCTTCTTCACCTCGCCGATTTCCCAGGCGACCGTCTGCCACTGCTTGTCGTCGGAGGCAAGCAGCGCTTCGATCTCGCCTTTTTCCTTGGTGAGTTCGTCGAATTCCTTGCGGATCTCGAACTCTTCGAGCTTGCGCAGAGAGCGCAGCCGCATGTTGAGGATCGCCTCGACCTGATTGTCGGTGAGATCCCAGCGCGCCACCATCACCGGCTTCGGCTCATCCTCCTCGCGGATGATCCTGATCACCTCGTCGATGTTGAGATAGGCGATCAGCAGGCCGCCGAGGATTTCGAGACGTTTTTCGATCGCCGCCAGGCGGAAGCGCGAGCGGCGCTGCAGCACCTCGCGGCGGTGATCCAGCCACTCCTTCAGCACTTCGTTCAGCGCCATGACCCGCGGGATGCGGCCCATGGACAGCACGTTCATGTTCAGCGGGAAGCGGCTTTCCAGCTCGGTCAGCTTGAACATCGATTCCATCAGGATCGTCGGATCGACGCTGCGGGTTTTCGGCACCAGGACGACACGAATGTCCTCGGCCGATTCGTCTCGGATGTCTTCCAAGAGCGGCAGTTTACGGGCGATCAGCAGCTCGGCGATCTTTTCGATCAGCCGCGACTTCTGCACCTGGAAGGGAATTTCGGTGATGACGATCTGGTAGCCGCCGCGGCCGAGATCCTCGGTCTGCCATTTCGCCCGCACGCGGAAACCGCCGCGGCCGGTGCGGTAGCTCTCGATGATGCTGTCGCGGCTGTCGATGATGATGCCGCCTGTGGGGAAATCCGGGCCGGGAATGAATTCGACGAGCTTTTCGACTGTCGCATCCGGATGTTTGATCAGATGCAGCGCGGCGTCGCAAAGCTCATGCGCATTGTGCGACGGGATCGAGGTCGCCATGCCGACGGCGATGCCGGAGGAGCCGTTGGCGAGCAGGTTCGGGAAGGCGCCGGGAAGGACGGTCGGCTCGGAATTCGATTCGTCGTAAGTGTCGCGGAAATCGACGGCATCCTGATCGATACCTTCGAGCAGCAGTTCGGAGACCGCCGTCATCTTCGATTCGGTGTAACGCATGGCGGCGGGGCTGTCGCCGTCGATATTGCCGAAATTGCCCTGGCCGTTGACCAGCGTGTAGCGCTGCGAGAAGTCCTGGGCGAGACGGGCAAGCGCGTCATAGATCGACTGGTCGCCGTGCGGATGGTAGTTACCCATCACCTCGCCGACGATCTTGGCGCACTTCCTGAAGGCCGAAGTCGGCCTCAGCCCCATCTCGTTCATCGCGTAGACGATGCGGCGATGGACAGGCTTCAGCCCGTCGCGGACGTCTGGCAGAGCGCGGTGCATGATGGTCGACAGCGCATAGGCGAGATAGCGCTGCTCGAGCGCCGCCTTGAGGTCGACCGGCTGGATGTTGTCGTCGTCTCCGCCGGAAGGCGGCAAAATCTCTTGTCCCATAGGTTCTGACTAGCCCAGAAGCGGCTGGCGGGCAAGGAATCCAGGCCATTGCAGCTGTGGATGAAGTCTTGGCACCGACATCAAAGGATGAGACAAACGTTCGGCCGCAATTTGGACTTCGTTTGCCGTTCCTTTCAACGGAAATTTAGAAGTCCGCAAATATAAAGCGGGCCCAATCCGTAGTAGTGTAACTGCAGATTTCCAACCGCCACACGCCACCAGAGGAATCACCCCATGAACATTTACCGGACAACGCGGCTGATGCTGTCGGGCGCCGCCTTTTTCTCGCTCGCCGGCTCGGCATTCGCCCTCGACGGCACCGATCTCCTGAAGAAGATCAATGCCGCCTATGCCGCCCAGGGTGGGACGATTGCGGCTGAAAGCGTCGATATCGACGGCACGACCGTTACGTTGAAGAATGTCACCGTCAAGCCGACCGGCAGCGAAAGCCTGCCCATCGGCGAAATCACCCTTTCCGGCGTCGAAGAAGACGAGGACGGCGGCTATTACATCGAAGAAGCCGCGTTCCCCGACATCAACAAGACGGAGGACGGCGTCACCGTGACGGCGCAGGAACTGACGCTCGGCGGCATCTCCGTGCCGGCAACGCCGGGCGGCGACACGCTCGACACCATGATGCTCTATGAAACCGCGCATATCGGCCCGGTGAAGGTGGTCAAGGATGGTGCGGAAGTGTTCTCGCTGCTCGAAAGCAACATGAACCTGACTCTGCGCGAAGACGAATCCGGCTTCGATTTCGACGGCGCCTTCAAAAGCATGAAGGCCGATCTCACCAAGGCCGACGATCCCAAGAGCAAGGATGCGATCGAGAAGCTCGCCCTGCAGCATATCCAGGGCGACATCACGATGAAGGGCGCCTGGGAACTCGCCCCGGGCACGATCGACATCTCGGAAATCGCCTTCGACTTCACAAATGTCGGCAAGCTGAACCTCGGCTTCAAGATCTCCGGCTACACGATGGCCTTCATGAAGTCGATGCAGGATGCGATGAAGCAATCCGAAGCCAACCCGAACAAGGAACAGTCGCAGCAGGCGCTCGGTCTCGCCATGCTCGGCCTGATGCAGCAGCTTTCCTTCGAGGCAGCGCAGGTGCGTTTCGACGATGCCTCGATCACCAAACGCGCGCTTGACTATGCCGGCTCGCAGCAGAACATGTCGGGCAAGCAGATGGCGGATTCGCTGAAGGCGATGACGCCGATCATGCTGGCGCAGCTCAACATTCCGGAACTGCAGAACGCCGTTTCGGCTGCGGTCAACACCTTCCTCGACGACCCGAAGAGCCTGACCGTCAAGGCCGCTCCTGAAAAGCCGGTGCCTTTCCCGACGATCGTCGGTGCTGCCATGGGCGCTCCGAACACGCTGCCGCAAGTGCTCGGCGTCAAGGTTTCGGCCAACGACTGATCGCTTCACTCTTGCGATGAAAGGCCCGGTAATGTGTGACTGACCCCAATAGTTGGTGTCAGTCACGGATTGCCGGGCCTTTTCGTTTCAAACGCGGTGGCGGGCGAGTTCTGAGATGGCGAGGCTTGCGATCTCAAGCAACTCCTCGAGCGATGCGCCGTCCCTTGCCTGCACGGACATGCCCTGCACGATAGCGCCGAGGAATCGCGCCAACGCGCGCGGATTGGTTTCCGCGCTCATGTCGCCCTCGCGGATGCCGCGCTCGATCCTTGCCGCAAAAGTATCCAGCGACCGACGACGCAGCGCTGCGACATGGTCGGCGATCGTGTCGTTCTCGCTGGCGCAATTCAACGCAGCCGTCGAAATCATGCAGCCTTTCGGATGTTCCGGCGCCGAAAATATCGCCGCCGAGCCCCGCAATATCCGTTCGAAGGCAGAGACGGTGTCGATCGGCTCGCCGAGCGCGGAAAAGGTTCCGGCGCCCAGCGCTCTATATTGCTCCAGCGCCGCGCGGTAGAGATCGGCCTTCGAGTGAAAGGCGGCATAGAGGCTTTGAGGCGTGATGCCCATGGCGGTCGTGAGATCGGCGATCGAGGCGCCTTCGTATCCATGCGCCCAGAAGGTCTCGCGGGCCGCCGCGAGAACCGTCTCGCGATCGAAGGCTGGCGGGCGGCCGCGGCGGCGCGCGGAAGGATTTTTCATCTCTGAACTATTTTTCACAACGATCACTCTAGAAATTCCGCCCTATCCATCTATTTCAGGAATGGTCATTGTGATTATAGAAGGTTTGATCTGATGAGTCTTCCCCTCGAAACGACACGTGCCAACAAGAATTCCTTGCTTTCCGCGGGCGTCGACGCGGCAATTGCAGATGCGCTCGACGACAGGCGGCTGGTCGGAGCGGTCGTGCTCGTCGCCCGCGACGGAGACATCATCCACCGCCGAGCAGCAGGCCTCGCCGACCGCGAAAACGGCCTGGCAATGCGCGAGAATACGATCTTCAGGCTTGCCTCCATCACCAAGCCCATCGTCACCATCGCCGCGATGCGGCTCGTCGAGCAGGCGAGAATCGACCTTGACGACGCGGTGACCAGATGGCTGCCGGAATTCCGGCCGAAGCTGCCCGACGGCAACGAGGCGACCATTCGTATCCGCCACTTGCTGACCCATACATCAGGCCTCGGCTACAGCTTTTCAGAAGAGGACGGTGGTCCCTATATCCGCGCCGGTATTTCCGACGGCCTCGACCAGCCGGGACTGGCGCTCACCGAAAATCTCAGGCGGATCGCCAGTGTGCCCTTGCGTTTCGCACCGGGCAGCGACTGGCAATATTCCCTTGCCATGGATGTTATCGGCGGCGTCATCGAGGCGGAAACCGGCGCGCCGTTGGCTGAGGCCGTCGCCGAACTGGTGACAAGACCACTCGGGCTTGCCGACACGGCGTTTTCGGTTTGTGACCGCAGCCGGCTCGCCGCCGCCTATATGAACGCTTCACCCGAACCGGCGCTGATGGGCGAAAATGCGCTGGTGATGTCGCTGTTGGGTCCGATCCGCTTCGCGCCGAAGCGCATCTTCGATTCCACCTCCTATCATTCGGGCGGCGGCGGCATGGCGGGAACGGCTGGTGACGTTCTGGCCGTACTCGAAACCATCCGCAGGGGCGGCGCACCGCTGCTCTCGAGCGACACCGTTGCGATGATGATGACCGACCAGGCCGGCGGGCACCGCCAGCGGCATGAACCCGGCTCGGGCTTCGGCTTCGGCTGGTCCGTCATCACCGATCCGGCCGAGGCAGGCGTCCCCTTCCCCAAGGGCACGGTGAAATGGGGCGGCGTCTACGGCCACAGCTGGTTCATCGACCCCGTGAACCGGCTGACCGTCGTGGCGCTGACGAACACGACGCTGGAGGGCATGTGGGGCAAGTTCACGGTCGATCTGCGCGAGGCGATCTACGCGGCCTTGTGAGCGACAGCAAAAAGCCCGACGACACCTGAACGGTCGCCGGGCTTTTCACATTCGGGATCGGACGATCCTCAGTCCTTCTTGACCGGCGGGATCGGCCGGATCGAGAGTTCGCGCAGCTGCGTCGGGGTTGCCGGGGTCGGCGCGCCCATCAGCAGATCCTGCGCCTGCTGGTTCATCGGGAACAGCGAGATTTCACGCAGGTTCTTGGCGCCGACGAGCAGCATGACGATACGGTCGATGCCGAATGCAGCACCGCCATGCGGGGGCGCGCCGTACTGGAAGGCGCGGTAGAGGCCGCCGAAACGGTCTTCGACGTCCTGCTGGCTGAGACCGACCTTCTCGAAGGCGGCGACCATGGTTTCCGGCGACTGGTTGCGGATCGAGCCCGAGGCGATTTCGAAGCCGTTGCACACCGCGTCGTACTGGTAGGCTTTGATGCCAAGCGGATCCTGGTTCAGCAGCGCATCGAGGCCGCCCTGCGGCATCGAGAACGGGTTGTGGGCGAAGTCGATCTTCTTTTCTTCCTCGTTGTATTCGAAGAAGGGGAAGTCGACGATCCAGCACAGCTCGAAGCGGTCGCGGTCGATCAGGTTCAGCTCGTCGGCGGCGCGGTTACGGGCCTCGCCTGCAAACTTGTAGAACTTGGACGGCTCGCCGGCGACGAAGAAGCAGGCGTCGCCCGCCTCAAGGCCGAGCTGCGTGCGGATCGCCTCGGTACGCTCCTCGCCGATGTTTTTGGCAAGCGGTCCGAAGCCGGCGATTTTGCCCTCTTCTTCCTTCCAGAAGATGTAGCCGAGACCGGGCTGTCCCTGGCTCTGCGCCCAGGCATTCATACGGTCGCAGAAGGCGCGCGAGCCGCCGGTCTTTGCCGGGATCGCCCAGATCTCAACCTTCGGATTGGAGGCAATCATGCCGGCGAAGACCTTGAAGCCGGAGCCGGCAAAATGCTCGGTCACCGCTTCCATCACGATCGGGTTGCGCAGATCCGGCTTGTCGGAACCGTACTTACGGATCGCCTCGTCGTAAGGGATGCGCGGCCATTCCTTGGTCACCGGCTTGCCTTCGGCGAATTCTTCGAAGATCGAAGTCATCATCGGGCCCATCGTGTCCCAGATGTCCTCCTGCTCGACGAAGCTCATTTCGAGGTCGAGCTGGTAGAATTCGCCCGGCAGGCGGTCGGCGCGCGGGTCTTCGTCGCGGAAGCAGGGCGCGATCTGGAAGTAACGGTCGAAGCCCGCGACCATCAGCAGCTGCTTGTACTGCTGCGGCGCCTGCGGCAGGGCGTAGAAAGTGCCGGGATGGATGCGCGATGGCACGAGGAAGTCGCGCGCGCCTTCCGGCGAGGAGGCCGTCAGGATCGGCGTGGTATATTCGGTGAAGCCGACATTGCCCATTTCGCGGCGCATCGCCGAGATGACCTGGGTGCGCTTGACGATGTTCTTATGCAGCGTTTCGCGGCGGAGATCGAGGAAGCGGTATTTGAGGCGGACGTCTTCAGGGTAATCCGGCTCGCCGAAGACCGGCAGCGGCAATTCCTTGGCGGCGGAGAGCACTTCGATCTCCTGGGCGTAGAGCTCGATCTCGCCGGTCGCCATTGTTTTGTTGACGGTGTCTTCGGTGCGGGCCTTGACGAGGCCGTCGATGCGGATCACCCATTCGCCGCGCACGGTCTCGGCCATCTTGAAGGCCGGGCTGTCCGGATCGGCAACCACCTGGGTAATGCCGTAATGGTCGCGAAGGTCGATGAAGAGAACGCCGCCATGGTCGCGGACGCGATGGACCCAGCCGGAGATACGGGCGGTCGAGCCGACATCCGTCTTGCGGAGGGCGGCGCATGTGTGGCTGCGATAGCGATGCATGATCTCAAATCCTGGAATGTGGCTTAAGACGGCAGCAAGGGTTCAAAGACCCTCAAGCGCCGACAAGAAAATCGGGCGGAAAAGCGCATGGACGCTCCGATTTGTCAAGGCTTAGCGCGTGCTGCCCACGCGTTTGGCACGCGTTTGTGGCAACGCAGCGGCCCGTATGCTGCGGCAGTTTGGCCGCGCTTCCCGTATTGCTGAAAAAGCCGGTCAACTTTAAAAGGATCGGCATTCTCACCATGGAGCGCCCGCATGCCCCTCCTGACCCGCCGCAATCTTTTCAAGGCATCCGCCGTCGCGGGCGCCTATGGCGTCGGCCTCGGCATTGCCGGCAAATTCGGGCCCGCTGAGGCAGCACCCGAGCCGCAGCTGCTGGCGGCGGTTAAGACCGAGGCGGTGCTGACCGAGGCGGGACCGACCCGGGATATCATGAGCTGGGGCCATGACGGCATGCCGCCGGTTCTCCGGATGACGAAGGGGCGCCCTTACGCCGCGCGGCTGAAAAACGGGCTCGACGAGCCGACGACGATCCACTGGCACGGGCTTCGCATCGACAACCGCATGGACGGCGTGCCCTTCATGACGCAGCCCTACATCTATACCGGCGACAGCTTCGACTATGCCTTCACGCCGCCCGATGCCGGCACCTTCTGGTATCATCCGCACTGCAATACGCTGACGCAGATGGGGCACGGCATGACCGGCGTCATCGTCGTCGAAGATCCCGCCGATCCTGAATTCGATGCCGAACTTGTCCTGAACCTGCGCGACTGGCGGCTCGGCGGCGACGGGCAGTTCATCGCCCCCTTCCGGCCGCGTGACGCGGCCAAGTCCGGCACCTACGGCACGGTGCGCACCGCCAACTGGCGTCAGGAGCCGCAATATGACGCGCCGGCCGGCGGGCTGGTGCGGCTGCGCATCGCGGTCACCGACGTGACGCGGATCTTCTCGCTGAAGGTGGAAGGCGCAGATACGACCGTCATCGCCATCGACGGCAATCCGGTGCCGAAGCGTTTTCCCCTCGACCTGCTGCAGATCGGACCGGGACAGCGGCTCGATCTTGCGGTGCGCATGCCGGATGGAGAAGGCGCTGTCGCGACGCTCGAGGATATCCGCGGCACCACGCCGAAGACGATCGCCAGCCTGCGCGCCATCGGGCCATCGCTGAAGCGCGAGATCGGCGATCTCGGGCCGCTTGCCGAAAATCCGGTGGCGAAGGCCGACCTTTCCACTGCCGAAGAGATCCCGCTGGTGCTGAGCGCCACCGCCGAGAATACCGCCACTGAGAGCATCTGCGGCACGCTCGGCTACAGTTTCTGGGCGATCAACAAGGTGCCATGGCCGGGCGACACGCCGGATCCGACGGCGCCGCTGGCGGAATTGAAGCTCGGCCGGAGCTATGTCTTCAATCTGGAGAATGTCACGCCGCACGCGCATCCGATCCATCTACACGGGATGAGCTTCACGGTGATCTCCTCCTCGACGCGGGAGGTGATGCCGTTGGTGTCGGACACCTATTTCATCCAGCCCGACGAGAAGGTGCAACTCGCCTTCGTCGCCGACAATCCCGGCGACTGGCTGCTGCATTGCCATATCATCGAGCACCAGAAGACCGGGATGACCAGCTACTTCAGAGTGAGCTGAGGCGGCTTCGCCGCAGTTCGGACGTAATTCTTAGCCAGCAATGCGCGAAGCTTATGCTGTTGTATTGACATATCGAAGCGAAAGGAGAAGGAAGGTTCAACCGACCTTTTCCTTGCGAATGAAATGATATGATCGAAACCACCGCCGATTTGGCGGCCGCCTGCAAAGAGCTGGCCAAGTCCGACTTCATCACCATCGACACCGAATTCCTGCGCGAGACGACCTTCTGGCCGGAGCTTTGCCTCATCCAGATGGCAAGCCCGACAACCGAAGTGCTCGTCGATCCGCTGGCCAAGGGCATCGATCTTGCCCCCTTCTTCGAGCTGATGGCCGATCCGAAGGTGCTGAAGGTCTTTCACGCGGCCCGCCAGGACATCGAAATCATCTTCAATCGCGGCAATCTCATTCCGCATCCGATCTTCGACACGCAGGTCGCCGCGATGGTCTGCGGTTTCGGCGACAGCGTCTCCTATGATCAGCTGGTCAGCCGCATCAAGAATGTCCATATCGACAAGTCGTCGCGCTTCACCGACTGGAGCCGCCGGCCGCTCTCCGACAAGCAGCTGGAATATGCGCTGGCCGATGTCACCCATCTGCGCGACGTCTACCTGTCGCTGAAGGCGGAACTCGATCGCGAAGGCCGCACCTCCTGGCTCTCCGAGGAAATGGATATTCTCGAGGCGCGCGAGACTTACGACCTGCATCCCGACGATGCATGGCAGCGGCTGAAGATGCGGTTGCGCAAGCCGCAGGAGCTGGCGATCCTGAAATATGTCGCCGCCTGGCGCGAACGCGAGGCCCGCGCCCGCAACGTGCCGCGTTCGCGGGTGCTGAAGGACGATGCCATTTACGAGGTCGCCCAGCAGCAGCCTAAGGATACCGAGGCGCTCGGCCGGCTGCGCACTATTCCGAAAGGCTGGGAACGCTCGACTTCCGGCGCCGCCGTCATCGAGGCCGTCAACGCAGCACTCGCTCTCCCGAAGGCCGATATGCCACATGTGCCGCGCCAGGCGCAGGCGCCCGAAGGGGCCGCTGCCGCCGTCGAACTCTTGAAGGTGCTGTTGAAACTGATTTCGGAAAAACACGGCGTGGCGCCGAAGGTGATCGCCAACAGCGAGGATCTCGACAGGATCGCCGCCGAGGGCGAGAAGGCTGAAGTCGCGGCCCTCAACGGCTGGCGACGCGATCTTTTCGGCGAGCCGGCGCTGCAGCTGATCCAGGGTCAGATCGCTCTGCGCTTCGTCGGCCGCAAGGTCGAAACCGTCAGCCTGTAGCGCATCGGCCCGACAGGCGGTTTCCAAGCGCTACGGTGCCGCAGCGAATTCGCTTGACGCTTTTTTCCCAGCTGAAACAATGGCTGGACGAAACATTACGGGCGAAGCGCCGCATGCGGGAAATATCTCCGACGCAGAACTGGATCCTGATCACGATCGTTCTGGCTGCCAGCGGCGTCGTCTATGATCTGATGTTCTACTCCAATCAGACGCCCGTGATCGGGGCGATCTTTGCGCTGTTCATCGGCATGCCGATCATCGCCTTCGAGCGCAAGGTGCTGTTCCGCGGACTCTACAGGCGCATCCAGAAGCTGCCGACGTTCGCCTTCATCATCACCGAGCTGGTGATCTACGAGATCCTGATGAGCATCGGCTTTGCCTGCGGCGGCCTGCTGCTTTGGGCGATCGGCATGCTGAAGCCGCCCTCGCTCTTCGATCTCGTCATCATGCCTTACGAGGTCTTCCTCTATGCGCTTGCCGTCTGCTCGGCGATGATCTTCCTTCTGCGCGTGCGGGAACTGCTCGGCCGCGAAGTCTTCCTGAGCATGCTGGTCAGCCGCTATCGCAATCCGGTCAGGGAAGAGCGTGTCTTCCTGTTCATCGATCTCGTCGATTCGACGGCTTTTGCCGAAAAGCACGGCGACCTCCGCGCGCAACAGCTGCTGAGTTCGCTGTTTGCGACCTTCGCCGAGCCGGTCCGGCGCCACAAGGGCATGATCAACGACTATGTCGGCGATGCGGCGATCATTACCTGGCCGCTTGCCCGCGGCGTCAAAAATGCGCGCTGCGTGCGCTGCATCTTCGATATCCTTGCCGATATCGAAGCCAATGCCGCCGGCTGGCGGAAAAGCTATGGGCAGGTGCCGAAGCTGCGGGCCGCCCTTCACGGCGGCGAGATCATCACCGCCGAAATCGGCGTCGATCATCACAAGATCAGCTATTTCGGCGACACGGTGAACACCACCGCCCGGCTGGAAACCCTCTGCCGCAGCTTGAACCGGCCGGTGCTGATCTCCTCCGAGCTTGCCCGGCGCATGGAGTTTCCCGACGATATCGCCTGCGAGGATCTCGGCACCCACGCCGTCAAGGGGCGCGGTCAGGCGCTCGGTGTCATGGCGCTTTCCTCGCGGGCGGTGACCGTGCTGAACACGCCGGCAGTCATTCTGCACGGCTGAGCAACGGCATTTCCACCCGTCACCAAAGCTTCACCCAACCGTCAATTCGCTGACACGGAAGCCCTGCTAAGCGGAAGCCATTGGCATCCGTTCCATGGGGATATTATGAAGAACGTCCTTTTTGCTTCCGTATCGCTTTTCATCCTGATGGCCGCCTCCGCTTCGGCCGACCAGCAGCAGTTCCCGGCCAAGCTCGCCGGCCAGGCAATCCTGCCTGCCAACACCCTGGTTCCGGCTCCGGCCGACGCTCCTGAATTCCTCAAGCACTCAGGCAAGTTCACGACGCCGGACCGCAAGCGCACCGAAGCGCTCGGCACCGTTCCCGGCAAGGACGGCGCCCGCGTCACCGATCTCACGCTCCCTTTCGACGGTCAGGCGATCCAGGGCTTCTCCGGCATCAAGACAATGGGTGACGGCATGTTCTGGACGCTTACAGATAACGGCTTCGGCTCGAAGGCCAATTCCGCCGACTCCATGCTGTTCCTGCACCAGATGAAGTTCGACTGGGCGGCCAACAAGGCCGACGTCGTCAAGAACCTCTTCCTTTCCGATCCGAACAAGATCGCCCCCTTCCCGATCGTGCTGGAAGGCACCGATACGCGTTACCTCACCGGCGCCGATTTCGACATCGAATCGATCCAGCCGGTTGCCGACGGTTTCTGGCTTGGCGACGAATTCGGTCCCTACATTCTGAAAATCGACACCGAGGGCCACCTGACCGACGTCATCGCGACGACGCTCGACGGCAAGCCGGTGCTTTCGCCCGACAATCCGCTGATCCAGCTTCCGGGCAACCCGGCCGCGAAGATGCCGGTCTTCAATCTGAAGCGCTCCGGCGGCTTCGAAGGCCTCGCCATGTCGAAGGATGGCTCCAAGCTCTACGGCCTGCTCGAAGGCGCCATCTACAAGGATGACGGCCAGATGGAATCGGTCGACGGCCACACCGCGGTCCGCATCATCGAATTCGACGTCGCCTCCAAGAAGTGGACCGGCCGCAGCTGGCTCTATCCGTTCGAGGACAAGGGCGTGTCGATCGGCGACTTCAACATGCTCGACGACACGACCGCCCTCGTCATCGAGCGCGACAGCGGCGCCGGCACCAAGGACAAGGCGTGCGCCGACCCGAAGCAGCCGAAGCCGGATTGCTTCGAGGCGCCTGCCGAGCTGAAGCGGGTCTACAAGATCGAGTTCAACGACGCCAATGCCGGCAAGGCCGTCCGCAAGATCGGCTATATCGACCTTCTGAATATCCAGGACCCCGACAACAAGAAGAAGGCCGGAGCCAAGGACGGCGTTTACGACATGCCCTTCGTGACGATCGAAAACGTCGACCGCGTCGACGCCACCCACATCATTGTCGGCAACGACAACAACCTGCCCTTCTCCGCCGGCCGCGCCGTCGACAAGGCCGACAATAACGAGTTCAGCCTGCTTGAGGTTGGTGAGTTTTTGAACGCGAAGTGATTTGGGTTCTGATACCTGAACAGGAAGGGCGGTGCGTGAAGCGGCGCCCTTTTTGCTTGGACAACATGCGTGAGGAGGTAAGCAGCCGTCTCGTTCGTTCCCTCGGGCTTCTAACGAGTGAAGAAGGCATTCGGCGCCGCCACATTCCCCGTCTCCCCAGCGGGGAGAAGATGCCGGCAGGCAGATGAGGGGGTGAGCGGCAAAAGCCGCGAATGCACTGAGCGCAAGCGAAGGCAATAATTACATGGTGTGCCGTGCGGCCCCCTCATCCGACCCTTCGGGCCACCTTCTCCCCGCTGGGGAGAAGAGGGAGCAAGCACCACCCTACTCGAACAAAAACGCCAGCCTCTTGTTCGTCAGCCTCGACAGCTGCTGCAATCGTCCGTCCAGGCGTTCGCCGGCGAAATCGCGGTATTCCGGCGGTACAACGAATTCGAGGTCGAGGTCCGGGTTCGACGATTTGCGGAAGGTCAAGTTCTTGACGATTCCGGGCATCGAGGCCGAGAAGAGGTAGACGACGCGCAGCATGCCGCCGAGCAGCTTGGCGCGCTCGATCAGCTGCGGCGTGGCGATCTGCGCCAGCGGGCCGGTGGCGCCGTCGTCGTGCAGGCCCTCGAAACGGTAGTAATTGGTCAGCGCGATGAAGGCGCGTCCGGGATGGCTGATGCCGACGAAGGAAGAGTGGGCGATGACGTTCAGCGCCTGCAGGCCGCGATAATCGGGATGGGCGCGCCAGCTGATATCGGCGAGCAGACAGGCGGCCCGGCGATAGCGGCTTTCCTCTTCGGTCTCCTGGATGCCGAAGAGGGGCATCATCCGGCCGGTCCATTCCGCCAGCTCGCGGGCATGCTCGGGCGAACGGGCACGCAGGATCGCCAGTTCGCCGGCGGCGGCAAGCAGCGGATCGAGGCGGCGCTCGCCCTCCGACAGCAGCGAATAGAGATATCCCTCACGCACACCCTGGGCAGAGAAGGAAATCACCGACGGCTTCATCGCGCTCAGCACTTCCTTCATGGCGACGGCGCCGAAGGGCAGCAGCGAACGGCGATGCTTGGACACGGCTTGCAGCGCCGGCTCCTTGGAATCGCGCGCGGTCACCACCTGTTCGAGGAACAGCATCATCGCTTCGAGCGAGACTTCATAACCCTGCATCATATGCAGCGGATAATGAGTCATCTCCATATGCAGCTTGGCGATGTTTCGCCAGGTGCCGCCGACGGCGTAGAAGGTGCGCCCCTCGCCCTTCGACAAGAGCTTTGCCGTCTTCACCTGCTTGCGGGCAAAGGTACGGGCCTTGGAGAGCGAGCCGCCGGCATATTCCGACAGGCGCAGGCCGCCGAGCGGCAGGGTGATGCCCTTGCCGAACTCCTTGCCCTTGATATCGATGAGCTCAAGCGAGCCGCCGCCGAGATCGCCGGCGATGCCATCGGGATTGAAGAAGCCACTGATGATGCCGAGCGAGGCGAATTTCGCCTCCTCCTCGCCCGAGAGCACACGGACCTTGCGGCCGAGGATGGTTTCGGCCTGATGGATGAAATCGGGGCCGTTGCTCGCCTCGCGCGCGGCAGCCGTCGCCAAGACATACATGGTGGCGGCGCGCGCCTGGTCGGACAGGGCCTTGAAGCGATGCAGCGACGCCAAAGCCCTGATGACGCTGTCTTCATCCATCTTGCCGGTCAGGGCTATGCCCCTGCCGAGGCCGCAGAGAACCTTTTCGTTGAACAGGACGGTTGGCGAACGGGACATGCCTTCGTAGACGACAAGACGAATGGAATTCGATCCGATATCGACGACGGAGACCGGGGCGATCCCCGGAAGGCGCCCCTGGGCTTCAGACTCAACCATTTATGTCCAGTTTTACTTGTTGTTGCGGCCTTCAAGCAGGCCGGCGATCAGCTTCGGCGCGCTGGACTTCAGAGCTTCACCACGGCCCGACAGGCTCGGATTGGTCATGAAATACTGCTGCGCATTGAACGGTTCCTCGCCTCTGCGCACTTCCATGCGCCGGGACGTACCGTCGGGCAATATCTCGTAGCTTTGTTGATTGTCAATCACGTTGCCGAGCATAATCTGTGACAAGACCTGCTCGTGAACGGTCGGGTTTGTCAGCGGAACCATGGTCTCGACGCGGCGATCGAGATTTCTCGGCATCATGTCGGCCGAACCGATATAAACCAGCGCCTTGTCGGACGGCAGGCCATGGCCGTTGCCGAAGCAGAAGATGCGGCTGTGTTCGAGGAAGCGGCCAACGATCGACTTGACGCGGATCTTTTCCGAAAGGCCGGGCACCTGCGGACGCAGGCAGCAGATGCCGCGCACGACCAGATCGATCTCGACGCCGGCATGGCTGGCGCGATAGAGCGCGTCGATGATGTCGGGGTCGACAAGCGAGTTCATCTTCATCCAGATCGCCGCCGGGGCGCCGTTCCGGGCATGCTGAATTTCTTCCTCGATGTGGCGCAGGATGCGCGGGCGCATCGTGTAGGGCGAAATCGCAAGCTGCATGCCCTGTTCCGGCTCGCCGTAGCCGGTGATGAAATTGAAGATGTTCGCCATATCGTGGGCGATGACCGGATTGCAGGTGAAATAGGAGAGGTCTGTGTAGATCTTCGCGGTGATCGGGTGGTAGTTGCCGGTCCCGAGGTGGCAATAGGTCCGGAGCTTGCCCTCCTCGCGGCGCACGACCATCGACATCTTGGCGTGGGTCTTGAGTTCGATGAAGCCGAAGACGACCTGCACGCCGGCGCGCTCGAGATCGCGCGCCCAGCGGATGTTCGCCTCTTCGTCGAAGCGAGCCTTGAGTTCGACCAGCGCCGTCACCGACTTGCCGGCTTCGGCGGCGTCGACCAGCGCACGCACGATCGGGCTGTCGTTGGAGGTGCGGTAAAGCGTCTGCTTTATCGCCAGGACGTCAGGATCGCGCGCAGCCTGGAGAAGGAACTGGACCACCACGTCGAAGGATTCATAGGGGTGATGGACGACCATGTCCTTTTCGCGGATGGCGGCGAAGCAGTCGCCGGCATGTTCGCGGACGCGCTCGGGAAATCGCGCATTGTAGGACGGAAACCTGAGATCTTCGCGCGGCGCCTTGGTGATCTCGGACAGAGTGTTCAGCGCCAGAAGGCCGGGCAGAACGGCGACGCGATTGTCAGGGATATTCAGCGCCTGAACGACGAACTGGCGCAGCGAGGCCGGCATTTCCGAGTCGGTCTCGATGCGGATGACCTTGCCGCGGCGGCGGCGCTTCAGCGCCGTTTCGAAGAAGCGCACGAGATCCTCGGCCTCTTCCTCGACTTCGATATCGCTGTCGCGGATGACACGGAAGGTACCGGAGCCCTGCACCTCGTAACCCGGGTAGAGCCGATGGATGAAGATGTTGGCGACATCCTCAAGCGTGATGTAACGGATGGTGTTTCCATCATCCGGCAGACGGACGAAGCGATCGAGCGCCGGCGGCAGACGCAGCAGCGCCGTCATCGGCTCGCGGCCGTTCTTGCTGACGAGTTGCAGCCCGATCGAGAAGCCGAGATTGGGAATGAACGGGAACGGATGGGCCGGATCGATCGACAGCGGCGTCAGAACCGGGAAGATCGCCTGTTCGAATTCGGTGGCCAGCCACTGGCGGTCGGCATCGCTCAAGGCGCCGGGGCGCACGATCAGGATGTCTTCCTTGGCGAGATATTGCTGCAAGACGGCGAGCGAGGCCTGCTGCTCCATCTGCAGATGGTCGATCTCCTGCAGGATCGAATCGAGCTGCTCGGCCGGCGTCTTGCCGTCGGGACTGCGAATGACGATGTTCTGGCGCACCTGGCCCTCGAGGCCGGCGACACGCACCATGAAGAATTCATCGAGGTTGGCGGCCGAGATCGACAGGAAGCGGACGCGCTCGAGCAGCGGATGCTCGGTATTCAGCGTTTCTTCGAGGACACGGCGGTTGAACTGCAGCCAGGAGAATTCACGGTTGATGAAGCGCTCGGGGCTCTTGAGCAGTTCTTCCAGCGGGGGCGTGTTGTCGTTGGTTTCCGGAGTGAGTTCCTGATGCTCTGCGACGGCACTATCCATGGTCTACCCCGTTCTCAATCGCCGAAGGCAATTATATCAGTTTCACGACGGAACTGTGACAGTCAATCGGCCGGCTCCGAATTTCCCAATTCATTCAATACTTCGGCGGCCATAGACCGGGTGATTTTCGTACCGCGCGACAGGGCCAGCCGGTCCAGCCTTTCGACGATCGTCTGGGCCGCGTTCAGCGACCGCTCCATGCGGTTGACGATATAGAGCACGAGTTTGTCATCTATATAAAGCTGGCGGTCGGCGAAGAGCTTGACGATCACCTGCGACAGCAGCGCCTCGTCGGGCTCACCGATCTCGACGATGGTGGCGGCCTTCAGGCGCGAGCGCAGATCCGGCAGCACAACCGGCCAGGAGATCGGCCAGAGACGGCTGGTTATCAACAGGCTGGTGCCGTTTTCGCGTACGCTGTTGATGACATGGAAGAGCGCATTGTCGTCGAAGCCGAGGCGGTCGGCATCCTCGAACAGCACCGGGCCGGCGGCGGCAACAACGGCAGCGTCCGAGCCAAGCTCGGGATGGATGTCGACGGCGCCGCTCAGCTCCCGCCAGATGCGGGCGAGATGCGATTTTCCCGAACCGACCGGGCCGGCGAGCACGACAACCGGCGACGGCCATGCGGGCCAGGCATCGACGATCGACACGGCGGCAGCAAGACGCTCCGAGATCAGGAGATCGTCACGCCCGCTGGCGGCATCGTGCGAAAAGACCAGCGGAAGCTGCTCTCCGGCCTTGCGCTTCGGGTCCGCGTTCTTCACGTCATTCATTGGGAACTGATTTCGTCTTCCGGGCGCGGCCAGTGGGCGACACGCCAAAATAAAGATCGCTCTGAAGGTAGCGCGAAAGCGCGAAACGAACAAGGACGCCGACGGCGGCTGCGGCCGGCACGGCAACCAGAAGGCCGACGAAACCGAAGAGCGCGCCGAAGGCAAACAGCGCAAACATCAGCCAGACCGGATGCAGACCGACGCTGGAGCCAACGAGCTTCGGCTGCAGAATGTTGCCTTCCAGGAACTGACCGCTGAAGAAGACGGCGAGCACCAGGCCGATCCACGGATAATCCGGCCAGAATTGGACGATCGCCACGCCGACGGCGAGAACGAGGCCGACCAGCGAGCCGACATAGGGAATGAAACTGATCATGCCGGCGAAGAGGCCGATCAGCAGGCCGAAATTCAGCCCGACGAGAGACAGGCCGACGGCATAATAAATGCCGAGGATGAGGCAGAGCGAGCCCTGGCCGCGGATGAAGCCGGCGATCGCCTGGTCGATCTCCTTGGCGATCTGGCGGACATCGTTGATATAATCGCGCGGGATCCACTGATCGACCTTGGCGACCATACGATCCCAATCGAGCAGGATGTAGAAGGCGACGACGGGAGTGACGACAAGCAGCGATATGACGTCGACGATCGCCTTGCCGGAATTCCAGATCTGCGCGAAGAGCCCGGTCAAGAAGCCCATGCCTTCGGAGAGGATGCCGGAGAGATTGTCCTTGATCGTGCCGGCCTGGCTCTTGACCCAATCCGGCAGCAGCGAATTCTGCGTCTGGGTAACAAACTGCTGCAGCTGGTTGATATAACCCGGCAGCCGCTCGGCGAAATCGTTGAACTGACTGACGAGCACCGGAATGAGGATCATCAGCGCCAGCGCGAAGGTTATGACGAAGGCGATCAGGATGACGACCGTCGCCATCATGCGGCTCAGACCCAGCCGCTCCAGCCGGTCGGCCACCGGATCGAGGAAATAGGCGATCGCCATGCCGGCGATGAAGGGCAGCAGGATCGAGCTGAAGACATAGAGAAAGGCGATGAAGAAGGCGAGCACGCCCAGCCAGAAGAAAATCTGACGCTTGAGACTGTTGCCGCTGACTTGCTGTGGCATCGCTTCCCCGCTGATCGCTTTCCGCCGCCAAACGCCGCATTCGAACCGACGCGGCCATTCAGCACATAGGATGCAGGCGCAAAGATGGTCAACCCTGTCGCGGCAAATCCCGGAAAGGCCAGTTGAAGACGCGGGAAATTGGGGGCTTTTGCCATGCGGCGCTTGCATAAAAGCCCCTGTCATGCAATTGCGACCGGCAGATGACGCGGCATGTTAGCCGCCTGAAAATAGCCATCGGAGACCAGCATGAGCCAGTCTGGGAAAAACGGCCTGACATACAGCGATGCGGGCGTCGACATCGATGCCGGCAACCTCCTCGTCGAGAAGATCAAACCGGCGGTGCGCTCGACGCGGCGCCCCGGCGCCGATGGCGAGATCGGCGGCTTCGGCGGGCTCTTCGACCTCAAGGCCGCAGGCTTCACCGATCCGGTTCTCGTCGCCGCCAATGACGGCGTCGGCACGAAGCTGAAGATCGCCATCGATGCGGACTATCACGACACCGTCGGCATCGACCTCGTCGCCATGTGCGTCAACGATCTCGTCGTCCAGGGCGCCGAGCCGCTGTTCTTCCTCGACTATTTCGCCACCGGCAAGCTCGACCCCGACCAGGGCGCGGCGATCGTCGGCGGTATTGCCGCCGGCTGCCGGCAGGCCGGCTGCGCGCTGATCGGCGGCGAGACCGCCGAAATGCCCGGCATGTACTCCTCCGGCGACTATGATCTCGCCGGTTTCGCGGTCGGTGCGGCCGAACGCGGCAAGCTGCTCCCCTCCGGCGACATTGCCGAAGGCGACGTCATTCTCGGCCTCGCCTCCTCCGGCGTGCATTCCAACGGTTTCTCGCTGGTGCGCAAGATCGTCGAACTGTCCGGCCTCGGCTGGGATGCGCCGGCGCCATTTGCCGAAGGCAAGAAGCTCGGCGAAGCCCTGCTGGAGCCGACCCGCATTTATGTGAAGCCGCTGCTGAAGGCGATCCGCGAAACCGTTGCGCTGAAGGCGCTCGCCCATATCACCGGCGGCGGCTTCCCGGAAAATATTCCGCGCGTGCTGCCGAAGCATCTGGCAGCCGAAATCGACCTTGCCGCCGTCAAGGTTCCGCCGGTCTTCTCGTGGCTCGCCAGGACGGGCGGCGTCGAATCCAAGGAAATGCTGCGCACCTTCAACTGCGGCATCGGCATGATTGTCGTCGTCGCCGGCGAGAATGTCGCCGCCGTTTCCGCTGCCCTCGAGGCCGAGGGCGAGACGGTGGTCACGCTCGGCCGCATGATCGCCCGCGAGGAAGGCGCCGCCGGCACGGTGTATAAGGGCACGCTTGCCATATGAGCGCGAAGCGCAAACGCGTCGTCGTCCTCATATCCGGCGGCGGCTCCAACATGATGGCGCTGATTGCGGCCGCCAAGGCCGCCGATTACCCGGCCGAAATTGTCGGCGTGATTTCCGACAAGACTGAGGCCGGCGGGCTTGCCAAGGCGGCGGCCGAAGGCATCGCCACCTTCGCCTTTCCCCGCAAGGACTATGCCAGCAAAGACGCGCATGAAGCGGCGATCTTTTCGGCGCTCGACGAGCTTTCCCCCGACATCCTCTGCCTCGCAGGCTACATGCGGCTGCTGACGGCGACCTTCATCCAGCGTTATGAAGGCCGGATGCTCAACATCCATCCTTCCCTGCTGCCGCTGTTTCCGGGCCTCCACACCCATCAGCGCGCCATCGACGCCGGCATGCGCATCGCCGGCTGCACCGTGCATTTCGTCACCGAAGGGATGGATGAAGGGCCGGTGATCGGCCAAGCCGCCGTCCCTATTCTCACAGGCGACACGGCCGAAAGCCTTGCGGCGCGCGTGCTCACCGTCGAACACCAGATCTATCCGCAGGCGCTGCGGCTCTTTGCCGAAGGCCGCGTGACGATGGAAGGCGGCAAGGCCGTCAGCGCCGAGGATTCCGCCGTCGCGCCAAAGTCCCAGCTCATTTCGCTGATCGGCGACCGCGCCTGAATTAATTCAGAGAAACTTCCGGCTTAGATAGGCGCGAATGGGTCTGTCGAACTGGGTGTACAGAAAATGCGCCGCGACAACAGCAGCCAAGAGCGTGCAACTCACGGCGAGCGGCAATGGAACGAAGCTCTTTGTGACGCTCTGGAAATAAGAGCCAAGCTGAATAACGGGCAAATGGACGACATAGAGAGGGTAGGACAACTGCCCAAGATAGGCCGCGAGTGGCTGCTCTCCACTCTGCGGAACTGCACCCGCGAACGCGACCACAATCGGGATGATGATGGCGATGCAGACAAAGTCGTAGATGTCTCTTGGGACGGCAAACGGGAAAAATAGAACGGCTATCAGGATGAAAAGGGGGATTCGAGGTCGTACCGCTGGGACACGCTGAACGATTTGCCAGCGGAAGATCAGAACACCGGCAAGGAACGAAAAGCCGGCCCTGACAAATCCCTCAAAGAACGCTCGCCAGCTGCCAAATCCAACAGGCCCGATAGTGCCTTCGACCAGGACAACTGCGAAAAGCGCCGCCGCCAATAACGCGAGAGCCGCTATCTCATGCCAAAGATGAATTCTTCGGCGGGCAATCGATCCGTAAATCATGCCAGCCACAATTTCAAAAAAGATCGACCAGAGTGGATTGTTGATCGCGAACGCCTCTTGCCCCACCAGAAACCCCAAGGGCAACAAGAGTAATGCGCCGATGGCAAGAATCGAAACATCAGCGAGAGAAATGCCTGGCGCGTAAACGACTTGCAACGCGAGAGCGCCCAGGCCAACACCGACCATGATCATGGGATAAAGCCGCACGATTCGTTTCAGGAGGAACATCGGGCCTCGCAAAACGCCCGACTTTAGTTTTTGATCGTAGGCATTTGCGAGCACGAAGCCGCTAAGGCAAAAGAAGAAATCCACGGCTAGATAGGCGTGGGAAGCAAGGCCGAATCCAAAGGTCTGGCTGGCATGTAAGAGAACCACCGATAGCGCGGCTATTCCCCGAAGCTCATCGAGAAGACAAAGTGGTCCTTCACCTCGTTTCCACAGGTAGCGAAGTACAAGGCCTCGCCAGGACAACCATCCGTTGTTCCACAGAATGCTGAACGGGCTAAATCCTCGGCCACAGTTTAGAGTCTGTCAGGGTTATTCTGAACCATACCCTGCATGTCTGAGGTAGTTGGAGCACTCCTGGGGACTGAACGCCTTCAAGAGTTCTCCAATGCGTCTCCATGTAGTTTCAACGGTTCGTTCGTC
>NZ_LOKU01000077.1:0-6612 GCF_002211295.1 Rhizobium sp. N122 | reverse complement strand
AGCTTCGCATCCCGAAGCTGCGCAAAGGCAGCTACTTTCCGAGCTTCCTTGAACCGCGCCGCATGGCGGAAAAGGCTCTGACGGCCGTTATCCAGGAAGCGTATATCCAGGGAATCTCGACCCGTTCTGTCGACGACCTGGTCAAGGCCATGGGTATGAGCGGCATCTCCAAAAGCCAGGTGAGCCGCCTGTGAGATCGACGTCAAAGTGAAGGCGTTCCTCGACAGGCCGATTGAAGGTGAGTGGCCGTACGTCTGGGTGGATGCGACCTATCTCAAGGTCCGGCGCGGCGGCCGCATCGTTTCCGTTGCCGTCATTATCGCGGTGGGCGTCAACAGCGACGGTCGGCGCGAGGTCCTGGGTATGGAAGTTGGCACGTCGGAAGCCGAGCCGATCTGGACGGAATTCCTGCGCAGGCTGACACGTCGAGGATTGCGTGGCGTGAAGCTTGTCGTCTCCGATGCGCACGAAGGTCTCAAGGCCGCCGTCACCAAGGTTCTCAACGCCACCTGGCAAAGGTGCCGGGTTCACTTCATGAGGAACGTGCTCGCGCATGCCGGCAAGAGCGGCAGGCGGGTCGTATCCGCCTTCATCGCGACGCCTTTGCCCAGGAGACGCCGGAGGCAGCAAGCGCACAATGGCGCAGTGTCGCCGACCAGATCAGACCGAAAGTGCCGAAGCTTGCCACCATCATGGACGACGCTGAAGAGGACGTGCTCGCCTACATGACCTTCCCGAAAGAGCACCGGGCAAAGCTACACTCGACGAATCCAATTGAGCGTCTTAACGGCGAAATCAAACGCCGCACCGAGGTCGTCGGCATCTTTCCGAACGACGATGCCATCGTCCGTCTCGTCGGTGCACTGTTGCTCGAACAAAATGACGAATGGGCCGTCCAACGCGCCCGGTACATGACCCTTGAGACCATGGCCCAAATGAGCGATGATCCGCAAATCAGTCTGCCCGCTGTGGCACGCTGATGTCCCCTCCGACCCGACGTCGGAAAGCACGGCAATCAGCCGTCAGCTACACCACTCCCGTGGACACGATCGGTCAAATCGGTCAAAGAGTCATAATCTCTGAGGAACGGGACTAGATTGCCGCTACGCACCGGTGCAGTTCAATTTTCGCTTCAAATGAGATTGAAATGTAGAAATCGAAAACTCTAGTGTAACCGAGCCTCCCGATAATCGTGAACATCAGATGACGGCATCTCTTCCGACCGAAGGGGCTGTGTTAGCTATAAGCACGCGGAGATAGGAATGTTGAAGGCAACGGGGCGCTGTCGATCGTCTTGTTGGCCTCCACGCGCCCGTTCAGCGACCCGGCGCCCTGTGCTGGCGGCGAGACGGCTGACGAGGAGCAATTGGCGCTTCGTCTGCCAATCTCCGCCTACAACACACGGCTTTGCGAACGCGACGTGCGAAAAGTTGAAATGGCCGCTCAACAGCTAGTTCCCCCGTCAACGGAGCAGCCGAAGCATGACCGGGAAAAGTCGGCATCCGAAGAAACATGGGATGTTTGGAGTTCATATACGCGTCGTTCTCCGAAGGGCGGGGCGATCCATCCGGTCCGCCACCGTCGCCGGACCAGGACGAGCGTAAATCCGGAGACCAACTCTTGTTCGATCTAAACAAAGGAGATTCGCAATGATGCGATGCTTTGAGAGATACCGCGTACATCTGAATCGCCTCTCCCTGTCGAACGCGGTGATGCGCCTGGTATCTGGCTATGCTCCTAGCGTGGGCGGCGCGATGGGTTGGAGCATGTTCTCCTCTGGGCCAGCTGCGGCCCAATCCGCAGGTGGCGGCACCGACCCGGCCACAATGGTTAGCAACATTTGCACGTTTATCCTTGGTCCGTTCGGCCAGTCACTCGCCGTTCTTGGAATCGTGGCGATCGGACTCTCCTGGATGTTCGGTCGCGCTTCACTGGGTCTTATCGCCGGCGTTGTCGGCGGCGTTGTCATCATGTTTGGAGCAAGTTTCCTCGGCAAGACGCTAACTGGAGGTGGTTGATTAGTAACCGTCTGGGAGAAGCCCTTTACCTGGCGGCGACACGGCCCGCATTGTTTCTTGGGGTGCCGCTAACGTTGGCCGGGCTATTTATGATGTCTGCCGGCTTTAACATCGTTATCGTTCAGAACCCGCTGTACGAAGTCGTTTCTCTTATGGTTCGGAGCGCGTCTTGTTGTGTACGAGACTTAATGCTGCCAGTGTGGTTCTGTTGGCGCCTCGTGGTGGATTGGACGACGCAGAATATGCCTGGGGTAACGAAAGCCAACGAGATATTGCGCAAGGCGTCTGCTTATTTCGCCCAGGCGGAGCTCGACCGCCCCTTCAAACGATGATCTCGTTCATCGACGAACATCGTGGCGTGTTCGGGGTCGAGCCGATCTGCAAACTATTGCCGATTGCCCCGTCAACCTATCACGAGAATGTCGCCAAGCGCCTGGACGTGGATCGCCTGTCGATCCGCGCCCGCAGCGATGTCAGCCTGAAGATCGAGATACGCCGTGTCTTCGAGCAGAATTTTCGCGTCTATGGCGTTCGGAAGGTCTGGCGGCAGTTGAAGCGTGAAGGCTTCGATGTCGCCCGCTGCACTGTCGCCAGACTTATGAGGTCGATGAGCCTGCAGGGGATCATTCGAGGAAAGCCGATCCGCACGACATTCTCGGACAAGACAGCTCCGAGCCCGCTTGACCGGGTTAACCGGCAGTTCAAAGCCCCTGCACCGAACAGGCTATGGGTTTCTGACTTTACCTATGTCGCCACATGGCAGGGTTTCGTCTACGCGGCCTTCGTGATCGACGTCTTCGCTCGTCGCATCGTTAGCTGGCGGGCGAGCCGGACGGCACATGCAAGCTTTGTCCTCGATGCCCTTGAGCAGGCACTTCATGATCGGCGTCCCGTTTATGGCGGCGGCCTCGTGCATCACTCGGACAGGCGCGTTCAATACGTGTCCTTTCGCTACTCCGAGAGGTTGGCAGAAGCTGGCATCGAGCCTTCTGTCGGAAGCGTCGGCGACAGCTACGACAACGCCCTCGCCGAAACGATCAACGGTCTCTACAGACCGAGGTCATCCATCGGCGCGGGCCATGGAGGAACTTCGAAGCGGTCGAATTCGCCACTTTGGAATGGGTCGATTGGTTCAACCACCGACGCCTCCTGGAGCCCATCGGAAACATACCGCCAACCGAAGCCGAAGAGCGGTACTACGCCATGCTGGAAGAACCAGCCATGGCCGCATAACTTAAACGAAATGGCCTCCGGCAAACCCGGTGCGGTTCAGCGCATCTCGAAGGAGCGTGTCGAGCGACTGGCGAAAGTGATTGAGGAGTTCGTCCCGAACTGGTCTCTCGGCCCGGTTGTTCGAGCCCTGCAAACGCTGCGCGGGGTCGGCAGAGCGGGACGGCAATGGCCGGCGGCTGACGCCATTTCCCGGCGGCGTCGTGCCTGACGAAAGCGCGTCTTTCTCCGTTCGCCGTTCAGGAGCTCGTATGACTCGCGCTATTTCGGCCCGCTGCCCGCCTCCGGTATCCTCGGCCTGGCGCAACCGGTGTTCACCTATGCGCCGTGAGTACCTCCAGCCAACCGCATTGATTGTCGGGTCTGTCATCGTCGGATGGGTGGGATGGAGCGGTCACGCCCTGCTTCTTCCACTCGCCCTGGCATTTCCTGTCCTCTGGGCGCTTGCGCGAACGAGACTGACTGCCGCGGTCGTCTCGGCCGGTTATTTTCTGGCGGCCTCTCGGGGATTGCCGCAGGGCGTTGCGAACTTCTATTCCTCGGACCTCTGGCCGGGATTGTTGCTTTGGTTCTTTGCGTCCGCCGGCTTCGTCATCGTGCATACCAGCTTCTGGACCACGAGGACGGGTGCTCGATCGGGCCACTATCTCCTGGCAGCGGCTCTGATGGCCATTCCGCCGTTCGGCATTACCGGCTGGGCTCATCCGATCACGGCCGCGGGCGTGCTGTTTCCAGGATGGGGATGGTGGGGACTGGCTGCGGCGACAGCCGGCCTCATGGGCCTCGTAACCCGCATGTGGCCGGCTGTCGCAATCGCCCTACTAGGCTTTTGGGCGTGGTCCGCCGCATTCTGGACCGAGCCGACGCTACCCGAAGCTTGGCAGGGCGTCGATCTCGAATTGGGCGCATCGCTAGGCCGGGACACCAGCATGCAGCGTTACCGTGATCTGATTGCCACGGTGACGGATCGGGCATCCGGTGACATCCGCCATGTCGTACTCCCAGAAAGCGCGCTTGGCTTCTGGACGCCGACCGTCGAACGGCTCTGGGTGCGAGCTCTGCGGGGAACTAACGTCACCGTCATCGCAGGGGCCGCTGTCGTCGATGCAGGCGGATACGACAATGTTCTGATCGCGATCTCCGGTGACGAGAGTCGCCTCCTTTATCGCGAGCGCATGCCGGTGCCAGGCTCGATGTGGCAACCTTGGCGTCCCTTGCTTGGGGCAAGCGGCGGCGCGCGGGCCCATTTCTTCACCAGTCCCTTCGTGACCGTTGCCGACAGTCGGGCCGCACCTCTGATCTGCTACGAGCAGCTGATTGTCTGGCCCGTCCTCCACTCCATGTTCCACGATCCGGACGTCGTCATTGCCGTCGGCAACGGCTGGTGGACCAAGGGGACATCCATCGTGGCTATCCAGCGCGCGAGCACGCAGGCCTGGGCGCGCCTGTTCGACAAACCCGTCATCTTTTCCTTCAACACATGAGTTCCAAGGAGCCCGCAATGCTCGATGCTGCCCTTATTCAACAATGCGCCGACCATTCGCTGAAGCCCGCGATCGTCGAGCAGTTCGTGACCGCTGCGGGCTCGAATGACCCACTTGCCGTCACTGTCAAATCGGGTGGCCGCTTGATCCTCGTCCCGAAGGCGACATCGCCGGACGAGGCGATGGCGATCGTCCGGCAGTATGTCGGCCAGGCCGTGGTTCGTGTCGGCCTGACGCAGTTTCCGGCAGGCGTCGGCGTGAAGGACGCGGCCCATATGAACCCCGATGTTGTCGATCCTTGCGAAAACCTCCGCAAGGGAACGGCCATGTTTGCCAAGGTCTTGCGGATCGTCGCCAAGTGGTACGGCAATCCGAAGAGCGACGTCTTCCCCCAGATTTTCGAGGACGCGGTCTACGCCTGGAAGACAGGAGAGTTCGAGGGCGTGAGCGTGTTTCAGGCGCCTGATCCGGGCGGTCACGTGACGGCCGCCAGCGCGCCAGCCGTCAATGAGGATGTCGCCAACGGTGAGGATCATGAGGATTCGCAGCCTGAGCGGTCTGAGGAAAGCCGCAACGCTGGCTCGGCGGAGATGCGGATCGACCTGTCGAGGATTGGGGGCAAATGATGCCAAATGAAGGCCACTAAGCCTCCGGAAGCGAATAGCGCGTGAGAAACAGCGTCCTCGCCATCGAAGGCCACTTCGATGACTTCGTTGACCATAGCCTGCTCTCCCGCCAAATCTTGCAGTATGAGGGCAAACAATTCTCGTTGCTGCGCGGGGAGCACCTGCGGGACAATGATCACCGGGCCCGCATGCAATTCCTCTTTCGCGTACAGCTTCCGGAAGTCGCGGGCATTGTTCGTTACGAACGTAAAATCCTCCTCGATGATCCGAGGCATCAGATCCCAGTCGGCTTCGCCGCTCAGTCCCAGCCAGTTCACATGGAAGCAATCGTGGTCGTGCGCTTGCGCCACGGCCACGAGAGACGTGTGAAGGCATTCATCGATAAGAAACTTCACGAGGTCGAGCCGGAGGGTTTGGAGACCTTCTCGTTCCGAAGGCTCAGGCGCTTCACGGATTTCACCTTCAGGCCCTGCTCGGAAAGCTTCCGCGGACGTCCTCTGGCGGGATGGGCCGCAACCCAGATCTCGGCAAGTTCCACCATGCGCTCGGTGAGCGAAGGATAGCCCTCGACGATTTCCGCTGTACTTGCGCCTTGCGTCTTCATCGCGGCAATCGTTCGCACGGGAACACGGGTTCGCTTGAAAACCGGCTCACCACCCACGACCCCTTTCACCCTTTCAATCATTCGTTCGGCTTCTCGAAGCGCCTCGGCCCGCGCGGCCAGTTGTTCTCGTGCCCGCGCAACGTCGATAATGAGATAGTCGTCTGCCCTAACGGTTTCGGCGTCGGGGTTCTGGTCGATCGTATCGAACAGGCGCTTGCGGCGCTCGGCAGACAAGATCGATCCGACGCCGTACCAGAGCTTCAACCGAAGCAGATCCTCATCGGTGAGTGCTCGACCCCTGCTACCAACGAGATGCATCTCGATGATGCGCTTGTCGATCGCATTGTGAACCGATTTCACAGCGATCTCGCTGACAGCCGCAGCCTCGGCGGGTGTGTAGGCGTGCGATGTGCTGGCCATAATCATTCTCCTTGTGGAGAATATATAATGCTGGTGACGTCTTTCGTAAAGATCCGCCAAACTATTTTCGATCTTGCCGCGATTTGCCGCGATCGTGTCCATTGGAGTGGTGTAGCTGACGGCTGATTGCCGTGCTTTCCCGACATGGGTCGGAAGGGGATATCAGCGTGCCACAGCGGGGCAGGCTGATTTGGGGATCATCGCTCATTTGGGCCATGGTCTCAAGCGTC
>NZ_LOKU01000076.1:0-7278 GCF_002211295.1 Rhizobium sp. N122 | reverse complement strand
AGCAGGCGGCCAGAGACACCCTGGAAACCGAGATCCAATCCTATGAGCTTCAGCTTTCGGAAAAGAACCGCGCTTGCGCTGTCACTGCTGCTGATCGTCAGTGGCTGCTCCGCCACTGAGCGGCTGATGAGGGCGGCAGTGACGAAGGGGCAGGCGGCGGCCGGCATGGCGCTGCCGCCCTTGCCCGATGATCTGCGCCGACAGGAAGCGCATGCGCCTGTCGTGGAAGGCGAGCCCGTCATCGCCATCCTCGCCCGCGAGCGCCAGGCGCTCGACCGCGCCAATGCCCGCCAGGGGCGCACCGTGCGCTTCTACGACGACCTCACCATCAGATATGGAGCCCGCCGATGATGAATGCCATTTCGCTTGCCCTGACAAATCCGAGGGGTGGAGCTGTTCTGGCGCCACCGCCTTGGGTGCCGGATCCTGATCGCTACATGCCGGCGGCGACGCGCACGCGCTGGCCGACCGGCGCGACTGCCACGCCATGGACGTTCCCGGCCGGGCTGAATTACCAATGCTCCAAGCTGTTCTTCGGCTCGCCCGACTATCCGACGAACGACTTCCTTATCCCGTTCGTCGGCTTCGCGCTGACCGAAGGCGGCAATGCGCCGCAAGAAACGCAGTCGCCGAACGCCGACACCGTGATCGACGAGGCGTTCTTCGTGATGCCAAACGGCACGGAATACCCGATCTTGTTTAGCGGTCTGGTGCCGGCGACGGTCACCGCCGCAACCGGCATTGTTTACGGGCAGGTCATACTGCCAGTTGCTCTGCCGGCATGGTCGATCTTTGGCGTCCGGACGGTCTATCACGGCGCAGAGGGTGCGCAGCGCTGCGGCTCCTATCGCATCCAGCGCCATCGCGGCGAAAAATATTGGGGCGCGGCCGACTTGGCGTCTGTACAGGCGCTGGCGGCCGCCAACGGGGCGTCGACGGCGGCGCTCGATCCTGACAGCCTTTACAACACGATCGGCAACGCGACCAATTCGCAGATCCAGGCTTACGGGCCCGCGCTTATTCTGGCGAAAGGATGGGACGGAAGGCCGGTTCCACTCGTCGTCGGTGACAGCCTGATCGAGCGGCAGGAGATCGCCGCATCGGCCGACGAGCGCGGCAACATGGGCATGATACGGCGATGGCTCGACCAGCGCGACCAGGTATGGGGGAGCACTGTCCCGCTCGTCATGGGCGTGCCTGGTGAGCATAACGAATTCGAGCTTGCCACCAACGCTACCAAGCGATGGGTGATGCTCGACGCCATCAAGACGACGTTCAACGGCGGCAAAGACACTTGGACTTTCTGCCTCGACCAGGGCGGCCGCAACGACAACAACACGACGCTTTCGCTCTGGCAGTCGCGCAAGTTCGGGCTCGATGATCGGATCATCGCCCGGTATCCCGGCGCGCATATGGTGGGCATGACCATTCTGCCGACCATGGCGGGATCGTCGGATAGCGGTCGCACGGTCGCCGGCTACAGCGCGACGTCGGCGCTGTGGAACCCGGTCACGGGGACGCTCGCCAGCATGAACGCGTCACTCATCGCGTCGTCGCGGTTCGCCAAGACGATTGATATCGTGCCGGCCTTCATGTCGGACAGTGATCCGACGAAGGGATCGGCGGCCGAATTGACGCCGCTCGGCAATGTCATCGGCCATCCCGGCAACCAAGATGGCGTGACGACATGGGACACGATGCGCCTGCCAAACACGACGAAGCTCGGTGCGCGCGTCATGTTCGAATATCAGCCTGGGCTCTGGACCAGCCGGACGCTCGTAGACCGAACGGATTTGGGAGACGGCACGGCGAACTACCGCGTCGCCGAAGTGCTGGCGACCAACGTGCAGGATAACGCCGCCCTGCTCGGCCACGCCTATACGGCTGCCGATTTCGTTCACCCGGCTCTCTACGGCGTCCTGCGTTTCGTCAGCCGCCTGCCTCAATCGCAAAAGGCAAAGTTCTATCCATGACCTCAAACGACGATATTCTCCGCGCTCTCGGGCGCGTCGAGGGAAGGCTGACAGGCATCGAGGAAAACGTGGCGCTGCTACGCAACGAGGTCAGCGACGAAAAGGCCAATGCCCACGACAGCCGCGCCGTGATCCACACCCGGCTCGACGAACAGGCAAGGCAGATCGCAAATCTCGATACCAGAGTGGCGATCAGCGGCGGCGCCGACGCCCAGATCCGCGAGGAGATCAGGAGCCTCAAGGAGACCGTCGAGAAGAACCAGGAGGCGGTGGGGCCGGCGCTTGATGAGTGGAAAAGGATGAAATCGATCGGCTACGGCATATCGGGGCTGATTGCCTTTGCCGGGCTGACGATCGGGGGAATGATCGCCTATGCCAGCGATGGCGCGGTGGCGGCGCTCAGGCATTGGTTGAAGATCAGCTGAGCAATCAAGTTACTCCGCCGCTTCCGCCTCGATGTTCCGGAAAATTCTCCTGCTGTACCCTGTTACCGGCAGGAGAATAAGTAAAACCAAATTTTAGACTTTGCTAACGAACAAATCCGCACCGTGCTGGTTTTCCTCTTCAGGAGGAAACAGTCATGAAAAGCATGAACAATCGCCAAGTCCGCATCCCAGGTCCCCGGGAGCATGATGTCGCCGAACATTGCCGCAAGTTCGGGATTGGTCCGGCAGAGGAAAAGAAGCTGAAGAAACTGCTCGGGTCTCGGGCGCCGCTGCATGAAATCCAGGCCAATGCGCCGCCGCGGCAGCCGCGGTGGCGTTAGGCTCGTTTCACGCTCCGTTACGGGTTTGATTCAAAGATTGAGCGAACCGCAAAAGGCGAGGGGGAGATGAACCTGTTTTCGGGCCTCTGAGGCTGATCGCGCTGATCAGCAAAGGCCGATTGGCATGGTTGATCCATCAAAACCAGCTGAAAGCCCCGCTTCGTCGGGGTTTTTTGTTGGGTTGGCGGTGCCCGTTCGATTTTCGCCGGCACGGAGGCATACCAGTCTGACGATTGAAGCGGAGCGAAGCAATTTTCGCTTGTCCATCCGGCCGATATTGCAGGCGTCAGGGCTGATCTGCAGCGCCGATATTACGGGAACTTCCGGCAAATGCCGACGTTGAGGGCGACGGACCGCGTAGCAGGTCTCGTCTCCTGTACCAACTGCTACCCCTGCAGTCGCTGCGCGGTCCACTTGACGCCTCCAGGATGGCGGATGCGATACTTTGGCCTGTGCCGGCCTGGGCCGCCCTGGGCGCGAGCTAACAATCCGAAGAATGCGTCAGCTGGCGCGACAGCATGAGGATGTAGTCGTCGGCGATATCGGCGACCACCATGGCGGCTTCCGCCGGCGGATAGCCCTTGCCGATGGCCTCGCCGAGGATTTTCATGACGAGAGGTTCGAGCGCTTCCCGGCAGTCTGCCAAGCTTTCGGCATGCGGGCATTTCGGACGAAACTGCAAGACGTTGTTCATGGCATACCCTCCACTTGATCGAGCTCGGCCCTTCTGCATGGAAGCCGGTCTCGTCAAGGAGGCGGGCCACGGTTCCGGCGAGCTTTCCCGGAACCAAATTAGTGATCGTGAAAATACGATGGCATAGGGCTCGGAGTATTCAAGGTGATGCTGATGTTAAGGTAAGCCAGTAGGGTTAATTCGTCCACCGAGGGTTGATCGATCCTGAACGGGCATGTCAGGGTGTCGCGCAACCATTTGTTTGTATGTCGCTTTCCGGGACAAAAACGACAGTGGTTTTTTCAATTTTTCCGGGAGACGCCGATATCGGCCACGCGCTGCGGCAGCGATCATGTGCGAAGCGCCGGCTTTTGTATCGGGATTGGACATTGCGAGGAGAAGCCGCTTTCACCGGCTTCTCCTTGCAAACGCAATTTCGAAATGCACGACGGCTTCAGGCCGCGGCAAAGGGCACGGCGACGAAGGTTTTATTACCATCGCGTTCGATCAGCAGCAGCACCGATTTGCGGCCGGCCTTGCCGGCATCGGCGATCGCCGCCTTGACGTCGCGGGCGTTGTGGACCGGCCTGTCATTCACCGAAACGATGACATCGCCCGACTGGATGCCGGCGGCAGCGGCCGATTTGTCCGGGTTGACGCTGGCGACCACCGCGCCGCTGACGGCGCGCGGCAGGTCGAGTTGCTGGCGCAGGTCGGGCGTCGGGTCGGCAAGGCCGATGCCGAGGCTCGGCTGGCCGCTGGCGTCACCCTTGCTGTCGGGGCTTTCGGCGGCGGCCTGTTTCTGGCCGTCCTCATTGGCGCCGACGGTGACGTTGAGATCAAGCGTCTTGCCGTCGCGCCAGATGCCGAGGGATTTCTTGGCGCCGGGCGAAAGGTCGGCCACCAGCCGCGACAGATCCTTCGGCGTCTTGACGGGCTCGCCGCCGACAGACGTGATGATATCGCCGGGCTTCACCCCGGCATGGGCTGCCGGCGTATCGGCGGTGACGGCGGCAACCAGCGCCCCGCCTGTCTTATCGAGGCCGACGGCATCGGCCACGTCTTTGGTGACCGGCTGGATCTGCACGCCGAGATAGCCGTGATCGATCGAGCCGTTTTTCTGCAGCTTGGCGACGATCGCTTTCGCCTCATCGGACGGAATGGCGAAGCCGACGCCGACACTGCCGCCGTTCGGCGAATAGATCGCCGTGTTGATGCCGACGACATTGCCGCTGCGGTCGACGAGCGGGCCGCCTGAGTTGCCGTGGTTGATCGGCGCGTCGATCTGGATGAAATCGTCATAGGGCCCGCTGTGCAGGTCGCGGCCGCGCGCCGAGACGATGCCGGCCGTCACCGTGGTGCCGATGCCGAAGGGGTTGCCGATCGCCAGGATCTGGTCGCCGAGCTTCAGCCGGTCGGAATCGCCCCAGGCAATGGTCGCCAGCGGCTTTCCCGCCTCTATCTTGATGACGGCGACATCGGATTTCGGGTCGGTGCCGATCAGCTTGGCCGGCAGTTCCGTGCCGTCGTCGAGCGTCACCTTGATGTCGACGGCATTGTCGATGACATGGTTGTTGGTGACAACAACGCCGTCCGGACTGATGATGAAGCCGGAGCCGAGCGCCATCGCCTGCTGCGACGGCCGGTTTTTCGGCGCCTGGCGCGGCAGCGGGATGCCCTGATCCTCGAAGAACTGGCGGAACTGCTCGTCCATCGGCGAATCCTGCTGCCCGGCGCTGACATCGGTCGCCTTCACTGTGGTGGTGATGGTGACGACGGCAGGCTTGTCGGCATCGACGATGGAGGCAAAGGAGCCGCTCGCGGCGAGAATGCCGCCGGAATCCGCAGGCGCGGCAATGGCGTTCGGGGCGTTGATGGCGAAGGGCAGGCAGGCCGCGCCGGCGATGACGGCAGCCCCGAAAAGGGCAGCAGTGCGATGTTTGCGGAGGATGTGTGACATGGGGATGGTCCCTTGCGAGAGCGTTGGCTTTGGATGGCGTCGCGGTTCCATGGCGTCGTGGTTCATGTCTTGGGACCTGGCGTCGGATGGCGTTTGGCGCCAATGCCTCTCATCGCAGCGCAGTCGTTGGGGGTCGACCGGGCGAATGAAAGAATTCGCGCTCGGGATTCATATGATCGCGGCCAGTGGATTTACAAATTAAATATTGATCATGTTTATATTGCCGATTTGTAAGATATGACGGGAATTTAATCTTGGCGTCGATGGATTTTCGGTCATCTGCCGCGGGCCGGAAAAATCGGCCGGCTTTTGCGTTTTGCCGCGCCTTCACCGCATCCATTTCCTCCGAAAATAAATGGACTTATTCCCGCGGGCGGTGATCCGGCCGCCGCAGGCGCCCGTAATTTTGCCGACGGACGATCGCGCCGCTGCTTCCGGAAATTCCATTCCGAAATCTGTTGCGAATATAAAATGTTAGTAGACTCTAAATTATTTATTCTTCAGAAAGTGAAGACCGCGAATCGGGGGTGGGCGAGTCTCGCGGTGGCATATGAGGGGCAATGAGCAAGGCAGTGGAGCGGGGGCGCAACGGCAAGGGCGGCCCGCATGTGACGTTGAGCGACGTGGCGAAGAAGGTGGGAGTCAGCCCGATCACCATCTCGCGTGCGCTTCGCAATCCGCAAATCGTCTCGGAGGATCTGCGCGAGGTGATCCTGCGCACGGTCGAGCAAATGGGCTATATCCCCAATCTTGCCGCCCGCGCTTTGGCCGGCCGCCACAACGGCGTCGTCGGCGTCATCACGCCGGCCTTGCACCAATATGGCTTCACCGACCTGATGATCGGCATCGAGGATCGCTTCCGCAACACCGAGTTCACCGTGCAATATTCCAATACGCTGCGCCATGCCGAGGGCGAGGCCGGCCTGCTGCGATCTCTGCTGACGCAGAAGCCGGCCGGCGTCATCATCGCCGGCGCCGAATCCTATCGCGATCTTCTGCCGCTGATCGACAGCGCGGCCTGTCCGATCGCCCATATCGCCGATCTCAGCCAGGAGCCGCAAGCGCTGGTCGTCGGCCTCGATCATTATACGGCCGGCGCCGGGCCCACCCGCTTCCTGCTGTCGAGGGGTTATCAGCGGATCGCTTTCATGGGCCGCGGCGCGGACGTCCGCTCGCGCCGCCGCATAGAAGGTTATGAGGATGTGATGCGGGAAGCCGGGCGTTTCGACCCCGATCTCATCATCGGCGGCGATGCGCCAAGCCGCACCGGCCTCGGCAGGGAGCTGTTTTCCCGCCTGTTGCAGAGCGTGCCCGATGTCGATGCCGTCTTTGCCCAGAGCGATGAAATGGCGCTCGGCGTCCTCATCGAATGCAAGGCGCGCGGCATCCGCGTGCCGGAGGATATCGGCATCTGCGGCTTCAACGATCTGGAATTCTCGGCCTTCATCGAGCCGTCGCTGACGACGGTGCACATTCCGCGCTACGATATCGGCTACCGCGCCGCCGACATGCTGCTGCGCGCCGTCCGCGACGAGCCCCCTAGCGAAGACAAGAGCGACGTCGGCTTTACCATTATTCCGCGGGGGTCGACGCGGTAATTGCTATCCATTGCCGAAAGAGAGCCGGTGGCCGGCCTCGTCCTTCGAGGCCCCTGCGGGGCACCTCAGGATGAGGTCGGAGAGATGTCGCGGCTTGTGTCGCCCCAGCAACCACATGCCCATCGATCGAGCACCAACCACGCTGCACCACGATCAGCCCTCATCCTGAGGTGTGGAGGACTTAGAGTCTGTCAGGGTTATTCTGAACCATACCCTGCATGTCTGAGGTAGTTGGAGCACTCCTGGGGACTGAACGCCTTCAAGAGTTCTCCAATGCGTCTCCATGTAGTTTCAACGGTTCGTTCGTC
>NZ_LOKU01000075.1:0-7476 GCF_002211295.1 Rhizobium sp. N122 | reverse complement strand
CTTCGATGCTCTACGAGCTTGCCAATTGCCTCAAGATCCCTGTTTCGAGGTTTTTCGAAGGTCTTCCAGATCCCGAAACCACTCAGGGCCAGCAAATCATAACAGAGATCGATGAGAAGATTGCCTACATTTCCACGGCGGAGGGACGGCGTCTGATAGACGACGTTTTGCTCCTTTCTCCGCGTGTGCGCAGCCGGGTCGTTGCCCTCGTCAGCTCGATTGTCGATGAAGAGATGGAATAACAGAAGTAAGCATCCGAGAGGGCCACTCAGGCGGCTTGATCTGTCGGTGGCGTAAGAGGTATTTGTGGAACTTCAGTGGCTCAGCCGTGGCTGGGTAGGTTCGATTGGTAGCGGTCCGTCTGTGGATACAACCAACACGATATCTGTACAGTAATTTATTGATGGGTTGTTATGACGATAGGGCTGGTTCGTTACCGGCAGACTTGACCGCCTTCTTGACCGTATCCTTCGAAACGTTTTCCTTTTTCGCCTCGTATGCGACTTCATGCTTCTGACCGGCGGCGACGCGCGCCCGGTCCTGATTTCGTCCACGTGATGTAGTAGCCATGATAGAGCCTCCTGTGTTTCGACCATCTGAAAACGGACGCGGATTCAAGAAGTTCCGGCTAATTCGTGCGGTGCAAGACATTCGTCGTAGGTGCCGCAACCGGGTGACCTCGATCCTGCACCGCAAAGACCTCCGCGGTGTCGCTCCGGCCGACTGGTAGCTGCTGGCTTCTCAAGGACGATAACGAAATCGAAGCTGCTGAGCACGTCTCTCCGCTGGGCGGGAAGCTGTCGATCAGCAAGGTGCAGGACGAAATCGGTTATCCCGTCGACCCGGCAGCTCAGTGAACGGCAGCCGACGTCGGCGCGTTTACGCGCGTCGCCCACCTGCCGACATAAGTGCCGATGAGCAGCGTCGTGACATCCTCTAACGATCTCGCGCCTTCGTTGAAGAACTCGATGGCGGCCGAGCACAAGGTTTGCGACGCCTGGTCGTCGGGTTCGACCTCGTAATAGCGGTACCAAGCCTGTACCGCTTCCGAAAGCATGCGGAAGTGTTTGTCGTGCGTTGGCATGTGACATCCTCCAGCTATCGACATAGCGGAGGAGCGATCTACAACAAGACCTCAGTCTCCAACTCTTCGGGATCCTGACGGCGGTCGTTCCCCACTCAAAGGACGCCACAGTCGAGAACGGTCACCTCATGCGGCTTCGGAACATGAACAAGACGAGAGATCCGGTGAGGTCTGCTGCGGTTGCGGCGAACATGGCTGTGAAAGCGGGGCTTGGTTCGAGCGAGCGGGCGATCATCCCGAATATCGGGGAAGACGAGGCCACGCCGACAAACCCCAGGTCCTTCAAGACGCCCAAGATCATGCCACGCCTTCGGGCGGAGATGTGCTCTTGTGCTTCCGCTAAGGCAATCGTGTGGCAGTTGCTAATCGAGTACAAGGTGGAGAGCACGATAGCGGCGACGAACACATTCTACGCCGGATCGAACGCGAGGGCGGTAGTCAGTACGATTGCTACCCCATAGAGCGCTCGACGATCGATCCCGCCGACCAACGCTTCATTGCCAGAGCTAGAACGACACCCGTCAACGTGCCTGCCGCGCTCACCGCGGCAAAGGCATTTGCCGCCTGCTGGGAAGAAACCTTGACCACCTCCATGAGGTAGGGCGACGCCCAGGCACTCCTGAACACGGTACCTAGAGATGCACTTAAGAGATAGGTGACAGGAAGATCAGAAACCCGACATTGTTCGGAGAGCGGCTTGCCTCGTCGAGCATCGGGTTTTCCTCGTTTCGATCGGTATTGACTGAGATATAGAGCAAGCCCGATGCCAAGGTCATACAGCACGCCGACGCCGCGACCGCGTATCGCCAACCGAGCATTGAAACAAGCAGCTCGAGCGGCGTTGCGGAGACCAAAGCTCCAAGCGACCCGCTGGTGGCGACCGTGGTCGCGACCCGCGCCGCCTTCTGCCACGGAAGTGCCTGCCCATAGTGGAAATAGATCCCCATAATAGCTGGAGCGCAGCCCATTCCGATCAGCCCCTGTCCCAGCAGTGCATGTGCGAATGACGTCGCCGTCGCGATCATCGCCGAGCCCACAGCGCCGCAAAGGGCGAGCGCTGTCATCGGCAATCGGCATCCGAAGCGATCGAAGAGCAAGCCTACTGGCAATTGCGTTGCGGCGAAGCATGCGAAGAATGCCGAGGACAGAACACCAAACTGGCATGGAAATAGTAGGAGATCACGTGAGGATGGGACGACAGATGAACTTTGTCGTCGACCCACATGTTCCATCCGCACTATTCCTATGCCGCCATCTTATGAAGCTGGTCGGTGACCTTTTTGGTGTCGTAGGGCTTCGGAAAAAATACGCTGTGATCCGGCATGTCCCGTGCCGACGGCTTCTGCTTGCCCGACACGACGATGATTTGGATGGGCGGCCATCTGTCGCGCACCGCCGCAGCGAGCATCAGGCCGTCCATGCTGCCGGGCATGTCGATGTCCGTAAAGAGGATGCGGATTCCAGGCGTCGCCTCAAGGATCACGATCGCCTCCGACGCATTGCCTGCCCCGAATGCCTCGAATCCTGCGGCTTCCACCAGATCGACCGTCTTCATCCGCAGGAACGGCTCGTCCTCGACTATCAATACCTTATGCTTCACTTGCCTACCCGTCGGAACCAGCCCGCACTGGTGAAACTTCAAATGCCGGATCGGGTTCCGCTGAGAATGCGATCTCGAAGACCAGGCCCTCCGGGCGGAAGTCCGAACTGCTTCGGGCGCTGGCCTTCGAGGGGAAAACGCGCTCAATGACTGCGTAGCGTGGCGCAGCGGTATCGTCTTTTCACCGTCCCGGAGCTTCGAGCAGCAGATTGCAGCGCAATGACGATCGAAGTGAGGGTATGCCGGCTGAACTTGATTTGGGACTCGAAGCTTATGCTTGACCGCCTCCAACAGAAGACAGTTTCCTTTGAACGGCGCTGAGCGACTGGTGGTGGTCGCAGCCGCAGTCTTTCCGTGAGCGCGTCAATCGGTCGGCGGCACGGCATGTTTTCGTGCAGGTTATACGGCAGGCAAGCAGACCACTGAACGCCGCTTCGTCTTCAGATCCGGCCGCATGCGCATCACCGTTTGGGCAACAGGCATCATGGAAGCGCCGCCAGGCAGGAAGAGCGTCGTCTGCGAAGAGAAAACCAAGCGGCTCGGCGTTAGCGGCTAACCGCTAACCAGCGACACCACGAAGCCAGCCCGTCGGGGACAGATCGCCCCCTCAGCCGCTTCATCAATGTGATTTGGAGTTTGAAATGGATCAATTCGCTACCGCCGACGACACCTCCGCAGCCGCGAAGCCAGGATTGCGAAGGTTACAGTCTTGAGGACCTAGCCGTCGCCAGCGGACTTACGGTCGAGGAAATCGCAGCGGCCGAGGGACCCCTTCAGATCGTGCCTCAGCACCACCTCGAGCGCATTGAGCATGTGATCTCGTAGCTTTCCGTCTGGGTCAATCGCCGCCTTTGCGCAGATCCGACCTGCAAGGAGCGGCATGAGGGCGAGCCACTATCCAGGTGCGGCGACACGAGGCCGCGCGGCAGGAGCGCGACACTAAGCCCTCTTACCGGGGCGTGGCACAACAGGGCGCGATGTCGCTCGAGAAGTAAGCGCCCTCAACGCGAACCTTGCCCCGGAGACCATGGAACCAGTGGGCTTGGCAGCTCGCCCAACGAAGCCGGGAAGACGACAGTCGCCGAACAACGGCGGTCGCGGGGCCGGAGGCGCCAACTCGATCGTTGGCCGTGGCTCAAGCTGTCGCCATCATCGGCTGTATCTCAGTACAGCTGAGGATCCCTGTCCCGCGACATCCGAGAGACAGCAATGACCTGGTCTTCCGGCACCAGCAAATCGTGTTTTTCAGCGAACGCAGCGTACAGGCCGCGTGCCGTCTCCGGCTCGATCTCGCCGCGGAGCGCGGCACCGCAAGCCTTGAGAGCGATGGAATGCGCACTATCCCGCAACGACGCCGGCCATTCGGCGAGATGCCGGTAGGCGTCCATCACGCTGCGGACCTCAACGGGAAATCCAAGACCAACAAGAACCGAAACAGGCTGTCTGAACATATCGGGCTTCATCATTCTCTCCTTCCCTAGCCGCGATGTTGATGGGCGCCATCGCGATGGCGCCGTTTGATGTCTTTGCGTTTGAACGTCGCCTGCGCTGAACAGTCGACGGCATCCGATTTTTTGGCTTTTTCGAATTCAAGAGGAATTGCAAAATAGCTCGTCCTCTCCCTGGCACTGATCCGCCCAGTGCCATGCGGTCGCTTTCAGCACGTCAGAACCAAACCATCCCATAGACAGAAAACAATGGAGGCACTCGACCCTCTCTCGGTGGCAACAAAGCTGCTTCCTGTGAAAACATCAATGCGCTGAAGGTTTTGGAGGGGGCGAAGGAAGGGCAACCTCGTCGACCGTCTTCAGCACCAAGAGAGTGTCATGGCGCCGCATGCGCGTGCGCCGGTTCAACAGCCGAACTGATGCCGCTTTGGGATTGAATATGGAACGAGCCGCGTCCGCCCGTCGTGCGGTCGCAGCCCCCATGGCTGCTCCACCTCCACATCTGTGCCGTGGCGCCTCTGCTGAAATCAAGGCTCGACATCCGACGGGGGCCTGGCTCAGGCGCGCCGGATTTATGACGTCCACGACGAGTAGCTCGGACTTGAACCCGCTTCTATTCGTTTTGGTACGGTGCCGGACACGGTAGCGATGGGAACATGCAGTTAGGAACTCTCGTGGATGCCTGAGGTTTAGGCCTCGCAAAGACAATCAACCCACAAAGGTGAACTCATGACTTTCAAGATCCTTGCGACGTCAGCACTCGCTCTTGCTCTTGCGACATCTGCCATGGCTCAATCCTCCGGAGGCTCTGGCGGCTCAGGAAGCTCCAGCGGCGGCGCATCGTCCGGCAGCGGTACGTCCAGTACCAATGGCGGCGCATCGGGCACCAATGCGACGGGCGGCAGCAATATGAATGGCAGCAGCGTTGGTAGCAATTCCACCGGGTCTGGAGCTGACGCCGGCAATCCAACGGATAGCAGCAGCAACTCTGGCGCGTCAGGTGGTGATCCGAACGACTGCCAGCGCGCAGCGGGAAGTGGCACCGGCAATCCGACTCCCAATAGTTCCGCACAATCAGGCGCGGCCAATGCTTGCTGAAGTCATCCAGTCTGGTCGGTAGTAGCAAAGGTGCTCCAGGGACAAGCGCAGGCTCGCCAGCTTTCGCGGGCCTGGGTGCCACTAGCGACCGCTTTCGACCTACCTTGTTGATCACGCCGAATTGCGATTTCGCAAAGCTGGGCGTCCGAACTCGCCTCAACGTCTTTGCGGTAGTGGAGATGCTTCCAATTACACTGCCTGGCGCCCCTGCAGCCTAACGGCTTCAATCTTGTCACGAAGCCCCGCTCAGTCGCCCGCGATGTTGTGGATCGGCATGTGAGCCTCACTAGCAGCGCTGCCCGCTTCGGCGGCGGTACTTTGATGAGGGCGGCCCGGAGCAACATGCGGCGAGCGTCCCGTTCGTCGTTCAATAGAGCGATTAAGTCGAAGATCCCGTTCCCTTCTTTATCAAACTAACCACCCGCGCTATCTCCACGGGCTTGTCGAGGCGCTTTACCGTCTTAAATCGCGGAGGGATTCCACTGGAACCGTAACCGGTGACGAATGCAAAGGGTGCGTTCCGAGCCGCCAGCGCGTCTGCGATCGGGATAGCCGACTCTCCATCGAGATTCAGGTCAAGTATAACAAAGTCCAGGTGATCCGTTTCGTCGAGAAGTGCAAGCGCGTCACTCAAGGCGCCGACCGGCCCAACCACCTGCGCACCGGCACGTGAAAGCGAGCTCGCCAGTTCGTCGGCGATGAAATAATCGTCCTCAACAACGAGAATGGCCAGGCCAGCAAGGGTCTCAACAGTCATCGTGGACTATTCCTTCCGAGGTCGAAAGCTATGGGAGCGAGAATAGTGCAGCGGATGCCGTCGGCGCCCATTTCATAGGTGGTCTTAGCTTTGAGTTGATACGGGAGCGCGCGCTCGATGAGCTCCCGCCCATAGCCCGAACCCTTGGCCGGCGCGTCTGCGGCCGGCATGTTTTCAACCCCGGTTTCCACCCACTCCAGGAGCAAGGCTGCCGATCGGCCGTCAGATCCATGCTCGAGACGCCATCGGATCGTAAGACGGCCTTGCGACGATGCCAGCGCTCCGTATTTGACAGCGTTGGTTGCCAGTTCGTGGAGCGCCAGGGCGAATGTCTGGATCGCCCGTGACCGCAATCGGATGCCCGGCGGTCCATCGAGCGTTATCTTTTCCCTGTCGCTGACATGCGCGGCCAATTCCGCCTCAAGCAGATCATCGAACGTAAGCCGTTCATATTCGCACAGATGCGAGAGAAGACTTTGGACTCTAGCAACAGCGGCAAGCCTGTGAGTGAAAGCCTCGGCGAAGTCTTCCAACGTCAGGCTTGACTCGATCGTCTTGAGCGACAGCGACCGTATGACCGCAACGATGTTGCGGGTTCGGTGCTGTAGCTCCGCCAGCATGACCTCCTGACTGGTCTGCAGTTCCTTCAGTTGCTGCACATCAGTACAGGTCCCGAGCCACTCGAACCCTAAGCCACTTCCTGGAAGCGAGCGGCTGTGGTGCCAGATATATTCCCCATCCGAAGCGCGACGGATACGATATTCGCAATCGAGCCCACCCTTGGCTTCCGCGTCCTCCCAGGCCGCCGTCACCAGATCGCGATCGTCGGGATGGACGGCCGCCAGCCAACCCATCCCAAGGCTGTCTTGATTATGTTGTCCTGTAAACCGTTCCCACTGCGGGCTTGACCAGATGCGAAGGCCAACGGATCGCGCCCGCCAGACCAGTTGCGGAACACCCGCTATGAGCGATCGCTGCAAGGCTTCGCTTTCCGAAAGCCGCTGTTCGGTTCGATGTTTCTCGGTGACATCCTGACCGATCTTGAGGAACCCTCTTACCGAGCCGTCCGGGTTTCGCAGGCATACGGTCGAGCCGCCAACGAAAACCTGCGAGCCATCCTTGCGCACGTGCCATCGCACGTCGGGAGCCGAACCTTCGCGTCTGGCCGTCTCGATTTCCTTGCGATCCTCGCCCTTCGCCCGATCTTCGGCAGTGAAGAGTTCGCTGCAAGACATTCCGGCGGCTTCCTTAGCCGTCCACCCGAAGACTTTCTCAGCACCCTTATGCCAGTCGACGATCCGATCCTGCGGGTCCGCGACGAAGATGGCATAGTCGCGGGCATTCTCAACGACGAGAGCAAAGCGTTCCGTCGTCGATTGAAGGGCCTGCATCTTGTGGAGCCTGTCGATCACCGGACCGAGGATCGTGGCGTAGGTTCTGAGGAATTGTGTGTCTTCCTCGCCGAAATCCCTTGGCTCGATGTCGTCGA
>NZ_LOKU01000074.1:0-7610 GCF_002211295.1 Rhizobium sp. N122 | reverse complement strand
ACATGATCTCTATGCGAGCCATGAAACCTCTTCGTTCTGGTATTAATGTCAGCACTAATGCTGGTTCTAATGCCAGAACATCGCCTGATTTGGCCGATCAGCAAAAACAGCTCACCGTACGCTCACTGACAATCTGACGTTTGCGGCCCTTAATCTTCTTGCCTGCATCATAGCCGGATATTCCGCCGCTTTGCGTGGCCTTGACGCTTTGGCTGTCGATAATCCCTGCCGTCGGTTGCGCCTCCCGTCCCTCGATTTCCCGCGCCGCCATCACCAGAAGCTGGTTGATGCTCTGCCACAGTCCGATCGCGCGCCAAGCATAAAAATAACCGCGCACTGTCGAAACCGGCGGAAAATCGCCCGGCAGTATGCGCCATTGGCAGCCGCTCGAGGCGATATAGAGGATCGCCTCCACGACCGAGCGCATATTCGTCGTCCGACGCCGCCCGCCACGACGCGCTGGCGGGATCAGCGGTTTGATCAACGCCCATTCCCGGTCCTTCAAATCACTTGGAAAACGAAGCACGTCTCGGTTATGCTCACGGCGAGCGATAGCAGTCCAGCTCATCCAAACCCCATTTGATTTAGCACCAATAGGGAATCACAACTGCCTGTTATCGCTCAACTTCTTTTAAATCGGGCTCTCAGGCATTGGCAGGATATATCCTGATGTAAAACATCGTGTGAGTCTGGAAGGTCCACTTCCGGCTCATGTTTTACATCGGAGATGTCGCTTTCAGTCTATGTAACAAGGTTTTAAGTTCTTGCTAGACAGTGATGCGCCCTCCACCTCGCCACCGGCCGCTTCCATCGTGAGATACGGCGGCCGTAATCCAACTGTCCTTCGGTGGTGAATCCAGTAACAGAAAGCGACAGCACAATGGCAACAACCTGGTAACTAAGTGGGCTTGCCGCCTATTCCGTTCGTAAACATTGGAAAATTTCATTATCAATAAAGAAAGATATCAACGTGCCTGGCTTATATTAAACATTGAAAATAAAGACATCGCGCTAAACTTGCGAAATAACGTTAAATATGACAACTTCTACGAATAGCAATAAGAAGTCACACAGTGGCACAGGATCGACCATTCGTGGTCGGTGAGTTCGTAGCGGCGACGCGTCATAGAGGCTCCCTCATTCGGAAGCCTTGAATCACGACACGCGAAAAACGCCAAGCAATTTATGAGTTCGCTGCCTGGAATTGTCTGGTTTGCAATACGGAATTATTAGATGATAAAGTTTGAGTTCGAATATCAAAAGTGCTCAGTGCATAAAAAATTGCGACGCAATTCATACAAATATAGATTCTTTTCATTAGCCTGACCTGGCTTATTCATAAAACGAAACACGTAGACGGACCTCGCCACAAGGCCGAGACATAAACACGATAGCAAACGCTTACAAATCAAGGAAAAAATAACAACAGTCAAAAACTGACTGAACGAACACAACAATAGACCCAGGCCAACGTACGGCAACTTCGATCATGCGTTTACCGCCGGCCTACGGCTGGCCCATATCCGACCACGTCGATCGAGCCCGTCAGAGGTGCGTTCCGATCAACAGCGATGTACCATGATGGCCCGGGGGGCGGGTTGGCCGGAGACTTGTCCGACAGAGACGGGCTTCCACTCAACCGTCTAGTGCTCACACATTCCTCAACCTCCGCTTTGCTCATATAGATGTATCCGAGGTCAATCGCGGGTATACCCTTTGCAATTGAGTAGTTCGTCTTGGCGTTATAGAGCGCAGAAGTCAGAAAACGAGCAGACGCATTTGTGAGTTGTAAGGGGGTCCACGACGACGACGACATCGTGAGGAGGCAGATGCTGCAAGTCTACGTTGTGTGATGGAAGGACAAGGAGTTGTGATGGCTAGAATGACGAGGAGGGATATAAATAGGGGACGGATTAAGTCCTTCCAGCCGTTGCAAAGTGGGTTTTTAAGCCGGGCGAACAGAATAATGGCCTTTGCATGCGCGAAGCGCTAAAGAATAAAAAACTAGGGCCCTTCGCGAGACCCAAACATGGCTTACCGTTGGAGAACGACAGAAAGCGACAGCGTTAGGTTATTCTTATTGGCCACGCTTTGAGATGGCGACGCTTGATGGCTTTTCGCAAAAGACAAGAGGTCATTGATATCGCCCCGCGAAGAGCCGCCGCGAAAGCTCAAGGGATTGACCCTGAACACTTATGATGCGTGGATGTGGAGGCCCAATAAGGAAGAGCGCCCGTGGCGCAAACAGCCCGGTTAGAATGCCCCGCAGTCGCAATCAAACTAGAGCCACCAAATCGATTGAAGAGGCACAATGCGTCACGCGCAAGGCTTGGCTTGGCAAGGCTTGGCGGGATATATAGCTTTGTAGCCTTTCTTTGTTTGTATGTATAAATAAGATTACGTATAATGCGAAATTGTGGCGAGCATTTTAATAGTTGGATTTCAATAAATACATTTGAATTATGAAGTGTGTGAGGCCGCAAAACACACTTGGTTCATCTACGGTAAATTGTTCAGAATGCTGTGCACTGACGGAGCATGAGTTTCTAGGATGCCCGGTCGACCCAATCGACACGCAGGGTCGTCTGATCGTAGTTTCCAACAGAATTCGCCGTGATGCGTCTCCTGGTAACAATTCAGGCGGGTTGGCCGTCGCCGTGAATGCTGCTTTGAAGTTGAGGGGAGGCATCTGGATGGGCTGGTCGGGAAATACTGACGCCGAGGCTACATCAACGAAAATGACTCGAGAGGGAAATGTAACGTACGTCGAAGTTGACCTCACCACCGCCGACGTCCGGGACTACTACAACGGCTTTTCCAATCAGACCCTTTGGCCTCTTTTTCACTCGTTTAAGGATCGTGCGGTTCTTAGCGAAGATTACGAGGTGGCCTACCGGCGGGTGAACGCCACCTTTGCGGAAATACTTTTTCCTTTGGGGCGTCCGGATGATGCAGTATGGGTGCATGATTACCACCTGATTCCACTGGCTGAAGAACTAAGGAAGCTAGGTTCCATAGGGCGTGTCGGTTTTTTTTTACATGTCCCGTGGCCGAAGTTCGAAGTGCTTCATGACGTGCCTGTACACAAGCTTTTGCTTAAAGCAATGTCCAGCTATGATGTGATAGGCTTTCAAACACGCAATGATTTGACAAATTTTTATGAGGCTGTGAATTGCTGCAATGAGGGTGGAAAACTAGAGAATGACGTTGTTCTCTTGTTTGGGCGGAGGATCAAACTGGGTGCGTACGCTGTTTCCATTGAAACCCTGAATTTCGCGAAGTCCGCTGCGGCTGCGGCGAAGCAGCCGTCGATGCGTCAAATGGTGGAAAGCTTGCAGGGGCAGACGCTGATTATATCAGTTGATCGCCTTGACTACACGAAGGGCATCCTGGAGCGTGTGAGGGCTTACGAAACGTTCCTTAAAGGTAACCCCTCGTATCTCAGGAAAGTGACTTATCTCCAGATCGCTCCCATATCCCGCTCCGACGTTCTGGAATATCAACAATTGCAAGCGGCGGTCGCGGAAGCGGTCGGCAAGGCAAATGGCGCAATCGGGACGGCGGACTGGACGCCTCTTCGCTATATCAATTCTGGTTCGTCTAGAGATGAGCTTGGCGCTCTTTTTAGGTTGGCGAGGGTTGGATTCGTAACGCCGATCAGGGATGGCATGAACCTCGTGGCGAAGGAATATATTGCAGCGCAAGACGCGGCCAACCCTGGCGTTTTAATTATTTCTGGGTTTGCTGGCGCCGCGCAAGAGCTTTCTGCGGGTATTATTGTAGATCCCCGAAATATTCAAAGTATGGCTCAGGCAATTGCAGACGCCTTAGAAATGCCGCTTACTGAGCGTAAAGATCGTTGGAGGAATATGATGACCTGGCTGTTGGAACACGATATCAACTACTGGACCAATACGTATCTTGATGACTTATTTAGCTAAAGCACTACTGTCATGGGACGAATATTATTTATTTATACGTTCATATGTATAACTCGTTGTGCTGAAAAGGCGAGACCCATGTAAAGATCAATACAGTATAAATCGTCTGCCTGAGTCAAATTATTGGGTATGAATTAGTTTCGCTAACTAGCTTCGTAATTTTCTTTATCTCTAGTGTATGGCTTATTTAATCTGAAATAATTTAGCTATATTATTTGTTGTATAAATGGCGCATTTTTTTCCAAAAGGCGATCTAAAAGACCCATGACTGCCTCCAAAAGACAGTCTTGAATCTGATTTGCTCACTTTTGGGAATCCCAAGAGTCCACGGCCCCTAGATCGTATGGTTGTGCACCATTGTGATTGATGGGCCACTCCAAGACTTTTGCTAGCGCATAATGCGTAAGTGCTTACGTCAAAAATCCCTTTCATCGATTATAAATACGGAGTTTGGCAAGGGGAAATTCACATCTCAATCCTACAATCAAATTTCTCTAAATATGAAAGTCCTTATTATCGGCGCCGGTAATCTTGGAAACGCGTTCGCCGCGGACTTATCCAGCCGAAATCATCGGGTTTCAATTTGGACTCACCCCAGTCATCCCGGCAACAGCATCAAGATTGCCAATGAAGGGCTAGAAGCAAAGGGGGCTGTTGTTGGGCATTTCTACCCCACCATTCTCCCAGACCTTGGCCATGCCGTATCCGAGGCAGAAGCAATCATTGTTACCATTCCCGCTAAGGCCGGCGTTAAGGAAGAGCTGAAGGTCAGGCTGGCTGAACATGACCTCGCAAGCAAGATCCTTATATGGGTTCCCGGACTTTTGGCGAGCCTGGTTGGGGTTAAGCTAAGCACTGCTGCCACGTTTGAGGCGTCCAACTCACCTTATGGCTGCCGTATCGATGAAGGTAAGGCTTTCATTAAGGCCTTTAAAAAGGTGATTGAGATTGCCGCTTTCGATGCTGACAGTGAGACGGAGTATCGAAGTCAAGTCGAAGCTCTCTTTCCAAGTAGGCTTGAGTGGCGTGCAAACATACTGGATGTCGCCATGCACAACACCAATTTCATCACTCATCCGGTGACCGTGATAGAGAACGCCCAGCGCATCCTGGCTGGTGAGAGCTTTCGCTTTTATAGGGACGGTATGACCCCCTCCGTCTGTGAGAAGATGGAGAAACTTGATGAACTCCGCATGTCCGTTATTGCGAAGTTCAATTTTGCAGGGATTAGCCACATCGGTCTGGTCAATCGTTGGTATGGAAGGAACGAGCCAAACTATCTCGCGTTTGCGCGCAATTCTCCCTCTCACAATGCCACGCTTGGAGTTCCCTCCGACATGCAGCACCGTTACCTTACTGAAGACTGCCGGATGCTCCCCTTTTACAGAGGCCTTGCAGAAAAGTTCGGTATCAACGCCGAGATCGCGGACTGGGTTTTGGCTCAAGCACGGGCTTTAGCCGGAGAGGACTTCGAAGAAACCGGACTGACCCTAGCTAAACTGGATATGGAGGGTCTCTCTGGGGATGAAATCGTCGCGAAATGGGGTGCAAATTAATCCAGAAGTACCGAAACACAATCTACGTTTGTGTTTTCGCGGAAGTTATAAGTGTTGTTATGCTCTACATTATGCGGTTATAGCCGCTCCCCGTAGTGTGATGATGGCGTTCAACCGAGCCCTAAGGCTCTAATGCATTATAAATGAAAGAGCGCTAAATCGGATTGTACGTGGTTGTGATGTATCTGCTCGCTCTTATGTATAAATAAAGCGGCCTTTGTTATCGTTTTTAATGTAAATCAACAAGATTGTGCGACTATCTTAAGTGTGAGTTACCATTCCGTGCTCCCCGTGAACTGCACCCTGATGCCGAAATTTTCGACTACGCGAAATCCGTTACCCTTAGAAAGCCAAATATTACGTAGATTTTGATAAAATAATTTCGGCAACGCTATTTCATTTTGAGCGGTTAAAGGTTGCGTGTTTGCAGCTGCCGACGGAGGGATACTGTAATAAAAAATCAAACACAGCTATTTAAATCAAGTGGAATTACAAAAACGTGTTCAACCAAAGTACCATAATCCATATAATTTATTCTTTGATAAGCCGCGTAGACTACCATCCCGCGAATACACGCTTTTGAAGATAATGATTAAAAGTAAAACAATTTGCGATCCCGCTGGCGCAACCGGGCTCGTTGTCAAAACTCTTGATTTGTTTAAACCAGATAAAGAACGTCTTCAGTTGATCGAGATTTTCAATATGGGGGTAATTGGGCACAGCTTTCGATATCATGATTCGTTTGCCGACTGCATCAAGCAATGGCTTATCCTTCGCTGGTTCATATCCCAGAGCAATCCACTCAGCAATAGAATAGGCATCCTTTACGTTTTCCTTGAAGTTGTCAGCCACCCCCCACCCCTTGTCGGCCAACTCGACGATATTAATGGATTTGATCTTCTGCATTGCCACGGGCGCATCTTTATTCTCGCTTGCCAGTTTTTCCTCCAAAAGGTTCCCAATCGACCGCGAACTTGATCTGTACAAAATATTCAATCACTATTGCAAACGGCAGAAAATTTAAAGTACAGGCCTACCTTTTCGGAGTTCAAGCAGACAAAAATAGCCATCTGCTGCCCCAACATCTCGCGAATTATAGGATACGGTGCTTCGGGAAATTGGCTAGACATTGCAAGAAATTTCGGCCTTTTTGGCAAATATGTTGGTCAGTGATAAGAATTTATAGACCGGGTGACGAGCCATTTTCGTGAGAATGACGTCAGGGCAGGGCTCAAATGCCCAGTGAGGTCCGGTTTGCAGGAGCAAAGTAATCCCTAGCATATTTTCGTCGAAGCCGACTGTATTGACGGACTAACCCTTCTCAGATGATGCGACAACTACAGCACAATCACTAACTCAATGATGACCGGTCTTACAGGTGTCCAGTGAACAAAACTGCGCTGTCATTTTCAAGTGACGACAATAAGATAAGGCAAAAAGTCTTGCGCCACGTGATTGTGCCCCACAAGCGTTTGGACGCGATAGGCGGGTTTCGTCCTGTGTGAGGTAAGCGCTGACGACAGAGCAGATAACCACTCCCCAATTGGTGCCTTTATTCACTGATCTTTGTGCAATTAATTATAGGGGCAATTTTCAAGCCAGTATTCCGAAAGTCTTTGAGTCACGTGATGCTCAATACAACGATGGATTTATGCGCACGGCGCTGTCAGTAAGTCTCGTAAGCCATGACGATAGCACAGTGGAAGGCGCATATATCAAAACTGGCGGCTTATCTTCGCTGGCAATAAGTGGACGTTCCATTTGCCGTCGCACCAAAGGGCCGCGTAACCCTGCCCTGTTTAACGAATTCGTGTTTGATCCTGATATGTCTAATTGGTTATAAAAGACGATCTTGGCGGGTGACCTGCCACTGCGAATTTCCTCCAGAATTGATTAGAGTCCGGCCCATCAAAGGACGGACGAATGAAGATCCGGAGATTTACCGAAGAGCAGATAATTGCGGTGCTGAAGGAGCAGGAGGCTGGTGCGAAGGCGGCCGACCTCTGCCGTAAGCACGGGATTTCGGAAGCGACGTTTTACAACTGGAAAGCCAAATACGGTGGTATGGAAGTGTCCGAGGCCAAGCGGCTGAAGGCGCTTGAGGACGAGAACG
>NZ_LOKU01000073.1:0-7996 GCF_002211295.1 Rhizobium sp. N122 | reverse complement strand
CGCCGCCGACCTGCCGCTCTGGCTCCACCGTTACAATTGGCATCGCCCGCACGGCAGCCTACAATCCAAACCGCCCGTCAGTAGACTCGGCCTGATCAAGGACAACCTGTTGAGGCTCCACAGCTAGCCATCATCCATCTTCCGTTCGACAGCGCAGCAGTCGGGCGCAGCCCGAGACGACTTGGCACGCCGACCCTTTGGAAATTGAAGACGGCGTGAAACGTGATTGGCTACCCATACCAGGTCGGATTCGCTGAATAATTCCGTCCGATGCTATTGCTCGACAGATCGATCGGCAGCGAATCCCGAACCGAGTACATTCGGGTTCACCGATAGTTTGACGTGCGATGCTGCTATTTCGTGAATTCAAACTCGGGCAGCTTTTGCAGTGCATCCTTGGAGCCTCCCGCAAGCGTGACGTTAGCTCCATCGTCGCTGAAGGCCAGACTTTCATAAGGAACAGCGATCAAATGGCCGCCAAGCCCGAGGAAGCCGCCGACCTCCAGAATAGCAAAGAGGCTGCGGTCCTTTGTAATAACAAGATCATCAAGCGCTCCGATTTTTTCGTTCTTGTCGTTTTGGACTCGCTTTCCAATGAGTTTGGACACCTGAACCCCCAGGGATACGGCCTTAACGTCTACAGTGACAAGTTGTACCGTTTGTGCCCGAGTACAGGGAACTCCCGAAACCATCAGCATGGCAATCGCCAGCACAGCGACCGGCGCAGCGCGGCGGCTCGAGCGACAGGCAGACTGAAAGCTCGGAATGGCCTGAGCGTCCGAACGCGGGGCATGGTCATACGACAGCATGATAGATCTCCTCATAGTGAAGCATCCGGTTGTGATGCGTATTAAAATCATGATCTCAATCCTTCTTGCTCGCCTTGACGATCGTCACTTCTCGCGCCGCCGCGGATCACGCCGCGGCCCCAAGAATCACCTGATCGATTGCTGACGAGAGCGTGGCCACGCCATAGGGGCTGTCATGGCGTATGCCATTCACGAAGAACGTCGGTGTTCCGTTAACACCGCTTCGCACGCCGCCAATAAAATCATCTCGGACCTTCGCCGCAAACTTATCCGATGCAAGGGCGTCACGCAGATCAATTGGCGAAAGCTTGAGGTTCGCAGCAAGTGAGATAAGAAGCGGCACGTTCAAACGATGTTGGTTGGCAAAGATCGCACGATGCATCTGCCAAAAAGCTCCATGATCACCCGCAAACTCCGCCGCCTCAGCCGCCGCACCGGCATGGGGATGGATTTCGACCATCGGGAAATGCCGGTAGACGAGGCGAAGCCGGTTGCCAAAGTGCGCCTGGATCTGCTCCAGGATTGGTTGCGCCGCAGCACAATGCGGACATTCGTAGTCACCGTATTCGACAAGCGTCACGGTCGCGTTTTCGTCACCTTGAATGTGGTCAAGCGACGTTATGGGTACTCTGAGCTGGGCCATCTTTCTTCTCCACCGGATGAAGCGCTTCGAGCGCGTCCAAGATTCCGTCAGCGCCTGGATTGACCGCGATCGGCGAACAGTAACTCCACACGATCATTCCCTTTTCGTCGATTAGGAAGAGCGCCCTTTCCGCCACGCCTTCCGCACCCCGATAGGCGCCGTAGGCTCTGGCAACCTCACCCTTCGGTTCGAAATCCGACAGAAGAGCAAAATGCAGTTTGCGGTCGCGTGCGAACGCCTGGTGACACCAAGGTCCATCGACCGAAATGCCGAGAAGATCCGCGCCCTGCCGGCGAAACTCGGACAAGACATGATTGTAGAGGCTCATCTGGTCGCCACAAACAGGGCTCCAATCGGCGGGATAGAAGGCGAGGATCACGCGTCTGCCGGTGAAGTCGTCGAGGGACAGTTTTTGATCCGGAGTGACGTGTAGGGTGAACTTAGGCGCTCGTGTTCCCTTAGCGAGGATACCGGTCATGGCCGTCTCCCCAGGTTTAATCCAGATGCCGTCAGGGCGTTCGATGCATGCTCGCCTCGATGCTTTCGCAGCCTGAATGCGAAGACGATAAGGGTGACGCCGAAAACCAGCGCGTGAGCTCCCATCCACCATGTGAGCACGAGGGCACCAATAAAGGGGCTGACAAACAGAAGCACGCCGTAGAGCAGGGAGGCGATCGCGCCGAAGACGAGAAGCCAGCGTCCGTGGCTGATTTTGAGCGCGAAGGAAGCGCCAAGCATCAAACCTCCCGACACCAAGGCCCAAGCCGCGATCATTAGGATGAAGGCCAGCACGGTTATACCAGGCAACATCGCCGCTGCGATGCCAATCGCGATCCCGAACAAGCCGTTCAGAAGCAACAACCCCCAGCGTTCGCCCTTGCGCGCGCCTCGCACTGACAGCGCGACGCTGAATATCCCGTCAACGAGGCTATAGGCGGCGAAGACGAGGACAAATGCGAGCATCGTCGCAGCGGGCATAACGAAGGCAGCGATGCCAAACAGGATCGCCAATACGCCGCGCAGCGCAACGATCCACCAATTGTCTGCGAGCATCGAATTTCGTGCGCTCTCTAGGTCTGGATTGTAGGGCTCGAACCAGGACATAAGGCACCTCGTCGGGTTTGTAGGTCTTTGTAACAGAGTGCGCACTGTAGCGGCGGGTCGAAGCTATCGCCTTGACGGTTGTCAATGAGGGCAGGATCGTGGCGTTTTGTGCTCTGCGCGCCGTCAGATGCCGACCCTTTCCCGAAGCTCCGGATTGAGCTCGGCACGAAGCGCGGTAACGATCCGCCCTGCCTCTTCCTGGGTGAGGCCGCACAGCAAAAGCGATTGGTCCGCGAGCGCAAGACCGGCCGCAAGATTTTCAGGGAAGATGACTTTCGCGCCGGCTCCAACAAGAGCCGTGATATCCCGATCATCGGCCGCACTGACCAGGCAGGAAATGGCCATCTGCTGCTCGCTCGCAAACTTCAGGATTCGTTCGACCGCGGAGGGTCTGTCGAAAGTGATGACGACAAGCCTGGACTTTGCGAGACCTGCGGCGGACAATATCCGGCGATGCGCGGCATCGCCGTGGACGATCGTGTGGCCTTGTCGTTGGGCTTCTCTGAAACGCGCGAGATCGCACTCGATCGCGATGAACGGTATCTTCGCCGCTTCGAAAGCGGTCGCCACGAGACGGCCGACTCGGCCACATCCACACAGCACAACATGTCGTTCGAGCGACGTGCCTGCTGCGCCAAGCGCAGTCTCGGTCGCGGCCAACCGGTCACGCCGATTGCCGACGAGATGATCCAGAAGCGCGCTATGCTGAATTAATAGCGGAGCCAAGCCCATGGTGATCGCAAGTGCAATCAGGACCGGTTGACCGAACTCGGATGGCAACAGTCCGGTGTTGAGCGCCAGGGTCAACAATAGCAGACCGAATTCTCCGCCATGGGCAAGTATGACGCCAACGCGGAGGGCGATCGCGGCGGACCTGCCCAACATCAGCCCAACAACGAAGGTAATGAACGCTTTGCCGAACAAAAACACCGCGCACCAAGCTAGGATCGTGTAGGGAAACACCGCGACTAGCTGGAGATCTACCTGCATCCCCACTGTGACGAAGAACAGGCCGACGAGCACGTCACGGAACGGGCGCAGATCGTCCTCGACGCGGTGTTGAAAGTCGCTTCCGCCGATTGCCATGCCGGCTATGAACGCGCCAATCGGCAAAGCCAGCCCAGCGAGATGGGCGAAATAGGCGGCCCCGAGAGCGACGAAAAGCGCCGATAACAGAAACAACTCGTTCGAGCGGGACTTGGAGGCACCGGCAAGCACAGTACGGAAAAGCGGGCCGGCGATGATGGAGACTGCGATGAGTGCGATCGCCGCTAGCGCGAGACGCCCCATTAGATCGAACGGATCGAAAGATGCCTGTCTCGACCAGCTGTCCACGGCGACAAGAAGGGGGATCGTCGCGATATCTTGGAACAACAGGATGCCGATGGCAAAGCGTCCATGCTGACTCGAAATCTCGCCCTGCTCGGCGAGTTGCTTCATGGAAACGGCGGTCGATGACATCGCCACAGCACCACCAAACAGAATGGCGATGCGGGCATCCAGCCCGAGCCACCAAAGCGCGGCGGCAATCGTTGCAAGCGTCCCTCCCACTTGCAGGGTGCCTGCCACGAGGACGTCGGCGCGCGCTGCCAGCAGGGTAGTCAGCGAGAACTCGAGCCCCACCATGAACATCAGGAAGATCAGGCCAAGTTCGGCAAGGAAAAGGGTATCGTCACCGAGCGCCACGAGATTCAGACCATGGGGACCAATCGCAAGACCTGCCAGAAGATAGCCCATCGCGGCAGGCATTCGCAGCGCGGCGAAGAGCCCGACGGCAACGGCCGAGAGCACGATCATGGACAGACTTTGAGTTAGCAGGTGTTCGGTCATTGTATGCGTCAGCGGTACGCCGCTGGGGCGGCTAACAGGTTGGACTTCAACTTGCCGGGTTCAACCTGCCCGGCGCCTCCCTCCTGGCTTCGGTCCTGGAATGTCCGGGCGAGCGGATCGTGTGCGGGAAAGGATTCCAGCCTTGCTTCGTATACCGGATAGTGCGGATCGACGGAGGTTTCGGGATGGCCGCCCGTAGCGTACAACTCAGCCGTGTTCCCCCCTTTTGCGGGTCCACGCCGATCACTCAATTTTCGTGACGCTAGCGAGCCGGAGCGTCAATTGGCCCGCGAACACAGAAGAGCAAAACCTTGCATCGTCCGACCATAATCCAAGCGTCGCAACGCATGTCCGTGTGCCATCTGCAGGAGTTCGGGGTTGACGACTTCGAGATTTTCGATCGCTTGCCGGGTGAAAGTTTCGCTGTCGGTATGATCGATGTATTTGACGATCGCGTCGCGGACGTCGATCGACACGCGAGGAAGCGGGTTCAGGGCACTTGAGCCCATTGGAGCATCCGCTTCTGCCACCAGGAGCCTGTAGAACATGCCGAACCCCGTCATGAGGCCGGATGCTTCGGCTCCTCTGCCGGCCCAGCGCATCGCCATATCGAGCAGTTCAGGATTATGTTGGCGGAGGTCAGCCTTGATCTCCGTCATACAGGCGTCTGGTCCGAGGTCGTCGAATTCCCGGGAAATCCGCTCTCTGGTCAGTACCGTGACACGCGGCAACACACTCATTTCCGATCCTTCTTCACGAACTTACGGATGAGGGTGCGAAAACAAAACGGCGCCATGGTGACGGCGCCGTATCGATGGTGGGTATCATCGCTGTGCTCATGGCAGGTAGGCGTGCTCAATTGGATTGTACTGGGATACGCTTTGAACCGCTCTGCGCCTCAGCTTTCTTGGGGATCGTCACGGTCAGGACGCCACTCTTAAAACTTGCAGTGGCCGCATCCGCGTCAATACCATCCGGTAGGGGCAAAGCTCGCTCAACGCGACCGAAGCTCCGCTCGCGCAAAGTATAGCCATTCTCATCGACATCCCGGTCAGTCTTTTTCTCGCCGCTTATGATCATTGTGCCGTCGCTCACTTTGACGTCAATGTCGGCCTCATCAAATCCCGGCAATTCCGCCGAGACCTTCACCTCCTTGTCCGTTTCGGCGACGTCAACGTGGATCCCGGAGTCGCTGTCGAGAAACGAGGCAGGCAAACCGGAGAACGGCACATTAAACATGCGCAGGAAATCGTCGAAGGCACGGTTGACATTGTTCTGCAGGGCCGCGACGGGATCACGTTCATCGTGCACCGTGGGCTGATAGCCACGTGAAGCCTTCCAGGGGATAAGATCGTTCACTCGCATGTCGTCCTCCTTCATTCTGCCTTGACGTTGATCTTCTTGGCCGTGTTGGCCGACTTCGGGACGGTTAGTCGAAGAACCCCGTCCTTCAGCGTGGCGTCGATGCGTTCACCGTCCATCTGTTCGGAAAAGACGAAGCGGCGTTCATAGATGCCGTCTCGAAATTCGCTATAGGTCGGCGTGTACCCTTCCGGTGCCGCCGACGTCACGCGGGCCATGATTGTCAGGATATGCTTGTCGAGCGTGATATCGAGGCTCGCGGGATCGGCGCCCGGAATATCGACAAGCATGACGACTGTGTCTCCCTTTTCAAGAATGTCGGCCGGAGGCGTGAAGATCGGACCTGCTCTCGTCGGCTCGCTTGAGGCTGAAGGCCCATTTGATATGATCTGGTCCATCGCGGACTCCTGTTCGATTGGCGGACATTACGACCGCGTTACCTTTATCTGGTGGGGTTTGTCGTCCTCGGGGCGGAGTAAGGTCAGGGTGACGATGCCTCGCTCGAACTTGGCGGACGCCTTGTCGGCGTCGACCAGGAATGGGAGGACGATGGTGCGCGCGAAAGGACCATGCGTGCGCTCCTGCCGTTGCATGACGGTGCCGTCATCGACCGTCTCTGGCAGCCGATTCCCCCGCACGGTCACGGCGTCACGCCGGATCGTGATGTCGAGGGTCTCAGGCGCGATGCCTGGGACCTCCGCTGCGACGATGGCGCCATCGGGGGCCGTCCAGAGGTTCAGCAACGGGAATTCGGTTGCGGGATAGAAACGCAGGCCACCGAATAGTCTGTTTAGGTCGGTCTGTGCCCTCTGCATCTGGCGGACGGGATCGAACCGTCGCCCTGCGGGTGGCATTTCTCTGAACGTCATCTCACCGTTCATGGCAGCTCTCCTTTGTCCAAAAGTAATTTCGTAAGCAACAATGCCCTTTTCGGTCGGCGCCGTCGTTGACGACCGTCAATTCGTGTGCGGTGCCTAAAGGCTAACCTAGCGGATCAACGCCCTTGGGGCTCATCGGACACGGAGAACGGACGCGATGGCCAGCGCCGATCCCTATGATATTCTTGGTGTGGCACGCGACGCGCCACAGAAGGACATTCAGAAAGCCTATCGCCGGCTTGCGAAAAAACTTCATCCGGATCTTAACCCCGGAGACGCGAAGGCGCAGAGCAAGTTCCAGGATCTCTCCGCTGCCTACGAAATCCTGAGCGATGAGGAGAAGCGAGCACGCTTTGATCGCGGCGAGATCGATGCATCCGGTTCCGAGAGACCGCAACAGCAGTACTACCGTGATTTCGCGCAGGCTGGAGCCGGTTCGCAGCGTTACGAGAGTTCATCGGGTTTTGCAGATTTCGAGAACGCAGACGATATTTTTTCGAACTTTTTCTCCCAGGGTGGCCGTCGCAATTTCCGTTCGCGAGGCGAAGATCGGCACTATCGGCTCGAAGTGGATTTTCTGGATGCCGTGAATGGCGCGTCTCGACGCATCACTCTGCCCGGGGGATCCACGATTGACGTGGTCATCCCGCCCGGCACGCGTGATGGTCAAATGCTACGTCTGGCGGGAAAGGGCGACCCTGGACCAAGTGGCGGCGAGGCAGGCGACGCTTTGATCGAGATTGCCGTCAGGCCGCATCCGTTCTTCAAACGTGACGGCAGCGATATCCGTCTCGATCTGCCGATTTCGCTGACCGAGGCCGTCCTCGGCGGTAAAGTAACCGTCCCTACACCCAGCGGGCCGGTCACAACGACGATCCCTAAGGGATCGAATACCGGCAGGACACTTCGGCTGAAAGGCAAGGGCGTCCCGGGGCGGGACGGCAGGCGCGGTGACGAATATCTCACCCTGAGAGCCTGTGAATGTTTGGTAGCGGAGGCGATTGGATTGTGATTCTGTTGGGTCGTTGATTTGCTTGGAGGATGATGGTGGGCGACGACCTGTTCGAAGGACTGCCGGTGCATGGAGCGCGGCGAAGTGCTCAGGTGGGGCGCGGGGCGGCGCGCATGCGTGAGCCGGTGCGCGATCAGATCGAGTTGCGTGCCGTCGATATCGACAGCTTGATCGGCCAGGATCACGCGGTGCGGGTCATTTGGAGCTATGTCGAGGGACTGGATCTGAGCGCGCTCGAAGATCGGATCAAGGCGCGTGAGCACCGGCCAGGCCATCCACCGATTTCGCCACGGCTTTTGCTGGCGCTGTGGCTCTATGCCAGCAGCGACGGCGTCGGCAGCGCGCGGGCGCTGGAACG
>NZ_LOKU01000072.1:0-8473 GCF_002211295.1 Rhizobium sp. N122 | reverse complement strand
CATTCGCCCCACCTCAAAAGCCGCGCGGGCGGCCGCCGAAAAATCCTCAATTCTCCCTGGCATCCACGTCGGCATAAGTGGGGAATTTTACTTCGGCACTTCTGGGGAAAATTACGCGGCATTGACATGGCCCGCATGACGGATGATCACACGGCCTGCCAGTACCACGACCTGAACGCTCTCGCCGATCAGACGCCAAGGCACGGAGTAGCTGTTCGTGTCGAGGTCGATTGCGCAATCGGCCTGAACCATGCGCATGAGATCCCGCAACTGCCCGAACGGCGCGCGGCCAGCCAGCGGGCGAAGCGCCCCAGCCTCCGCGGCAAAGCGTTCCGCTGGCGCTATGCCAGTCGTGCCGTGTTCACGCTGGTCGGCAACATCGCGTACCCACCGGTCCAGATGCGCTTCGAATGCCGCCCAGCTCTCGAACCGGCGGTTCGCACGATAGTAGCGCCGGCGACCGTGTGCCGCGTCGCAGTTCCGTGGGCGGTTCGATGCGAGTGACGCCGCAGTCGCTGGCGCCGGAGAGGGGGTCGGGGCAGCAAGACGTCGATGCCGCAACGGAGACTCTCGAGCTGGCAACAACACGGCAATCAACCGGCACCGAAGGACCTTCGGCTTGCAATGTACTGGGATGACTTGCTGCCGAGCGCGGACAACCCCCAGACCAACTTCAGTATCCATGGTGTGCCCTACACGGCCACTCTGGGGCCATCAGGCATGCAGAGCGACATTTACCTTTTTCTGCAATAGGGTGGAGATGGATCGAGCAATAGATGCCAGTCGTTCTTGAAAAAGCACCAAACCGTTGAGAGAATCCGTTTTTTACGCGGCCACGTGCAGCGCGCCAACCCAGATGAGACGATCCCCAGTGCCGGGGGCGACATCGAATGTGCACGTCGCCAGTCTTCCTTCAAAACGTTGACGTTTAGCCAGCATCCCAAGAGGCGGCGACTGTCGCATCTCTCTTATGTCGTATGCAGTTCTTTAGTCATGCTTTTTCCTTCCGGCTTTGACGACGAAAGCACAGCGTGAAGCTACTGAGCAAACGAGGGAAGCAGGGCATTTTGACGACGGCTCCCTTCCCAGACCATCGTCGAAACGGCTGACAGCCGGCGGAGGTGTCTGCGGCGCGGCCGGGCTAAGTTAGCTTGAATGTTGGAGGTGGCCTTGGAAGATTTACCGCCCCGCTAATAGCTGCTTGGCGCGGCGCAACTCCCATACGGCCAAAGAGCGACAATCCGGGAAAGCCTGCGCGCATGTCGGTATGGTCCGTCGCCAGCCAGACCTTCACGCCGCTCGGAATGGGGATCATCGCAGATGAAGCGCTTCTGTGTCGATGTCGGCGTCCATGCGGACGCGTCGGTCGCGACCCAGTTCGATCGTGACGTCGCTGCGCTTCCGGCGGGGGTGCGGCGGGGCCGGCGCTTCCGTCACGGCGGGTTGGACCGCCGGCGCGGCCTCCGACACGATCATGGGCACCAATGTGCTCACCGTCTCAGGCCGGGGGGCTTACAAAACACACGCTCCAATGCACAGTAACCTAGAAATGTAGGAACCATTGAAATTGACATGTCTATATATCCTGCCAAACATTTTATGAAGATTATCAAAGTCGTCCGGTTGCCCGGAATTTGATGGAGGGATGCATTATGAAGCGCACTGTGGAGACCGGGTCAAGATAGTCTGGTGGGATGGGTCAGGGGTCTGCCTCTATTCGGGCAGCCCTATGGCAGAACCTAAAGCTGCGATCTCTACCTTCAGCGTCATCCAAGGACTGCACAGAAGCTGCGGCTCTTCGCGAGGTACGAGAGGCATTCAAAATGCCTTCTCATTGCACCGAAACGGCATATCTGCCGATTGAAAATTTTAAAAATGCGGCTCAATGAGGTAGGGCGCCCTTCTCCAGACACGAACAGCCATGCGACAAACCTTGGTCATAGAGCCAGAATGCCTGGAGTCACTCGCGCACCCGGAAATCCCCTATATAAGCCTCATTGGTTCTGGCATTCCAAGACAATCTCCATCCTTACCCTGCCTACTAAGCGTCGAACGTTTTCGAAGAACGAATTTGGTTCTCTCCCCTCAACCATAATCTTACCTAAAATCACCAAACCCCGGCATGACGTTTGCGCTGATGGTTGCAGTTGGCGCGCTCGTGGCGCTGTGCAAAGGCCTTTATGTTATAGGCGGTGCTCTGGCCTTCATCGCTTTCGTTCTTGCTATTTCCTCGGCAGAGCTTTCGCATGAGTAGACGCGCCTCGAAGCAGGCTGCCATGTGGGCCCGGCGAGTTTGTTTTTCTTCAGTCAGGGGTTTAGGATCCCCGCTTATGTTTCTTATCGCTCTTGTACTTGTAAGTTGATGCCAGAGCATCATATTTCAATTGTTGAAATAAAATTCAATCTTGTTTAGTACTACAACTTTCTTAATGCCCGCTAATTTTGAGGCTATTTTTGATCCGTCATTATTGTCGTAAGCAACTACGCAGAGCGCGGATAACTGGCAAACGCAATGTCCATTAAATAAGTGCAAACCTAATTAGCAAACGACATCAAGTGTCATGCGGTAAACCTTTGGTGTGAGTCAAAACGTGCATTCTGCCCTTACCCAGTTTTCCCCTTGGTTACGTTACTATAGCGATCGCGCCGTCTTCGTTGGGAGGCGCCGACATTCTTTAGCGATCATAAGTGGAAAAACTTATTACCAACTGCAATCATGGCCGGCCGTCTTTCAGGGAGCTTAGCAGGATGATTGTTCTTTTTACGGCCAAATCGAGGTTCCGCACCGTTGGCTCAATTGAGTGCGTGTTGTATTTCTGTTATCTTCAAGATGTATGGCGGCGTGTGCGCCTTTGTTTTTGCGCCGCCACTTTTATTTAATTGTTTTTTATGATGGTACTGTGTTATGCTGACGCCTGCTTTCACGTTAATTTTATTATGTTCTTATTCGAATTAATGAATGTGACTCTTTATATATATCTTTTGGATAATCTGTATTATTTATGTCTTAAGGCATAAGAGTTTCCGGCGACGACCGACTGCCTTGATTTGCTGATTGGCCAAGTCGGGTAACGGTCCCCGCCTCGCACTCCACGGGTTCGATAGAAGGCCTGGTCGTTCAATACCAGAATAGTATTTCCTTGAACTTACTTGGAGTTAATTGATTAGAATAACGAGAGGCAACAGGAAAATACTCATCGTCTCAAACTTACGACGCCAAATAATCGTAAAGAGGTGATAAATAGAAATATAGTATAATAGTGGCGTGACGCGCCCGTCCGTGGCTGCTCGATCAGCGGTCGCCAAGCATCGGAAGCATAGAAATAATCAACACAAGCATATTGTTGACCTGACTTATTGATATTAATCTATTACCCGCCGCATATGACGGTTAAATACAAGGAAGGGAAACAAACACATGCAAAAAGCAACAAACCGCAAAACACTCCATAAGCGCCAGGTCAATGAGCGGGGATTTCGATCATGACCTTATCGCTCTCCCCCATGCTATCACATCAATCGCGCCATTCAGGTTTGCGCTGCTGTCAACAACGATGAACCAGGGCTTTGCCTCAACAGGAGCGGCATACGGAGGGTAGGTCTGAACTTCATATGTTCCGGTTCCGACCAACCGTCCAGCGTCCACAGAGCGTTCTGCATCCGCACTCTCAAGATAAAGGTATTTGACTCTAACCGTCCCTCTCTTATGAACTGCGTAGCTCCTAGTAGCGTCGAACAGGGCATTCCGCATGTGATAAACTTCATTATCCATCAATTTGTAGGTTAGCCATACCATACTTGCAAGATAGGAGAGATTTGTTTAATTTTCTATATGATGAAGAATGCGTCGTTGTAGCAATGAGAAAAGGTGAGGTGATATATATAGCTTAACTAATCAAGGAACTCGAAACGAATAATGGCATTTTTACGATCGAAACGCTATCGAATAATTGTGTGGCCCTTTGCTTAAGCATATCTGCAGCTCGACAGCGACGGATAGTGATATCAAAGGTCATTCCACGCCATTTGACGGTGACATTTGTTGGCTTTTCGAGGGCAAGAGGGCTTGGATATGCACCCCGTGACTTACCATTAAGAAATTGATCTCCCTAAAGCGTTGCCACCAGCCGCACGGCATATACATCAGGATATATCCTGCCGAAGATTGGTAAGCGCGATTTTCGATGCGCATTGACGGCTGCGGCACCGCTGGAGCCGCCTCGCATCGGTAGCGATATCCGGCTCCGTTAGGCGGCGGAGGTTTTCGAGAAGTTGATCGGTAGCAGGTCGCCGATGTCGGCGTAGTCGTCTCGCTGCGGCAACTCAATAAGCACGTGCCGCAGCCAGATCAGAGGGTCGACGCCACAGGCGCGGCAGGTCAGCATCAAACTATAGATCACTGCGCTGACCTTGGCTCTGTCAGCAGTGTCGCTGAACAGTCACGATTTTCTTCCCGTCGCAATGCCCCGTTCATTCTGCCCATGTCGGCGATGAAGTCGAGGTTCACTATCGCTGGCATCCATATTTTGGCCAGAAGGTTTCCATTCGTCGCGTCGAAGAACGAGCGACAGGCCGGTTTTTGAAGGTTCTGGGGCCGACAGGTGTCGTCATCGCGATCTCAGGGTGGATGATCGATCCCGTGGTCTGCCGCGGCATGACCATGGGAACGCCACGCGTCGATCTTGCGACGCTAATCGAATTGAACAGGCTGGTCTCTGGCGGCAGCAAAGCGGCACCCTTCCGAAGTGGACGTAGAATCACTCAGGAGGACCATGATGAGATCCCGCAATACGCTGGTGCCGGCGTCGGGCCGGCAGCTCGACCTGATATTCAAAACTCGGATGCTCGACGGACTGAGCGACAAGGAACGCAAGAAGGCGATTTCAACGCTGGCTTGCCTGCTGATGCAGGCCGCAGGCCTCGTCGTCGAGGAGGTCAACGATGACCAGCACTGATTTGATTCCGACAGCGCTGCTCGCGCGCAAGGCCGTCGTTTATGTGCGGCAATCCACGCAGTCGCAGGTTATAACCAATCTGGAAAGCCAGCGACGGCAGTATAATCTTGTTGACATTGCGCGACACCACGGCTTCAGCGACGTCGAGGTGATCGACGACGACCTCGGGCGCTCTGCCAGCGGAACCGTCGCCCGTCCGGGCTTCGATCGTCTCGTCGCCCTACTGTGCGCCGGCAAAGTTGGTGCCGTTTTCTGCTTCGATGCTTCACGGCTTGCGCGCAACGGTCGGGACTGGCATCACCTGCTCGAACTGTGCGGCCTGGTCGAAGCCCGCGTCATTGACCATGACGGCGTCTACAATCCATGTCGACCCAACGATCGGCTGCTGCTGGGAATGAAGGGCAGTATCAGCGAGTTCGAACTGGGCGTGCTGAGAGCCCGGATGCTCGATGCCGCCAGGTCGAAGGCGCGCCGTGGCGAACTGCGACTTTCCGTTCCGTTCGGCTACATTTGGCATCGGGAGGCCGGGCTTGGGCTCGATCCTGATCTGCGTCTGCAAGAGGTAATTCGATCCATCTTCGCCCGCTTCCACGACCTTGGAAGCGCGCGTCAGGTGCTGCTGTCGATGACGAAAGATCAGATTCACTTCCCTCGGCCGTCGGATGAAGGGCGCATGACCAACTTCGTATGGATGCCAGTACGTTATCGCAATGTGATCGGCATCCTCAAAAACCCCTTCTACGCCGGCGTTTACGTCTATGGGAAGAGCGAGAAGCGGACTGCCATCGTCGATGGACGGGCTCGGCGCAGTTACGGGCACGGCAAGCCCGTCGGTAGCTGGGAGGTGATGATCCGGGACCATCACGAAGGTTACATTAGTTGGGGCGAATACGAGCGTAACCAACAGCAACTGGCCCTCAATAATTATGGCCGCTCGGGTGGGACTAAATCGGGCCGCGGCGGCAAAGCATTATTATCAGGTCTCCTGACCTGCGGACGGTGTGGACGGCGACTGAGTGTTGCCTATACGGGAAATCCACAAAATCCTGTCTATCGCTGCTATAAACAGAACCTGATGATGGGCTTGCCCCGTTGCATGACGTTCGGCGGCTCGAAGGTCGATGCGGCGGTTGCGCGCGAGTTGTTGCGCGCGGTAGAACCATTAGCGATCGAGGCGACTTTTGAAGCAGAGCGGATGCACCGGGAGCGACAGGAAGACCAGCGCCACATTCACGATCTGGAGCTACAACAGGCCCGCTACGAGGCTAGCCTCGCCGAGCGCCGCTATGCGGCATGCGATCCCGACAACCGCCTGATAGCTGCACAGCTTGAGAAGAATTGGGAAACGGCGCTACGCCGCGTCCGTGATCTGGAAGTGCGCGGCCTACCGAAAGTCCTTCAACCATCGAAGTTGACCCAGGCACTTTCGCAAACCTCGCCGACAATCTGCAGGCGGCCTGGGAGTCGCCGGATGTCACCATGCGCGTGCGCCAGCAACTGCTACGTACATTGATCGCCGACATTGTTGTCGATGTCGTGATGAGGTGCGCGACGTGGTGCTGACCATCCATTGGAAAGGCGGTCAGCATTCGGAGCTCAAGGTTCGCAAGCCCCAGACGGGTGAACACGGGTGCGCCACAACGGAAGATGCTTTGGCAGTGATGCGGAGCATGGCAGGACGCTGGTCCGATGAACATATCGCCGCGTCGCTCAATCGAATGGGAATGCCCACGGGGCAAGGAAAAACCTGGACTGCACACCGGGTCGCTTCCGTAAGGCGGGTCCGGGCCATTCACGCGTACAAATCAGCCGATAAAGAGGGCGAATGGCTGACCATGACAGAGGCGGCGGCGGTTTTGGGCGTGACCAACCACCGAATACGCCACCTGATCAAGACGAACGTGTTGTCTGCCGAGCAGGTGGTTCCCGGCGCGCCGTGTCAAATCCGGGCCAGCGACCTGACTTCGGCGACCGTCCAAGCCGCGATAGCCCGAAAGGGCCGCCCGTGTCGCATTGCTGACACCGAGACGCTTCCAATGTTTACAGATACTTAAAGAGGGAGTGCACAATGACTCAGGTCCGCCGAAAACCCTGATGTCGCGTTCGAGAATGTTGTTAGAGCTGGCTCGGTTTGTCTGAACAGCTTCGGGCGTTTTCTAAGTGGATTTCCGCCTCGATTATGCTGCCACAATCATCGGTGCCAGCGCGTTGAAGTAAGCCTGATCCGGCGTCTGCCGGTCAAGGGATGAATGTGGGCGTCGGGTGCCGATGCCAGCGCGAGCTTCAGACGGTTTTATAGGCGTGGAGGTAAACCTCCTCGTATTTGATCGACCGCCAGAGCCGCTCGACAAAGACGTTGTCCCGCCATGCGCCTTTGCTGTCCATCGAGATGGCGCTTTCGGCCTTCTTCAACACCGCCGTGAAGTCGATGGAGGTGAACTGCGATCCCTGATCCGTATTGAAGATTTCCGGCCTGCCGTAACGAGCAAGCGCTTCCTCGACCGCTTCGATGCAAAAGTCCGCTTCCATCGTGATCGACAACCGCCACGACAGAACCCGACGACTGAACCAGTCGACGACGGCGCAGAGATAGACGAAGCCCCGTGCCATAGGGATGTAAGTCAGGTCCATTGCCCATACCTGGTTGGGCCGATGACCGCCAGGTTTTCGCAGGAGATAAGGATAGATCTTGTGACCGGGAGCCGGTTTCGAAGTGTTTGGGCGGCGGTAGATAGCCTCAATGCCCATCTTCTTCATCAGCGTGGCAATGTGCAATCGCCCAGCTTCCAGCCCTTCTCCCCTCAAAAGCCCCTGCAACATCCGACTTCCCGCAAACGGGTATTCGAGATGCAGTTCATCAATCCGGCGCATCAGAGCAAGATCGCCACCCGACACTGGACGTGGAGAATAGTAGACGCTGCCACGGCTGAAGCCGAGAAGCTTCGCCTGGCGCACGACCGACAGTTTGTGTGCGCGGTCGATCATTTCTTTCCGCCCAGCAATCCCGCCTTGCCGAGCGCACCGGACAAAAATCGTTCTCCAGTGTCAGCTCGCCGATCTTGGCGTGCAGTGTTTTGACATCCACGGTTGGACCCGCCGGTTCCGCCTTCGCTTCATCACCGAAAACGCCTGTCGCCCCCTCAAGGAGCTGGTCTTTCCACTGTTTGATCTGGTTGGCGTGCACGTCAAACTGCTGGGACAATTCCACCAGCGTCTGCTCGCCCCTGATGGCGGCAAGCGCCACCTTTGCCTTGAAGGCCGGGTATGGTTCCGGCGCGGTCTCTCGTCATGGTCTCTCCTGTTCCACTGCTGTCCGGTTTAAATTTAGTGGACATGGTGCACGGTGTTGATTCTACTCATGTTCGAGCGTTTCGCGACGATCTCGGACACGTGTCAATGCCGCGTAATTTTCCCCAGAAGTGCCGAAGTAAAATTCCCCACTTATGCCGACGTGGATGCCAGGGAGAATTGAGGATTTTTCGGCGGCCGCCCGCGCGGCTTTTGAGGTGGGGCGAATG
>NZ_LOKU01000071.1:0-9313 GCF_002211295.1 Rhizobium sp. N122 | reverse complement strand
AAGCACGTCTCGGTTATGCTCACGGCGAGCGATAGCAGTCCAGCTCATCGAAACCCCATTTGATTTAGCACCAATAGGGAATCACAACTGCCTGTTATCGCTCAACTTCTTTTAAATCGGGCTCTTACGGTTAACTTCAGCTTCAGATGTAACGCAATCACACCCTAGCAACTCGCCCCCATGGTATAGTTCTTATTAGGACAGTGAACGCATCGGTGAATTCAAAAGCACACTCGGACGCGGCTCAGGCAGGCCTAGAAGCTGCTAGCGTCCCAGGGTTAAAGTATCGCTGTTTATTAGAACAAGTTGCGCTTCAAAGCGACAATGCGTCATCAAAGAGCGATTTAATGTAAACGCTGGCGATGAAGCTTGCACTTCGGAAAGTGAGAAGGACCACGCACTATGGCCAATCGCACGAGAGAAATTATGGCGGTCAAGTATCTAACGGATGTCATGCGAAGCCGAACTCCAGCCTATGTTCCAGACGGCAGCATTGGAAATGAATTAGAGTGGCCGCGACCCGTCCCCGGCCGCTCCTTGAAGGACGCCCTTGAAGTTCGAATAGACCGGCTTCTAAGTCGAATTATTCCTGATACGCCTGCATATAATAAACAACGGCTCTATGCATTGAGCGCAATACATCGAGCTAATATTGGTGAGATGACCGCGAACCCGGATGCTAACGAACTGCATCGGGTCATTGATAAGATCTATGCAAGCCGCCCGCAGTTCCCGATAGCTCTTTCTCCTAATGTAGCTGCTGCACTTTATGAGAAACTGCAGCAATACGCCAAAACCAAAGAAGGCGACCCGCGAGAATTCCCACACACTGAGATTCTGGGTCACAGACGAGATGAACTGCAGCTTCATGAATTCGATGAAAACTTTTCAAGTGGTACGCCCCGAAATCCAGCTTTAGTGAAGGCCACTCTGAAGGAGCTCAATACTCTGTTGGACGAGATCGTGCCGGACGGCGCTTTTTTCAATGGTCTGCGCCAGGCGGTAGTAGATGAGGTTTGGGAAGGTGGCGAAATCTTGTCACGCTGGGCTAAGCGGGAGGCGGAAATTGCGGAAACGAGGGCCACCACTGGCGAAATAGGCTTCATCCCGAACTCCTTTCACTATGGCAAAGTGAGGGTGATCAGAGCCATTGAAGAGAAAATCGTTCCTTGGAGAGCAGAGCTACTGCCGCAACAAAGATTAGCTCCAGAAACTGCTGTAGACATCGCAAGGCTGATACAACGGCATTGCGACTTAACCTGGCAGCGTGGTGGTAATCGTTTTTTCTTGCCCAAGCAACTGCCAAAAGGGATTAGGGACTCAATACGTCGAGCGACTCCGCAACGAGTGCGTAACAGAGTCGCCAAGGAAATGGCAACGCGTGTTCTTGATGCCATGGACGCGGTCGTTGGCCCTCGTCGCGGAAACTTCGCGAGCCGCGCGTGGTTCCTCAAAACGGCGTCGGAACACAGGGAATATTGGCTGGAGCCGAACAGTGCGGCAGCAGATTCCCCGACTCTTTTCTCGTTGCTCCGCAGCTATTCGCGCGTCTTGAAATCAAGGACCTTGGAGATGGAAAGGCTTGTGCGAACCATAGAGGGTTACCACCAAGCCTGGCAAGGTCGTCTGCGCGAACTGCCAGAGAATGATCATCCAAAAAGACCAATAGTACCCGTACGGTCGACCAAAATCGATTTAGAACATTCCCAAGTCATGCTTGAACTTGCCAAGGCAGCCAATATGCCTGGTCAACAGAAACTAAAACTGCCGCATCGCAATGAGTCAGAGGAGGTGGCGCCGGCTGGAAATCTGGCACGATCCATCTCAACAAAAATAAAAGCGCCGCCCCACTTACAAGAGATTTCCGGCTCGTCCAGCCATAACGTCAAGGGAGATGTTGAAATAGGCAAATCGCCTAATGGGAGTAAGCGGCCACGCGAACTGGAGGAACGTGAGAGGGCCAACTCGATCAGCCGCTGAGAGATAGGTAACTTTTCGTGGCAACTGGCCACCTGTCAAGGGTCGACCACGTTGTTTTTTAAATGATCCTCTCGCTCGTTGCGGGAGCGCTCGCGGACAATTTTGATTGTCGATACCGGATCAATACATGGAGAGGTAATCGCGGCGCGATCCCCTTCCGGCATGCCCCTGGAGGATGACTAGATGTGGAGCCTCAACAGGTTGTCCTCGGTCAGACCGAGTCTACTGACAGGTGGTTTGGATTGTAGGCTGCCGTGCGGGCGATGCCAATTGTAACGGTGGAGCCAGACCGGCAGGTCGGCGGCGCGCTGCTGCGAGGTTTCGTAGGCCTGGGCGTAGGCCCATTCGCGCAGCGCGGTCTGGACGAGGCGTTCGGCCTTACCATTTGTCTTCGGCGTATAGGGCGTGGTGCGGATGTGCTTGATGCTCAGCCGCCGCAGCGCCTTGGCGTATCGATGGGAACGGAAGCTTGTGCCGTTGTCGGTCATGACGCGCTGGACCTTGACGCCATGGGCCTTGAAGAAGCGCAAAGCATTGAAGAGAAAGCGCAGACAGGAGCGTCTTGTCTCATCGGGTAATATTTCCGAATAGGCCAGGCGTGAGTGGTCGTCGATGGCCAGATGGACGTATTCCCAACCGATGCCACGGCTGTTGCTCTGCCCCGTGCGATCGCCGGTGATGCGGTGGCCGGTTCGGTTGAATTTGCCGAGTTTCTTGATGTCGATATGGATGAGCTCGCCGGGCTTGTCGCGTTCGTAGCGCCGCACTGGCTCAGCCGGGGCCAAGGCCTTGAGCTTGTTCAGGCCAAGGCGCTTGAGGATGCGGCTGACTGTGGCTGGCGAGACACCCGTCTCCTTGGCGATGTGTTGGCCGGTCATGCGCAGGCGGCGTAACGTCTCGATCCGGGCGGCGGTGGCCTGCGAGGTCGGATGATACAGGCGGTGCGGTCGGGAACTGCGATCATTGAGACCGGCCTCGCCCTCCCGTCGATAGCGCCTTACCCACTTATAGACAGTCTTCACGCAGACGCCGAAAGGCGCTGCGGCGGCTCAGCATCAAACACACCCGCACCAAACCCTATACGCCGAAGACAAATGGGAAGGCCGAACGCCTCGTCCGGACCGCACTGCGCGAATGGGCATATGCCAAGGCCTACGAAACCTCGCAGCAGCGCGCCGCCGACCTGCCGCTCTGGCTCCACCGTTATAATTGGCATCGCCCGCACGGCAGCCTACAATCCAAACCGCCCGTCAATAGACTCGGCCTGATAAAGGACAACCTGTTGAGGCTCCACATCTAGGGCGGCAGGAATATGAGCCGAGCGCCCCGGCGTTCGATGGCATCGCGCGCACCGGCTGTTTTGTGTGCGGACAGATTGTCCATGACGACAATATCCCCGGGCTTAAGGGTCGGTAGCAACAGCTGCTCGACATAAGCTAGGCCGCAAACTCATAAACGGGGTTTTCTAACCGGACAGGGGATGATTCAATGAGGCCTTGATTTGGAGGCCTTGCGTGACCCGCCGTCGTTTCGACCTGACTGATTTCGAGTGGGCGATTATTCAGCCCTTGTTGCCCAACAAAGTTCGCGGCGTGCCGCGGGTCGATGACCGGCGAGTGATCAACGGCATTTTGTGGCGGTTCCGCACAGGCTCGCCTTGGGCAGACGTGCCGGAACGATATGGGCCTTACACCACCTGCTACAACCGTTTTGTTCGATGGAGAAAAGCGGGTGTTTGGGTCATGTCTTGCGCGAGATCGCAAAGGCCTTCGACGGCGACATCGTTATGATCGATAGTTCCTGTGTCCGCGTTCATCAGCATGCGGCCACGGGAAAAAGGGGGATCGAGACGATGGCTGCATGGGACGTTCCCGCGGCGGCCTAACGACGAAAATCCACGCGGTCGTCGATGCAGACGGCAGGCCGATCAGCCTTGATCTGACAGCGGGGCAAGCCCACGACAACCGGATGGCAGAGCCGATGCTGCAGGACATGCGAGAAGGCGCGATCCTCCTTGCTGACCGCGCCTACGACACCAACGCCTTGCGAGACTTGGCCAAGGAAAAACGGGCCTGGGCCAACATTCCGGCAAAACGTAATCGCAAGGCCAGCTTCCCCTTCAGTGCATGGGTTTATCGCCAACGCAATCTGATCGAACGCTTCTTCAACAAACTCAAACAGTTCCGCGGCATCGCAACCAGATACGACAAAGACCCGCGCAACTTTCTCGCCGCTATCAAGCTGGCTGCAACACGCATCTGGATTAGATCGTTTTGGGTCCACGCCCTAGTCACCTGAATCTGAAGTTCGGCTCATTGTCTTGTGGCAGAAGCGCTTGACCGACGCGAGGATTTGGTCGACGGATTTGACCCACTTGTATGGGGTGGGGTTCTCGTTGTGGGTTTCTGTCGGCTTCCAGTTCGGCGGTGGAACGATGGACGCCGCGCTGCAACTGCTTTCGCGTCAGCTCTGCAAACCACCGCTCAACCTGATTGATCCAGGATGCTGATGTTGGTGTGAAGTGAACATGCCAGTGCGGGCGGCGGGCGAGCCAAGCCTTGATCCTCGGCGTTTTGTGGGTCGCATGGTTGTCCATCACCAGATGCACGTCCGGCCCCTTGGGCATCCCGGCGTCGATCCGCTTCAAGAAATCGAGGAATTCGGTAGCCCGGTGACGTTTGTAGCAATGGCCGATGACAGCGCCAGTCGCAACATCGAGCGCGGCAAACAGGGATGTCGTCCCGTTTCGGACGTAGGTATGGGTGCGTCGTTCGGCGATACCCGGCGCCATGGGCAGAACCGGCTGCTCGCGATCCAGTGCCTGGATTTGCGATTTCTCATCCACGCATAACACGACTGCCCGGTCTGGTGGCGACATGTAAAGGCCGACTATATCCTGCACCTTGTCGACGAACAGCGGATCGGTAGACAGCTTGAATGTCTCGGCGCGATGGGGCTGCAGACCAAAAGCGGTCCATATCCGACGGATGGTGGTGTGCGACAGCCCGCTGTCAGCTGCCATCGAACGAATAGACCAGTGTGTGGCATCCTTGGGAGTGGTGTTCAACGTCCGTTCGATGACCTCAACGACCTGCGGGTCAGAGACGGTTCGTGGCCGACCGGCGCGATATTCGTCCGTCAGTCCGTCAATGCCATCTTGCACGAACCGGCGGCGCCATTTGCCAACCGTATGCTCGTGGACGCCGAGGCGTTCGGCAACGTCCTTGCTCTGCAGGCCCTGTGCGCACAGCAAAACCATCCGGCATCGATCTGATAACGAACGCGGCGCTTTATGACGGCGCACCTGAGATTCAAGAAAATTACGATCCTCGTCGCTCAGAACGACGAGGTCCGCCTGCCTGCCAGCCATCAATCAAACTCCTGCTCTGGTGACAGAAGCTAAACAAAATGAGGCTTACTTTGGTTCCAGGTGACTAGTAGAGGCCCGCAACGCGGACGCCGATCCTGAAGGCTTTCGATCGCGCGCGATTTTAGCAGACGGCGAGACGGACGGCGATCGGTCTCACGAGATTGGGCTGTTCAAAGCCACATCACGGCGCCAGCAAAATAGTTGTGAGGTATGTATGCCGATGCGATGCTCAATTGCTGACACGCTCGCGCCAGTCTCCATTTCCTCGGCCACTGCCCGCGCTTTAAAATCATCGGACAGCGCCGCCGAAATTGTCGCCCAGCACCCTCAAGCCGTCCCTCCTATGGAAGTTTCTAGTTCCAGAGCTAGCCGCAGACATAGAAGCTCAGAGTTCGTGAATTCGTCTACCTGCATTACCGGGACCAAGGGTGTCGACGCCAGATGGGGTCTGCTTGCCGCTTAGTGCTTGCGCGGCATAACAGGATCTGCCGTTCGGCAACACGGAGTAGCAAGCTGGACGGCAGGTAGTGAGGGTGATGAGATGATGGGAACCGGACGAACCGGGGATTGGATTAATCCGAGATTCTCAAGACGCTCCGAGCGCGTTAATTTGATTGAAACCCGATCCGGGGATCCGGGGACTTCATCACGGGCCGCGGCCTTATGCGCCGCTGCGCGAAGGCGGGCGCATGGCTTGCACGCACGAGAGCGGCATCAGAGATTTTCTCTCTTGCAACAAACGGCCGCTCGAACGCGCGAATCGTGAGTTTAATAATCTAACCCGGGGCTGCGAGTCCGCTTACGCTCGTTTAATTCGCGTCGATTGCCTTCCGATCCATTGATCTCATCATGCGCCGCCTTCGATCCCAGCGCGGCGGCCGGTTCTTGCAACGAAGTGCCTTTTGACTTGCGAAAGCTAATGGTAGCGGGGTCAAAAGCTAGCCTCTCCGCGTCATCTACACCATCTTCCATACGACCAGTTGCAGCTTTGGTATGGCTGCCTTCTCCAGTCACATACGCTCTCCACGCCGACCGGTCGTCATCGAACGTCCCCGAAGAGTGGCTGTCCTCGTTCGATCGCTGTGACCTTTCAGGAGAGACATTTTCGTCCCGAAACAATTCGTTGCTACCAGGCGAGGCCGTTCGGCTGCTTAAGCCCTCTGTCCCTGATGCGGGCGAGGGTGCAGATTGCGCCTCGAAGAACGGGTCATGATCGACATCCGCTCGCCTCGCCTCGGCCTCACCATCAAGGCGTACCAGCGTTGGATCTCGCTTTTCCCTTTCCAACTGATGGGAAAGCAAGCCGATACTGGGCTCGATATCATGGATCAACGCGACGTCGTCCCTCGACCGATCTTGGAATAAATGGTCTATCGTGTACAGGCGGTCTCTAATATCCTCATACAAATGGCTCACCTCATCAACCAGCTCTATTGCCTGCTCAGACGTGAACGGGATGGTGGGTCGCACCTGTCTGGGCAGGCCCCTTTCCCGCGCTCCAAGGAACCGAAAAAGCTCCTCGGATTTGTCAATAGCATTTAAGCTCTCAGCGATTGTTTCACCGGTAGCAGTCCAGCCGAGCCCTTGCTGGTAGGGAGCGAAGTCGGTAAACTTCCCAACTCGTTCAATCAGCAAGCGCCGCCGATTGAGTGTTGGGCGGCCTGGGTCAATATGCTCATCAATCATAAGGCCCACAGCGTGGAAGCGAGTCTGAATCTCCGGACAAAAGACCGCCGGCTCACGCCTATGGATTCCTTCAGCGATGCACTGCCCGATATAGCCTACCGCCCGTTCGCGTGCTATTGTAGCTTCAGCCATATCCCACAACTCATTAGTGCGGTTGGCCCAGCGTTTCTTTAACCTTGATAGGTTCGCCAGTGCAACGAAGGTATCCAAGCTGTCTTTCATGGAAAACTCGTTGTTCATTTTCAACTCGTCTCTTTGTTTGCTGAGTCGACGGGGAGTAGTGTTAAACGGCCTACAATCTTAAAGGCGTCGCGGTCTGCTGCTATGCTACGCAAAGCGCTGGTTGAATCGGCCCCCGTTTGAGCCGCCCCTAAAATGTTTGAAGGAAGCGTCTTCGGCCAAACCTCATGTTTGGCGGTGAGTTGGAAAGACCGTGTGGGTTTGCGTTTTCGACCGGAGTTTTCGCTTTCAAGCGTTTCGCAATCTCGGTCGGCCGCGCGCGCTCTGTGCTAGAGGACGCTTGGGTCTCGCAATCCATCGTCGTGTAACTCCGGTGTTTCCAAGTCGTACGTCTAACACCCAGAACCGACTAGCTGAACCAAAATCGTGTTGCATTTGTCGCTCGTTAGCTATGCAAGCCAATCCTTCTTGCGAAGATGACGCGCGGCGATGCGGTTGAGAAGGTCGGCAAGCCGCGCCCGCGGAGTGGCTGTCGCACGGATTGATTAAAGCAGCCTAACCTGCGGCCTTCACCGACCTTACGTGAAGCAGGTTTTGTTATACGCTCAAGAGCGGACCGCTTCATTGGCGACTTGTGGGGATACCGTCCGCAAAAGTCGTCACGATCTTCAAATGCAGAAATGTGCAAACTACTTCGCAGTCACCCAGCACATCGTTGCGCTAAAACGCTCATTTGGTTATCGTTGAGCAAACTAAGCCGGGGCAATTCGAATCCGTGCAACAGTTCCAGCATTTGCGATGGAGAACTTCAAGGACCAGAAAAGGCAAAAACCGCGCCGAACCCAAGCTCGGGCGGTTTGATGACGACTTTTCATATCTTCTAATAGCAAACCTCCCAGCTCGATCCAGTCTAAAACGCCGTGGGATCGTGTCCATGGAAGTGGTGTAGGTCGCGGCTGATGGCCGTGCTTTCCGACATTGGGTCGGAGGGATATCAGCGAGCCACAGCGGGCAGACTGATTTGCGGATCATCGCTCATTTGCGCCATGGTCTCAAGGGTCATGTATCTGGCGCGTTGGACGGCCCATTCATCATTCTGTTCGAGCAGCAATGCGCCGACGAGACGGACGATAGCATCATCGTTCGGAAAGATACCGACGACCTCGGTACGTCGCTTGATTTCGCCGTTGAGACGCTCGATTGGATTCGTCGAATGCAACTTTGCCCGATGCTCTTTCGGAAAAGTCATGTAGGCAAGCACGTCCTCTTCCGCATCGTCCATGATGGTGGCGAGCTCCGGCACTTTTGGTCTGATCTGATCGGCGACGCTGCGCCATTGAGCGCTTGCTGCCTCCGGCGTCTCCTGGGCAAAGGCCGTTGCAATGAAAGCGGAGACCACCCGCCTACCGCTCTTTCCAGCATGCGCGAGCACGTTCCTCATGAAATGAATCCGGGGGCTGTTGAATAATCGATTGTCGGCGGCTGCCATGCGAAAGCTGCCAACATGTCAGAGGCCAAAGTTTTTCCCGCTCTGAGACGATGCCGACCTGATTTTGGAGCTCCTCCGCAGCACGTGAGCAGCAAAATGGCAAGAAACGCGAGTAGGACAGTAGGGGCGCTGATTGCGTGGCGCGGCATCTCGCCGGGTTCAGCGGCATCCTGCAGGTGGACGGTTACTCGGCCTATACCAGTCTCGCCAAGACCCGTACCAAAGCCGGCAGCAATGAAACGATCCAGCTCGCAGGGTGCTGGGCGCACCTATGCCGCAAGTTTTACGACCTTCACATCAGCGGTGTCTCGAAGGCAGCAACGGACACGATCATCGCGATGACCGAGTTGTGGCGCATCGAGGATGAGGCCCGCGGTCGGGATGCCGACAGCCGCTCCACGCTGCGTCAGAAGAAGTCTATGGCCATCGTCGCCAGCCTCTTCGATCTTTGGGAAAAGGAATGGGCAAGGTCTAGCGATCCATGATGCCCAGGGATGTTCCGCCTGCAGTCCTATTTCTACAATGGCGAGCGACAGGGTTATGGGGCCGGATCAACCATCATCTTGTGATGGAGGCGCGTGACTTGGAAGGTCGGGAGGCCTCGCCGT
>NZ_LOKU01000070.1:0-10074 GCF_002211295.1 Rhizobium sp. N122 | reverse complement strand
ACCGGCTCCAACGCTGCGCGAGATGAAAGCTTCGCGTTTCCGCCGGTTGCTCACACCGCGCCACTTGGCGTATTCAAAACCGCCGGGGCTCTAATCGCTGCCGGATGAAAGTTCGGTGGCAGGTCAATGGGGACATCAGCATCATCAAGGGGCACCAACAGTAGCCAGCCGTTGGTGCCTGCGTGGGCGGACGATGAGCCAGGCAAGCCACTGCCGAAGCCTGAGGCACAAAGGTTCCGCTCATTCAGGACCGCCTTCGGCAAAGCTGTTGCCGGTGGTGGCGACAAGGACGATCTAAGAAAAGCGCTTGGCCACTTCGCCCGAACAGCGACAGGTGGAAGCGCCGTCGGACCTCGCCGTTTTGGAAATGTTTATACGGCAGGCGGCGGGCTCTATTCGGCACTGCGCGACATTGCTGATGGCAATGCCGTCCCAGGGCTAGACCCAAGCGAATTCATCGGTAGGTCGACCGACTATTTCGCGCAAGCACTTGGTCAGCTTTTAGCGGGCGACACAGCCGACGCAGATAGAATCAACGCCGCTGTCCAGGAAGCGGTGGCTGCCGTTTTAGACCTGGACGAGACATTTGATCCGGCCCTACTAACCGATGACGTCATCTCCGAACTACTCTCCGAATTTCTGTCGCAGTCTGTTTTCCAGGCCATTGTCGAAGAAGCGGGCGGCGCGTGGGACCGCGCCGATGATGAGAAGAAGACTGCCGATTGCGAGCAGGCTTTGCTCGATCTCGTGCGGGTGGTCGTCGACAAGTCCCTTCAGCAGCGGTTGAAAGGTGGCTCGAAGGGCTTCACCCAAACCGAGATAAAGGACTTCATGCGAGAGGCGACAACGACTGCCTGGAGCGACTGGGAGAGCTATCAATGACCGTCAATCGCCTAAAATTCCACACAAGCGATTTTGATGCAGCATCGCGTAGTGGACCGGGCATCCTCGACATAAGGCTGTACGGGGTCACGAACCTGGCGGATGCCGCTCATATCGGTAACAGGGTTCCAGAGCAAGTTGAGCGCCTGAGCGCCCCCACCTCGACGGCGGCTTTTGACTTTCTCTCCATCGCTCTTGCTGTAACGGCTGCGGATTCTTTTTCACCACGTCATGTCAGCGGCGAAAACGGTTGGGCTCGGACATTCGAGCTAGACGTGCCGTTGGTGAGCCCACAGACATGGGAACCGGTTCGGGAGCGCCTTGAGAAAGTGCTGGCTTTCCTGAGCGGCGACACCTGGACTTTGACTTTTAAAGCTGGCGGTCGTGGCAAGCCGCCAACGATGCAAACCAGAAAGAGACGCGCCGCAAATCTAGGCGGTGTCGACTGCGTCAGCCTTTTTTCCGGCGGCCTCGATAGCTGGATCGGAGTGAACAACCTGCTACGCGACAAGAAGGTGCCCGTCCTTGTCAGCCACGCGTATACAGGCGACCGTCAATACCAGAACAGATTGTTTCCATCTCTTCGTGGCCGGGCCGAGCGTTTTATCGCGAATGCAAGTCCTATGAGACAGTTTAGTGGCCATGATACCACAATGCGAACTAGGAGCTTGAACTTCCTTGCCTACGCGGCCATCGCAGCAGACGCCGTCGCCCAACTGAGACCAAATTCTGGACCGGTGCCACTCTACGTTCCGGAGAACGGCTTTATCGCCCTCAACGCGCCGCTGACGCCGCGACGGATCGGCTCGTTGAGCACGCGAACGACCCATCCCCATTTCCTCTCCGAACTGCAAACGATTTTGACGGCTGTCGGAATTCAGGCAAAGATCGATAATCCGTACAGGCACAAGACAAAGGGACAAATGCTAAGGGAGTTCAAGCCGGATAGCTCGGAAACGGCTAATTCAATGCGGACGGTGTCTTGCGGCAAGTGGAAACGGAAAGGTATTCAGTGCGGCCACTGCGTTCCCTGTATCATCCGGCGGTCGGCATTCTTTGCTGCAGGGATAGATGATGCGACGCAATATGGCCGCACTCTTCAGGATGCAATCAACGACGACAATGTCCACTTGAAGGACGACGTCATGTCGATGGTGGCAGCCGCTCAGACAACGGCGAAAGCAACGCTGCGCAAACGAGCGTTGTCGAGCGGCCCTCTTCCTTTGAATATGCAGGAGCGGCAAGGCTGGTTTGACGTACATGAGCACGGGCTGTACGAGGTCGCGAAGTATCTGCGGTCCGAAAGCATCATGAGTTGATCGACTTCCATTGCCACCTCGATCTCTTTCCCGATCCTGTCAGGGCTGTAGCAGCCGCCAGAGAGGCAGACCTTTACGTCCTCTCTGTAACGACCACTCCCAAGGCTTTCATCAAAACCGCTAAACTGGCTTCGGGTTGCAAAAGGATCAAGACAGCTCTCGGTCTCCATCCGGAAATCGCACATGAGCGGAAATCCGAGCTGCCCCTGTTCGACCGATTGATATCGGAAACGCGCTACGTCGGAGAGGTCGGTCTGGACGGAAGCCGCGACTACACTGCTCATTTTGAGGACCAAAAAGTGGTCTTCGATCATATCTTGTCGACCTGTTCCATGGTAGGTGGCCGTATCCTATCAATACACAGCCGCAACGCCGCCACCAAGGTTTTGGACGCATTGGAGCGCCATCCGGATTTTGGCTTTGCTGTTCTTCATTGGTTTTCCGGCACTCCGTCGCAGCTTCAAAGAGCAATTGAGATGGGATGCTGGTTTTCGGTCGGAGCCCCCATGGTCAAATCTGCCAAGGGACGAGAACTGATATCCCAGATGCCGATGGAAAGGGTACTCACCGAAACCGACGCACCCTTCACCTCAAAGCCGGGAGGAACCTATTCACCTGCCGATGTGAATTCTGCGACTGAAGGCCTGGCTGCCATCTGGGGGAAAAGCGTTGTCCAGACAAACAGGGTGATCACGGAGAACTTGAAATCGTTGCTGAAGAGCTGACGCGTTCAGAACATCACCAAAGGTGACCGCTTGGGAGATGTCTCACGGCTCGGGAGGCGGGACTAAAACCGTATATTCTTGGGGTGGATAATGCTGATGCTCTATAGGCCAAAGCCGCAGGCCTCGTTTACAGAAGTTAGACCCTACGACGCACGAGGGGCGCAGACATCCGGTTTTAAGCATCGAGCATAAGGTGACTAGGATGTCGCTTTTTAGAAATTCCGTTGTCCACGTCGGTTCCTGGGCCGCCCTTGTCGGCTTCGGGCTTTGGACCTACCACGATCCCGGTTTCGAACCGATTATCGGTTTAATTGCCGGTGCTGTCGGCGTGGTGACCAACTTCGAGGCTTTCCCGCTTGGGTGGGGAAACCGGCGGAAACTGAGCCCGGAAGCAAAGATTGCGCTGCGCGATAGGTGGCGTCCCGTTTTCGAAGATTTCTTCCTGATAGCTGCACAGGATAGCTACCGCACCGACGTGATTGTTCACGATGTTGCACGTCTCGATCACTATCCCAACGCCGACGAGAAAGGTAGAGGCATCTCCGCTTGGTTCAGGGTAGGCCTGATGGGAACCTACAACCGGGGTGTCCTTCTTGGGCTGCGATGGACTCATCTCCGCCAGGAGGAAAATGGCGAATGGGTCGAATACCTGACGCACCATCCAGAAGATGCACGAAAGGTCATCCTCTTAGCGGAAATTCCCTACGAATTAATTGAGTCCTTCAATCCTTACGGCGATAGGTATTACAACAAGCCGCATCTTTTTTGTCACTTTGACTATGGCGGCCAGCCATATGAACGGCTTTTTTACGGCGAACAAAGCCAACTGTTTGCCAACTCCCCCTATCACTATACCGAGATAACTCGGTTCAAGCCGCCGCCATTGCTAAAACGGCTGAAGGAAAAAAGTCGCCTTTTCTGAAATTCGCATCTCCTGCAGCACTTTGGTGCGCAATCTCAAGGCCGTGATGGTCAGGTCCGAACCTGCAAGCGGCGGTATCGTTCGGAACTATGCCCGACCTGGGTCGGCATGTGACCGCAATTACGGAGCGAACCGAATATGACCGATAGCACCGATCTGGACCTGATGGCGAAAGACGTTCGCGCCGCCGCAGAGGAATGCGGGGCGATGATCCTCGAATCCATTCTGGCAAGCGAGGACCTCCCGGCGGTCGTGGTCAATGGCGACATATTCCCTGCTCTCATCAAGCATTTGCGGCCACGTCTGATCTACATGGTTGTGACCACCTTCGATGCTACTGGGGAGGTCGCCTCCCATTTCGATGAGGACGAGCTAGATGCTGGCCTCAAGAAACTCTCAACAAAATGGACCAATCGCAATGGCCAATCATCGCGCCTAATCCTTGGCTTGATGGCCGATGGCGTCTTGCACGGAATTGTCGAGACGGCCGATTGGTTCGACGATTTCGAAGAAGAAGCCGACGTCCTTGTAAATGTCCGGGCCGATGAAGAAAGGGCCACGTTTGATCGGGAGCAAGAAGCCCAGCGCCAACAACGCGAAGCCGACGAGAAAAAGCGTCTCGCTCCGATCATCAAAAAGCTGATAGCTGATCCGCGCTTCGTCGCGCCCAAAATCAGTGCTGCCAAACGATTGACTCTTGCGGAGACACTGTTTCCTGAAGTGGATCGCACCACCATCAAAAAGGCTGTCGAGAAGGCCATCAGTGAAGTTTGGCTGGCGGGCTCCGAGGGATGACGCCTGTCTCCTGGCCATGTTTCCTTCCAGCGATGCCGAGATAACTCAACGCCTACACGAGACGACTATATTTTCGCACGTCGCATGAGTTCGTCGAGCGCCTCTCCATACGACATCCCGGTTTCGTTACAGAACCGTTTGAACCGGTTGATTACCTCGATAGGCGCTCGTACGAACGCCTGATCAAAAGGCTGAGACGGCTTCCGAACACGCGCCACGCGTTCAACCGGCTCACGACTGGTGAACCCCGCTCTTTCGGCGGCTGCATCACCCAAGTTTGTGGCATCTGCCTCAGAATTGTCCTTGGCTTTGCGTGGCGCGAACTTTGAAACGTCGAGCTTCTGCTCATTCCCAAATCCTAAATCCCTGGTCATCATGCCGCCCTCGCGTCTGTCAATTTCTGAAGGACCTCTAAGATTTCCCCGGTGAAATGCATTGCATTCTCAATTGCGGCAGGTACGCCGTTGACCGCCTTGGGGTCCAGCTCATGGAGGGCGAGACGCTCCATGAACATCGCGTTGTAGGCCTCACGCCGATGCAGATGCGTTCGTAATATCGGCAGATCGCTCCTTTGCATTTGCTGGCCGATCTCTCGCTCAATCTTGCGGGTGAATGGGGGCGGATTTGTCCGGTTGAACGCCAACGCAAAGTTGATCGGGCGACCCGTATCCGCTTCGCTCTCGCGAACCAGACCGACCGCTCGGGCCGCTTGCTGAGCGTCGAGTGCGCTTCCAGCCAGCGGTATTAAGGTCAAGTCACTGCGGATAATCGTTCTACTGGTAAGGCGGCTGGCCGTGCCCTCAAGGTCAATGAACACGAACTGGGCTTGCGCAGCTGTCTCGTTAATCAGGTCACGGATGTTTGCTTCCGTTGCGTCGCTTCGAACCTTGATCGGGAGAGCACTACTGCCAGATCGCCAGTCCGTAATGGGCCGGTTTGGGTCAGCATCGATTATAACTACAGATGCACCCTGTTGCGACAGGCAAGAAGCTACCGCCAGCAGGGTTGTGCTCTTCCCCGCGCCACCTTTGGGATTGGCCGCACAAATCACCGGCATGTCAATTTTCTCCAATTTGGCAAGTGAGTAGCATGATTGCGTGCGCTCGATCAAGATTTCATGCATTCATTCAATCAAGCATGCTAGCAAGCCAGCTTGATATCATTCTTGATATCCGAGGTGAGCTATATCCCTCTATTAGTTATAAGTGGGCTTGCGCTTTTTTTCCGGTCGTCTAAAAGCAAATTCAGTGTCCACGTAGCTCAGCAGGATAGAGCACAGGATTCCTGAAATTCAATTGGGGGTTGCAGCTGGAAACGCCGCAATCGATCTGCTCAAAGTCGGGGAACGCTTCGCTGATCTCTCAGCATGCCAATCCCGAGCCAAGCTCCAGAGAAATCTGGTGAAGGTGTAGAGACTGGATGGGCAGCACCTAAAGGTCTTCGGACCCATGGTGAAGGGACAGTCCAGACCACGAACGCCCTTGGGCGGCGGCTAAAGCCGAAGTGGTATGAATCCTGGGGTCGGAGGTTCGAATCCTCTCGTGGACACCATTTCTACATATCAAGAGTGCCGTCTCCCAATTCGCGCCCTCCAGAAAGTACAAACCTTTCTATGCGGTCAAACGTGTGCCGGTCCATGATGGTGGTCCGTGCAATGGTGTCGCGGGACACCCGCAATCCGATATCGTCCAACAGGAAGCGACTGGATCGCACAAATGACAGCCATCGACCTAACATCTCAACCAGTTCGGGAACTGCGATGTCATTGTGCGGTTGCAGGGAAACTGAATTGCCAATCAGTTCCTTCAGATTTTTGTTTAGGTTGAAGAGTCTTTGGATCAAAGACTTCATCTCCTGGATGCTCGCACGCGTCCCAGCGTCCAATCCGGTGAGGTCCAATCGCTCAAAATCTTCGATTGACGTTCCGGCTGGGTCGGCGCGTATATCGACCATACCTTCGAACGCACGACGCCAGATTCCAAGCATTTTGCTATACCGGTTATAGAGCGACTGTTTGTCTGGAAACTTGGGAAATTGCACGCGTCCTTCTTCTGCCACGGATTCAGCACTTGGATAAATCGGTTTCTTGCGGAGCAACATCATCTTACAAACGTTAGCTATTGCCTTGTTGTTTGCTTGATTGATTCTGTTTTTAGCAGGGATGGCGGCGATGAAATCTTCGGTCTCAATCTCCGCAGCTCTGATGATAGCTTTTATCCGGGACATTATGCGAGGGCTCTCAGGTTAGTATCTGCGGCGAGAAGAGCGGGTGTGAATGAATCACCTAAGGTTGCCCCGAAAAGTTCTCGTACGACCTCATCTGCACCGACATCTTGGAGGCGAAGTTTTCCCGTTGAGACTGCATCGATTGACGGTCGATCAAGATGTTTGAAAAGCAACTGTGAAAACTGATCTTTGAAGTATCGGCGTTGTTTGTCATCCAGGGTCGCAACTAGCGAGGGCGGAACAAATCCCGCGTTGTGGGCGATCAAGTCCAAGGCCCGATCCCGCTTAGCTTCCACCCTATCATTCCCCAAGAGTGGATAAATCCGACTAGAGGCCGTCAAATACTCTGATTGCTCGAACTCGCTCACTCCCACAAACTCAAAGACGGACGCCTGATCAGATACAACAAGCGACAGGCCCCCGCCTAATCTGTTTTCGTCGGCTCCTTCCAACTTCTCTATTTGGACGCAAGCGTCGACTATCCTACACACGTTGAAAAGCGCACGCTCCGTCATGCGTCGTTCGTCCAAAAGGTTCTTTTGCTTGATACTCAGTTCGCTGCTCTTCTCCACAAAAAGGATTTGATCGATCAGGCCCTGCGCCTTCTGGCGCGATAGCTCGTCAGACATATCTATCAACGCTTCGACTTGCCCATCTATATGGCCGCGCTTTTCTTGTAAGCTGGTGCCAAAAGCCAACAGAGGGTCGAGCCACGGCGGCCCGGATATGAAGTGCCTGCACATAATGCAGTTGCGCTTTCCTCCTTCCACATGATCGTGCTCGTTTCGTGCTACTCCCAGCTTCCTTTTGATGACCTTCAGTGGTCCGCCATCATGGCATCGCCCACCACCAAAGGGACAGAAGCCTATTCCGACATTGCAGAATGGTATCTTGTCGAAAGCGTTCACAGCGTTTGAGATTGCTTCCGAGCCCAATGCGGCGGATCGCCGCCGAGCGGAATCAAACGAAGAAACTTTGAAGTCTCGTATGAATTTTGATTGCTTCTTCGAACCCTCGCTCGCGGCGATCTGAAGTGAAGAGTGAATTTTTGCTGGCGAAAAGAGGATATAGTAAAGAGTCATCACGACGCTGGAGTGGCCAGCGACGATCTTACTAATCATTTCGATGGGAACGCCGTCTTCGTAGAAACGCCCAATGCCATACGCTCGCAGACCATGCAGATTGTATCGAGAGGCCAGTTGGCCGTTTTTTGCAGGTTCGACAATGGAAATGATGCTGTCAGGATTGTCGAGGTTCCAGCGACGTTCCACTTCCTGCAGCAAGCGGGTCCATGCTTGTACGATCTGAGTGTGCGAGGGAGGTTTGTTATGCCGAGAGCTTCGACCCGACCGGGGCAGCCGAAACAGGAGAAAAACCAATGGCAATAAATCAACACTCGCCTTTGAGAATCCATGATTACCATCGAGATAAAGTTCCGGAGAAACTGGCTCGCTTACTGGATTAAAAGTCATCTGCCAGTTTCGCAACCTGTATAGACGAAGATGCAATTTGTCTATTTGGTGAGGGATTGCGTAAGGCTGCCCGGACTTATTCGTATTAATTTTGAATCCGACAATATCGCTTCCTTTGAATTGATATGCGTATCCACGCGGGTCTGCGGTCCGTCCTTCTTTCCGGCTCCAATACCCCACATTCGGATCGAGATTATTCTCCCAATCCCTAGTTTCGGCATTATACTTAGTTAGGTCTCCTTCGCCACTGTCCAAGCGTTTTACGCCTGAAGCACGAAGGGGAAGCGAGAACATCATGTAAAGGAGGGTGGGCAGAACCGGGCAATAGAGCTTCTGCCACCTCCCGTCGCGTTCAGCTAGAACGTCAAATAAACCGCTTTGCTCCGCCCAACCATTGTCTTCTTCCAATATTCTTTTTGCTAGATCGAACAAATGGTCGGGCAGCGGCCGCGATGCAGTTTCGTAGAGCCTGGCTTTGTTTTTGCTCACTTGGCCCTTCGCCCATGACAACGCGGATGCCGGGATGAGCCGTGTGATCGCATGCGACGGATGCTGAGCTTTCAGCTCGGTTTCAACAAACTGGCAAAAATTGATGGCTAGGGAGACTTGCGTTATTACGTGATGTGAGACGTGCCCGATACGATCCCTGAGGAATTGAGGAAAGCTCCTTTTGCTGACGCCGTTCGAACATAAATCAAGCAAGCCTCTGCCGGGCGCGTCCACCGCGAGCCAACTTAAGACGTCAAGGACCATCTGACTGTTGGATGACGCCCTCACGCTCTGTTCATTCATGTACCGTTCGAAGAGCTGCATAAGCTCCTGTTCCGCGCCCTTCGGATGGGCAAGGACCGCGATCCGGGTTCGCGATGACCCAATCGAAGATTTATGGTTTCGAAGTTTGAACCCCAGGTTACCGTCGTTGTAAAGCTTATTGAGAGCATGCCCCACCTCTCGCAACGACTGTAACCCGGTATGACCACCAGCCCAAACATCGGTCCGAAATCGTAGACCGTCCGTCGTGCGGTACCAGTCAAAGACGCTGTGAATTATTTCTATGGGAATTTTTGATGCTGCGACGCCTCCACCCACACTGCACGAAAATACGCCAAGCAAACGGTCAAGATTGCGTTGCACGTTCTCTCTAGCTTCTTTTGATAATCGGTCGAGAAACTCAAACGCTCCCAGGTCTAGAAGGTCTTTTTGTAGGGAGCGTCCCAGCTGTCGTTTTTCGATCAAAGCCCTCACGACGAGCATGTTGCTGCCTTTGTCGCCGCCGTGGAAGAAGCGCGGGGGTAGGCAGATATTAGCGCGGGACAGTGTCGCGACGGCGTCGAGCGCCTTTTTGTCAAGCTCTATACGCCTTGGGTAGGTCGTTAACAGATTCAGGGCTTGAACGACCGATTGATCACAAGGCAGCCCCGTCGTCGCGTAAACTGCTTCATCGCTCCCGTTAAAAAGGTACGATTGATGTTTTGAAACGAGTGCCTCTTTCAAGCGCGTTCCACCTAACCTAAAGCGCCAAAAGCCAATGATTCCTGTCCGACGCGCCTTAGGGTGCGAAGCTAAACCTGCTGACGGACGCTGATCCATCTCGTATTGGCTTTAGGTGAGCGTACGGTGAGCTGTTTTTGCTGATCGGCCAAATCAGGCGATGTTCTGGCATTAGAACCAGCATTAGTGCTGACATTAATACCAGAACGAAGAGGTTTCATGGCTCGCATAGAGATCATGTC
>NZ_LOKU01000069.1:0-11467 GCF_002211295.1 Rhizobium sp. N122 | reverse complement strand
CGTTCGCAAATCCAGAGAAAGAGGTCGCACCATCATTGCCGGCCTCCACACCAGCAATGACCTTGAATCACAAAATCAAAGGCAAGGGAATCTCCGCACGATTCCGATTAGCGCTGACAGACTCTAGGCCCCCTTCCGTTGGGCGGATGCTGTGCATGATTTCCCTATCCGGCCGCTTTCATCGCCGTCCCGTCGAGCGCCCGCAAGCGATATCCCGAGCCACTGTCCCGCCGGAACCTCGGCCTGTTGGCAATCAATGCGGTCACGATGTCGCCGAGCCAAGGGGCGGCGTTGCACAGCCGCTCGAGCAGCGACACGCCGAAGACGCCATAGGCAGGCGCCAATTGCAACAGCGTCTCTGCGTTCTTAATTTCCCGCACACGGGTGAAGACGCCGCCCAACCGCGCCGTTGCCTCCAAGCCAAAACCAGCCGGAAACCGCGCGCTCACTTCAGGCAGCCGATCCAAAATCTCAGGACGAATCTTCATCTTAAGCTTGAATTACAACCGGATTCCTCGTCTCCGGAGCTAAAGCGCATATGAGGGTTAGTGTGAGTGGCTATCAGGAGATTACTCCCGCTCCAGTCGGAGCTCGGAACAGTCACGAGGTCCCGCAAAAAATTTTCGCACCAAAGCGATACATCGTGCGAAAGCAGATGCTCCATCATCATGCTCCAGCGGTCGCGGCGCTCCTCAAGCGGCATGGCGAGCCCTCGCGCAATCGCATTGGCGGTGTCTTCGATATCGTAGGGATTGACCAGCAGCGCGCCCTTCAACTCGCGTGCGGCGCCGGCAAAGCGTGACAGCACCAAGACACCCGGGCGATCCGGATCCTGGGCGGCGACATACTCCTTGGCGACGAGGTTCATGCCGTCGCGCAACGGCGTGACCAGCCCGATCGTCGCCAGCCGGAAAAGGCCGGCGAGCACGTTGCGGCTGATCGATCGGTTGACATAGCGGATCGGCACCCAGTCGACCGTTCCGATGGCGCCGTTGACGCGGCCGGCCTGTTCGGCGACCATCTTCTGCATCTGCTCGTATTCGGGAACTTCCGAACGCGATTTTGGCGTGACCTGCAGAAAGGTCACCTTGTTCTGGTAGGCTGGATTGTCGGTGATGAAGCGTTCAAACGCTTCCAGCCGCTCAATGATGCCCTTCGAATAATCGAGCCGGTCGACGCCGATGATCATGTCGCGGCCTTCGATGCTGCGCCGGGTCTTCTGGACCAGGACGTTGTCTGCGGCCTTTTCGGCGAATTCGGCGAAGGTGGCGGTTTCGATGCCGATCGGATAGGCGCCGGCCTTGAAGATCCGCCCGTGCGAATCGAACAATCCGTTGCCGAGGTCGTCGCCAATGCCCTCCCGCCTGAGATAGCCGGCGAAATTCTGCAGATCGTATTCGGTCTGGAAGCCGACGAGATCGTAATGCGACAGCCCCCGCATGATCTCCTCGTGGACCGGCATGGTGACGAGAATGTCGGCCGGCGGCCAGGGAATGTGGAGAAAGAAGCCGATCCGGTTCTTCAGACCCATCTGGCGTAGTTCGGCAGCCAGCGGAATGAGGTGGTAATCGTGAACCCAGATAACGTCGTCCGGCTCGATCAACGGCGCCAGCCGGTGTGCAAAGAAGCGGTTGACGCGGAAATAACCGGCCATTTCCTTCCGGCCATATTCGGCGAGATCCAGGCGGTAGTGGCAGATCGGCCAGAGAACGCGGTTTGCAAAGCCGCGATAATATTCCTCGACGTCGGTGTCGGTGAGATCGGTCAGGGCATAGGTGATATTGCCCTTCTGCTCTAGCGACAGCGCGCCTGGTTCCCTGTCGCCGCTCGACTCTCCCGACCAGCCCATCCAGACGCCGCCGCGCTCCTGCAGGGCTGCCTGCACTGCAACGGCCAGGCCGCCGGCAGCAGCACCCCGATCTTTGCTCGGCACGGGAACACGATTGGAAACGACGATAAAACGGCTCATGGGGTTCCTTGAGTTGAGATGGAACATGAAAACGCAATGTGACGAGCATCTCGCAGAACACAAGATTTTAGTGATGCAACTCGATGCTCAAATAGAAAGGTTCAATAATATGAGACATCGCCGCTTACAGATGGAAGTAGGGGAAGTTCGGTTGAAGTTTCGTGGCCTACTAGAAGAAGGCATGGTGATGAGATCCTCAAGGAAAAGGACAAGGAAGCCACCAGCACCTCGTATATGTGGGCACAGCGGCGAGGACAGTGATCAGCCGATCGTGCTTCATCCGCAGACTTCCTCGGTGACTACCGCGGCATGTTCGTGAGCGATGCCGCGTGGCACACATTGCGCGTCGCAACCCTGTCGGATGTATGGCTCAATCCCGGCGGCGCTTCGTTGAGTCACTCACAACCAGAGAGAGCCGGGTGGACCGCCGCGCTCCGGTTCTTCGAACCGCTTTACCGGATCGAAAAGCCGGCAAGAGACAAACCCCCAGACGCCGGAGAGACGAAGGCTGACGGCGCCGTGATCTAGGTGTGATGCTCACTTGCCGCGCCTGTGGTATCGACCTCCTCACCTGGCAGCGCCATATGCTAACTGAGCTGCCGCGATGCGACGAAGCGGTCGACATCGTCGACCTGCTAGCGTCACTTCCAAAAAACTCTGCGCCCGCGCAGCTGGATATCGCTACCGATGTGAGCGCCGTTCAGTGCCGCTTCCGTCAATGCGTATCGAAAGTCGCGCTTGAGTTTTTCCAGCGGGCGAGCGGAGAGGATGAGAAACTCGGCGGCTTCCTTGGTGCGCAGAAAGCGCGGCGGTCGGGGGCAAATCGGGTCGCGTTGGAAGGGCCTCCGTAGGGTTCTGTGCCGCGGATCAGCGGCGCTGGAGTCGACGGCGCTTGAGAAAGAGATTGACATATTCGCCGTCGATCAGGTCGGAGGCGCCTTTGACCAATCCAATCACCGTGTCCCGCAGCGAAGAGGTTTTCCAGGGCTTTTCGGCGTCCATCCGTTTCTCGCCGAAGAGAACGATGACGATTTCCCGATAAGAGGCGCCGTTGCTTTTCCCATCAGCGGCCTGAAGCATTTGCCGCAATCGGAGCCGTCTGCGGGGCGTTATACGTGTATCAGCCGGTACGACAAGGCCATTCAAGGCGTGCCAGGACCGGTACGTCGCGTCGATTCGGTCGGGGGCGTTGCCGTCAAGCAGAATGACAGAAGAAACCTCCCGGGTCGGATCCACGCCGCTGAGTACGACGTCGGAATCCCCGATGAAGTGCCGGCCATGAGAACTATCACGCGCGATGCCACCGGGCGCCTGCCCTATGATTTTGATCGCAGGGTTGGTACAAGGCGACCAGCGCACCGACTGCTCCCTAGTGGAAAGCCCGGGCCGGGCCGGGAAATCGTAGCCCCCACCGTTGCACCTCCTCGCGCCGCAAAGGCTGGCTCTCAGCCCCGTTCATCACCAAATCACGGTAATAAGACTGGTAAGACTTACTTCGGCGAAGAAATTCCCAACCAAATTCTTCGGGAGTATCGAGGACATCGTACATTCCCCTGTCTCGCCAGTCGGAGGTATGCGGTATCATACATCAATTCCTTGCAGGTGACCAGCAGGTCGAGCCGACTTTAATTCTGCCAAATGGAACACGCCGGGTAGCGGTCCGATAGGATTCATTGACCGATGACCGATCTGGTTCCAACACCGCTCACCATGAAGCGGATCCGCTCAAACTGAGTAATTTGCCAGATTTTTTTGACCTCGCTCTCTAGGCCCTAGCAGCCATTCACGCTCGAGTTTTGCCACTTGGGCCCAAGAAGTCAACGGTTCAAACCGTGTGCTCTCAAACAGTGGCATCCTGATTTTTGGGATAAAGAGCGTTACCAGCATGAGCAAGATTTGAAAAATTATTGTGTCGATGAAACGCGCAGGTCCGACGCCTCCGCACGATACCGTTCTATCGTTGGACAACGCAACGTAGAGGTGATCCTCATGATCGCAGAAGCGGGCCGGTCGACAATCCTGAACACCGAGGGCACTAGGGAAATCTAGACGTGACGACGTGTTCTCGTGTGATCTTATGCACATAATCTTCCACCACCGCACGGGAAGCTGCTGCCCTTATGACTCGAGCTAGCGAAGTCGAGCACCGCGATTATCGTGCCATGATATACCGATTCCGAATCGGTGGCTCAATCCCTCGGCGCCCGGAAAGGCCAACGACCGATTTGATTGGGACCAACTCCTCCCTCCGCGCTCGACGGGCACCGAACGAAAAACGCCGAACCCAGTCGCACGTGTTGCGAGCGATGGAATAAGAGCTAGTTCCATTCTCAGAGGTTTCCGAAGATGAAAATGGGCCAGAGGTATCATCAGACTGTAAGTTAAGCATCCGAATTTCGTTCATAGCTTCGTGCGTTACCCCTTGTTTGGGTTCCCCATGGCACGTCGATCTCGGGTCCGGATGGCACGACGGCTTCCGCAGCTGTCAACAGGGAGCCGATGGCTTGAAGGCGAGCAGCACGCGCGGACCGACCTTAGCCTCAGTGAGCGTATAGCCTGGCAGCGGCTGTCGACGGATGATCCCGCGCAGCTCGAACGCGAAGCGCTTGAACGGCGACAGGCTGCCGGATTTCTGATGCAGGTGGCGAAAATCAAAGCGCCATCCTCCGCGCTGATTGCCCCCGTGCTTGCGCACGATCCCGTAGAGCCAGCGTTCCAGCCCGCCCGTCAGGTCGAAATAGGCTTGGTCGATAGTGAGCACGTTGCGATCGTCAAGCGCGGCTCGGTAAAACCAATCGGACAGGATCATCTTGATGCCGTCGGGCCGACCGTTGCGATCGGTGCATTCCGCCCATTCTTTGATCCACGAGAATGGGGGGCGACGGCGTTCAAGAGGCTGGCGGATGGTGGTTGAGACCATCGTGGACTGGAGCCGGTCCAGGGCGGCCTTCAGGCGCTGGTAGTCGCGCGAGCTGGTGCCGCGGCCGATGAACTGGAGAATTTGGTAAGGCGCGGCGACCATCAGCGGCGAGGTGTGAAGGCCGGTGTCGCGGGCTTGGACGATCTGGCTTGCCGCCCAAATTAGTATGTCGGAGTCCCAGATGGACGCCATTCCGTGATCTGGCACGGCCTCGACGCGGATCGAGATCTCGCCGGCGGAGAAGTCGATCGGTGTGACGCGATGGGATTTGGAGAGGGAGAAAAAAGGATAGACCATGAGATCCTGTATGTGTCGTGCTGCAAAGTCGCCAGGGAGCGCCTGGAACAGGAAGAGCTGTCCGCGCAGCGAAGAAGCTCGATGCTGTGCCGCCATTCCGGAATCGCGATTAATTTTCGTCGGGGCGGCGTTTCGACACGGCCGGCAGCGCCTGGCGCTTGGCGGGATGAACCGAACCACGCGGATCGGACGTCGAGGTAACGGCGCCCCGCGCGGCCCAGGCTTCAAGATCGCTAATAGCATAAACGACACGGCCGACCAGCTTGCGATAGGCGGGGCCGGTTCCATAGGTGCGATGCTTCTCCAGCGTGCGAGCGGAGAGGCTGAGGAACTCGGCGGCTTCCTTGGTGCGCAGGAAGCGCGGCGGTAGAGGGGCGAAATTGGGCATTGGTAGGGTCTCCGTCGGGTTCAGGGCCGCCGCTCTAAGATCGGCGGCGGACGACTGCCAAATGCCAGAGGAATGCCTTCAGGGGGGATGGGGAATTAAGGGGATCTAAAATTCCCCCCTTGTGCCAGTCCGCTAGGATCGGCGGCGCTGACGAAGGAAGCCGACATAGTGGCCCGCGATCAGGTCGGAGGTGCCTTTGACCAACTCGATCACCCTGTCACGCCGCTGCGCATGCCCGCCATCCCGGCATGGGCTTCGACCACTCTACTTCCCCCATTCACCCGGTCGATCTCCCGGAAGCGGTGCAATAACAGCCTGAAGGCTGCTCCCGGCCAGATCCGGGAGCCCCTATCGGTCGGTTCCGAGGAGGTTGGCCACGATGCCATCCATCCCGATCTCCGCGATCCGAGGATTTAGGCCGGCTGGTCCAGGAGGCAGGCCGATGACGACCGACATAGCGCCCTTCGGATCAAGACCACCTTCACCGGCATTGCAGCTAGAAGACCATGGACTTGATTGCCTCGGCCGCGATCAAGGCGAGCTTATCGCAAGCAGTCGCATCGCACTACTCAGCGATTGTCGCGGCGATACCGCGCGTCTGGTTAAGTCGGCTCGACAAAGCCGCGCTGCAGCGCGTCCATCTTGCCGACGAAATCCGAACAGATCTCGGGTAGCAGCTCAATCCCCGAGAGGCGGCTCCGTCCCAGATCAGGCTCCGATCGATGGGCGCTCGGAGCGTTCGGTGCGACGTTCGACGTGGTCGACGCCGAGGCGGGTAATTGCCGGGATTATGACCGCACCGACCGCGGTGATGTTGACCGCACCGAGCTCAGCGAGGTGGCGGAACTGCTGGCGAGCCCATTCCCTGCTGCGGTGGTGAGCATAGATGTCGAGAACCTGCGAGAGCAGGCTTTCGTTCAAGCTGCCGTCCGGCTGCTCGGTGAGCGCTCACAATATACCAGCCGCATATCCTGCGAGTTCGTTGAAGTCCTTGATCCTGCACCCTTCATCAGAAGTTCCTGTACCTGCAGGACCGTCCTGGACATTCCTAGCTGGTTTTCTTCAATGCGGCCGAGCCGGCCGGCGAGCTTCTCTATTGCGAGCTTTGAATCGGGCAGATGCTTGATGTCGCAAGGGATTGCGTCCTGGTCGTGAGGCCTGGAGAGCCTCCAGAAGAGCCTTCTTCTCGGCGGGATCCTGCTTCTTGAAGTCTGAGATAGGTCGCCGTGCGCTTCGACCCCGAGGATATGAACATCCAGATTGTCGAGGCGATCGAGATGGCCAGCGAGATGAACGCCAGCCATGATTTTGCACTTTCGATTTCCATTAGCGGCGATTCCCCTCTCGCGCTCGTAGCGACGTTGGCACGCACTACACCGGGGGGCAGACGGCACGGCTTCAAGCCGCGCCGCACTGATTCGGGCAGACCTGACAATCGAAGGTGCCGTCGATCGCCAGTGCCTGCCGGGCAAGCCGGATCGCCGCTTCGCGTTGGCGATCGGCCATCTTCTCGGCAAGATCAAAGTCCTTCTCATCGCAGCCGCTCATTGGTGTGCTCCATTGGCCGCGTCGATCGCGGCAACGGCCGCAGCGCGCCGACGATCGCAGGATTTGATTTCGTAACGGTCGGTCGCCGACATATCGAAAACCTGATCTTCGGGAGCCCTGTTCGTCACCGGATCAACGGTTGGCTTAGGCGCGGTGACACAAGGGCGTCGCGCATCAGGCGGCACGACGATCGGCGGCGCTGCTGGCATCGGCACGATGTCCTGGCGCTCAGTCCGGGAGCAAGCCGACACGGCCACCGCTGAGACCACAATCGCCACCCCTGCTGTCTCCCTTAGGAAGCTGCGCATTCTTCACCCTCAACTCTGCAAGTGCTTCTTGATCGGACCGGCTCTTGTCCGTCAGGTCCGCTTGAATTTTCACGACTGCGGCTGCCTGATCGGCGGCCCGCTTGTTGGTCTCTGCGTTGGCCTTCTCGATCTTGCCGCTCCAGTAGGCGTCCCGTTCGTCCGCCTTCAGCTGGACGGCCTGGTCAACCATCGAACGGATCTCGTGAATGCCGAGAACGCCAAGCCCAAGAGCGGCGATTACCAGGACCGCCGCAACGATGATGTAAGTCGCAAGCTTCCCCGTCATTGGATCTCGCCCTGCCGATCCGCGCGACGATCGTCCTGCTCCGGAACGAAAGAACAGCGATAGTCCATCGCACCGGCAAAGCGGTGAATGCCGAGCATCGCTGCGATCAGCATGATCATGCTCGGAACAACGATCGGCGCGAGTTCGACGGCCGAGGATGCACCCATGAGGCCGCACGCGACAATTGCGCCGATCGTCAGCCATGCTAGCCAGAAGGAACACCAGAGCTGACGGCGGGAAAGGGTGTAGCCGGGCTTCGCGGCAGGTAGCCTATGCCTCATTGCGGGAGAGGCCTCCGGCGGCGATGGCATTCACTCGGCCGCCGACCTGCGCCCCGCCAGTCTTCGGCCACCGGATGCCGACGCAACGCCTTTTCTCGACATTGGAGAGCTTGACGCGGTTGCCCTGGTTGCCGCCGAGGACAACGTAGCTGTCGGCGTTCTCGCCGGCATAGAAGCCGACATGGCCGCCGCCGTCGCGCCTGAAGGCCAAGATCGCGCCGACCGCGGGCTCGCACTCGATGCCGAAATCGGCCCAGGCAAGAGCAGACAGATAGTTCGTCGGGAGTTTTTCGGCCGGCAGGGTCAGGCCGATGCAGTGCGCCGCAAAGAGCCCGCACCATGGCGTGTCGTCATCCTTGTAAAAGTTGGCGACCCAGCCGCCAAGCGCCTTTGCCCAGCCGAGGATTATCGGATTGGACTTCGAACCGGGAACCTCAAGGATGCCCATCTGCCGCCGCGCCTCGCGCATCCAGATCGGATCGGCGGGCTTTGCCGGTCCACGCTGAAACTTTAACGGCCGCGAAGCTCTTACTGTCAATACCCGAATTCCGATCATGCGCCGGCGCATTCCAGTCCTGGCTTGCGCGTGGGTCTTATTTGGATGCAGATGCAGGCTGAGGGGCCGATAACACGATTGAAAAGTATCGGCCCTTCAAATCCTTCAAACTGCGATAGTTTCATCACGCGCCGCTCACCGGTCGTGATGGTGCCAGTCATTCCTTCAGTGTGTCTCGCTCGTAGGAACGAATATATTCTTTGGAACCGGTGACCGTGATCGATGTGCGGTCGCGTCCATCGGGCGAAGCAGCGGAAGGCTGGCATTACCAAGGGGCGCATCTCATCACCTTTCCCTAGGGACCACTCAATGATGCAGCCGTCGATCAACGAACTGGCGATCTGTAGCGGCGGGCCGAAGCTGATCTGATCATTCACGTCAGCACGTTCTCGCTGCACTGCCGGGCACTGTAGCATGTTTCCCTTTAGCCGAGCATCGCTTCGAGCGCTGCCGCGTGGACTCGTTTCCGACTCGGCGCCTTACGTGGTACCGGCCAACCATCTCAGTCCGGCGACTGCTGGTAACAGCAGGAACATAGACGCGGTCACGCCGCGGCGTGCGAAGGCACGGACGAGCTTCTGCACTTCCGGTGGAATCTGCGGTCCATCGGCCTTGAGAAAGCCTATCCGAGAATGATCGGTACCGGTGTAGGCATGCGCCAGGAGCGGCTCGAGGCCACCGGCCGCGTTAATCATGTTAATCGGATCGTGATCGAGCTTCGCGATGTCTTTGAGTAGCCACGTGATCTCCGCACCGGAGAAGCCGATTCCCTGCCCCCACGCACGTAGCGCGGCTACGCCGTCCGCGTCCGAGGTGAGGTGAGTTAGAAAAGCGTGGACCGCCGGCGGCAATTTGCCCACAACTTCGAACACATTGCGGATGCCCTGCACGATGCCAGCCGCAAGCACCGTAGGCGCCGTGTCGTCATCGGATTCGGGGGCAGCAGGTGCCACTCGCCCTGCCGCCATGAGTAGGTTGGAGCGGATCGCATGGCGACGCGACACGTTGAGCTTAAGCGTGCAGTGAACCACGGCATCGCCGCAGCGCGCCACCGTCTTCCAGCGGGTCGCGCTCTCGCCCTGCGCCCAAGCAGCCGCGGCAGTCACTGCAGGATGTTCGGTGAGGAGGTCGTCCAGCGGAGGGTGCATGGGGAGTTGCTCCAGTTCTTGACGCGGTGGTTGCGATGCGGGTCAGTAATCGGTCCAAACATTGATGTCATAGAAGCCCTGGTTGCTGACGGTAACCAGCGCGCCAGAACCATCGCTGATCGATGTCTGCCAAGGTTGGCCGGCCTCGAGCGCCTGCTTGTTGAGATCCTTGCAGCAAAGCTCGATGTGCCAGCCTAGGACTGAATCGCCCTCATCGCTGCACTGCGCGAATAACGTGGTTCTAAGGCCAATAGGGCGCGTGCTGTAGACAATCTGTCCGCCCGGTTTGAGGGTCTTCTGTGCCGCCATTTCGCAATCCTACTTCGCCCGCCAACTGGCATCGTTGTTTGCCGCCTTGCTTCGCCCCATTGCGAAAGGTTGCACGTAAAAATTGCTGGTGCGCGACACGACCCTGCTGATGAACGCGCGAGACGCGATCACTGCACTGTCGACCTGCTGCTGTGTGATCCGATAAAGGAGAACATCATTGCAGATTTGCCAGTAAAGATACTGGGTGTCCGGTTGAAACTTCGTTTCTATCGAGTTTATTTCTTTCTCGTGGTACGTCATTTCGTCAGTTTCCGTGAAGTCGAGCGTGTGCGAGAATTCATAGTTGAACTTCGAACTCAAATTCCCGCTGCCCGGGGCAGCCGCACCAAAAATTTCGCCAGCAAAATCCAGACCGAGAGCAACCGCGAAGCGGGATGTCGTCGATTCATGACACACTTCTTTATGGGAATAAGTTGTACCCTGTTCAATTGTAACCTTAGCGACAGTCTCCGCTCCATACATGCGCCGGTCGAATAGCTCCCAGTACTGTTCCCGGATCACCAAGTAGTGCTTAACCTCGCGGTTCTGCGCCACCTGCAGATCTTTCCTGCGCTGCCATTGGCTCGGTGAATCGTGCCGCATTCCGACCCACGGGTATTGCTGATCATGAACGCGGAAGAAGTCCTTTTGCTGGACCCTGAACGGTTGGCCGATCCGAGCTGACGCACTACGCTTCGGAGGGAAAACATTCGGGTCGGTCATCAATGGAGGGTGTGCTTGGTTGAAGGCTGGATACAATTCAACCACACCCACGGCAACTCGCCGCTTCACACATGTCCGGACTTCGGAGGTCGCGAAGATCACCAATCATCGTCTATGGTCTCACGTGCCGCGCCGCGAAAAGACGGCTTTCAGCTACAGATTTATGATCTTCCCATTGTCCGCCATTCGGCATGAGCATTTTCCTCCGTAGTAACTTTTGCCGGAATGCCAGCGACAGCTTTCATACTGCGAGTTGGGTAGACAGTCCAATTGAACTTCGTGACGTCAGCCCTCCAAATCGAGAAGTCCGACATTATTGGACTTTTGCATTGCGGCGCCGCTCTCGGCTTTCTGTCCTATATTGTGGGGATCCACAGCGCGATTTACCTCCGCGCGGATAACGTTGCGAAAGAGGTTGGATTTCTCTGGGCGCCGAATTGGACCTTCCTTTTCATGGTGCTGTTGCCGCTGTTTTTCGCACTTGTCACAGAGCTGCTCGCCTTCTGGACAAAGGAAGGCCGCGTGAAGCTGTGGGCGTGGAGCGAGACGACGACAAGCGACGATGACTGGGCACGCAATGTGGAGGGGTCCTCCTTTTCATATTGGGGGCGTTGGTGCAGCGATCGCCGTGTAAGCGGACGTCTGTCTTTGATGCCTTTGCTACTCGGTAGCTTGTCTGTACCGGACAGAATTCGGGCGTGCACATTCCAGCATTCGATTGAGGACGGCGCAGC
>NZ_LOKU01000068.1:0-11729 GCF_002211295.1 Rhizobium sp. N122 | reverse complement strand
AAACTTCATCTTGCTGATGCGATGGCGTCGGGAGGCGTTGTGTTTGAAAGGCAACGTTGCAAAGACCGGTTATTGCGATTGCCGACCACGTACGCCAATGCAATTAACGATCCGCGCACCAACGCCCGTCAGACCCATTTTTCGCTGTAGTTGGAGTAGGCCATAAGGCCCACTCCTGTCGCCCTACCAATCAGGCGTCGACTTTTTGCTTGGCAAACAAGTTATAGGTTGCTTGCAATGACTGTATTGCAAGAGTTGCCGTTTGCGAATTTTGTGCACTGTCGGCGTTGACCCAAACCCATTGTGTTCCGTTGCCCTGAATTGGGTATTCATAGGTGTTGGACGGTATGGAGGTGACGGTGACCTGATTTTGTGTCGTGCCGGTGTAGGCAATTGTGTTGGAGGGGTCGGCTTTCGTATTGAGAATGACAACGTTGGCCTTGGTTTCAGTAAGTTGTACTGAAATGAACTGGTTGATGTTGCTCTTCAAGGTAACATCATACCAATGGCTTGCTGGCACACCGTAGAAACGCGTAAATTTCGTAAACGTTGCTGTTGAGCCGATTGGTGCAGCAACATTGTTGATGCCGGATGTGTTCGTCGGCATTTTTACGCTGGCAATATAAGCATCTATTTTTACGCCTGGATCGGCAGTGGTTAGTGAAATGCTGACGGAGGCCGTGTCGCCGCCTGAAACAAAGCATAGCGCTGCAAGGCCCTGATTACCAGTAGTGCCAGGCACAGTAACCTTAACGGGAGGCTGTGATTGACTCCAAATCACGTTCACAGTCGCGCTGGCGTTGTTGCCGGCCGAGTTGTAGAAAACCAGCGCGTATAGTTGCCCCTGATTCAAATTGCCGTTGCAGCTTGCTGTGTCACCGCCGTTCAAGGTGATCAGACGTCCGTCGTTCCAAGTAATTGCTGTCATTGTCCTAATCCTTTGATTGCAACTAAGGTGTGTGACGTTACAATATGCAATTTATGGTTCTCCTAAGTTCAAGTCAAGGCCCCTTTATGCAAATTTGCTAAAACAAGCGCTGGTTTACTAATTATATATAAAACTAACCGCACGTTGGTAGGGAGGAACCAGGAGGGTCTGCCGCAAATTCCGCGGTCAGCGGCATGTGGGACCATCTGAAGACAAATGTTGGTTTCCACGAAGAACTGAGCCGGTTAGTCTCATAATTTCCATTGAGAATTGAGCCATGTGAACCTTCCCCCACGCGGATAGCGACGGGGGCAACGAGTGATCCACAAGGGACTTTTAAACATCATCCATCGGATGGCGCTGCGCGAGAAGCTGTCGGTGCGCGAGATCAGCCCGCGCACCGGACTGTCACGCAACACGATCGCCAAGTACTTGAGCGCTGGCACGATCGAGCCGACGTTCACGGTACCGGAGCGGCCGAGCAAGCTTGATCCTTTTGCCGACAAACTGGCGGCCTGGCTGAAGACCGAAGCCGGGAGGTCACGCAAACAGCGCCGAACGCTCAAGCAGCTTCATGCCGATCTGATGGCTCTCGGCTTTACCGGCGCCTATGGCCGTGTCGCCGCCTTCGCCCGTGAGTGGCGGGTTGAGCAGCAGACGGCTGGCCGCGGCATCATGCTGTCTGAGCACCGCGATGAGGCCGCGACCAGCGCTTTCTTCGCCCGCACGATTAAGACCAATGGCTGGCCCGAAAAGGTCGTCATCGACAAGAGCGGCGCGAACCTGGCAGGATTGCAAAACATCAACTGGCTGCTGCTGTTGTATGGATGGTTCTGGCTGATCGAGATCCTGCAGGTCAAATACCTCAACAATACGATGGAGCAGGACCACCAGTTTATCAAGAAGCTGACCCGCCCGTGAAGGGCTTCAAATCCTTTCAGTCTGGGTCGGCACCCTCCGGCTCACGCCGGATACGGTCACGCCCCCTCCGGGACCGTGGGTCTCTTCTCTCTCTGACGTCCCAGTTTACTCCAGCAAATCCGGCGTCAAGGACGGCGCGGTCTCCCCAATTTTTCCGCCGCTGCGTTGCACTTCGCTTCCCGAAAAAATTGGTTCCCCCCGCTTGCAAGCCGCGTTCCGCGGTCCTTGAACCCCTCTTTGCAACAGAGTGGCCGGTCTCCGTCATCAAGATGAAGGAGATCACACAATGCCATCTGACCAGAACCTTGCGCTCTACACCAAGCTTTCCGGTTTCCGGCTCGTCGTCCTGGCAAACCGCTTCGGCTGCGATACCGACGTCTCGCGAAAGCTCCATGATCGACTGCTCGAAGGGCATGAGGCGGCTGCCGGTCGTATCCGGACCATCATGGCATTGGAGCGGAGCGTTCTTGCCGGCGACGACGAATATGCCGCGTACCGGCTGGAAGGTGAGACCGAGATCTTCGGACGCTTCACCATCATCCTGCTGGAGGAGCTCGACATCGATTTCGACACGCACGAATACCGCATCGACCAGCATCAGGCCGCGAAACAACGCCTGCACTTTCGCCGCAGGCATGCCGACATGAACGCCGGCTTGTCTGGCAGCCACGTCGGCGGCCGACACCCAGCGCTTCCAGCCGCTCCTGGCAATCACGGCGACTGGCTGTTCAGGCGGAATGGACGGATCGGCGCGACGAATGCGGTCCGTCGGCAGATCCGGGAGATAGATCGAGACAACCCTTGTCATCGCACGCCCTTACGAGAAATTCAGCACATTCACCCGCTTTTACGCGCATCAGTTCCAGCAACCATTGGGGCCTTCCGACACCCGGCACTGGCAGCTCCTCCGACGGCATGACGCTCACCCGCCACCGGGTGGTCGATGCCGTCGGCTGCCCGAAATCATTCGCCTCCGTCTGCCTGCGCCAGCGTCGGACGGCGAGCGCCATCGTCCCTGTTCTCTCGGCCGCCAGCTGCAGCCGGCGCGAGCCGACCATCGGCAGGCGGACGAGTTCACCGACGACAGCACCCAATCCGCCGAAAGACAGTCCTTCCTCCATATTGGCGAGCACATCCTCTTCCTTGTCGGACTCGACGAAGATCACCCGGTCCGCATGCAGCCCGACCTCAGCGAGTGCGGGAAAAAACAGGTCCGGCCGCGTCAGACACCAGATCACAGGACCTTTGGTGCGCGCCGCGATGCCAGCTGCGCAAAGCGCTGCCGCGGCTCCATCCACCGTGCCTTGCCCGCCGCCGGCAAACTCATGCAGGGCGCCATAGGCAAGGCCACCGCCTGGGAGGACCACATCGATTTCCGGCACGCCGAAGGAAAGACAGCCAGCCTTTCTGACTGACACGCCTTCCAGCGAGGCGATGCGCTCGCGCAAATCGGAAATCACCCGTTCGCGGGCAGCAGTCATCGTTCACGGCTCCCTTCAAGGTCGTGTTGGCGGCCGACATCATGTCGAGCAAAATGCGGATGTTCTGTTTCTGTTCCCGCCAAACTGAAGAGTCAAGCAACCGGAAGGATGGGAATATTATCCTGCCCACGAGGAACCGAAGAATATCCATGAGAATCAGGCCGGTAGCGCCGGCTGAGTTTTTTTGTAGCCCCTGCACCTCTCCGGTGTGGATTGCGGGGACAAATGCCGTATCGTCACAGTGTCTTTAAGCTTTTTCTGCTGAACTGCCACCATGACGAAGCCTCCGAGATCAAAACCGCTTCTTCGTGACACGGAGGCTCCGATCCGTTCGCGGCCGCGCAAGAAGCGCAATCCGGCCCAGCCGCAGCTGCTTTTCGATGCGATGCCTGACCGCGTCGAGCCCGCGCTGGCGCAATTGAAGACCCATCCTCCAAAGGGCGACAAGTGGAGCTGGGAGCTGAAATGGGATGGCTATCGCCTCGCCGTTCATATCGAGCCGCAGGGTATCCGGATCCTCACCCGCGGTGGCCATGACTGGACACATCGATTTCCGGCCATCGAGCAGGCAGCCCGCGCGCTCGGGCCTGCGACGATGATCATCGATGGCGAGGCCGTTGTGCTCGACGCAGGGGGGCGGCCGGATTTCGGGCTGCTGCAGCAATCGCTCGGCGCATCCGGCAAACAAGCGGGTAACCGAGCTTCCGACGCGATCTTCCACGCGTTCGATCTCATCTATTTCGACGGACACGATCTGCGCGGCGTCGATACCGGTCGCGCCGGCATCTCCTCGATGACCTGTTGACCGGCAAAGGCGCCGCCCTTCGGCTATCGGAGACACTCGACGTCGAACCAGCCGTCCTGCTTGAGCACGTCTGCCGCCTCGGCCTGGAAGGCATCGTCGGCAAGCATCTCGATCGGCCCTATCGTTCCGGCCGGACCGGGGATTGGGTGAAAATCAAATGCGTCCAGAGCGAGGCTTTCCTCATCATCGGCTATGAGAAGTCGTCGGCATCCCCTGCCGGCTTTGGCTCGTTGGTGCTTGCTGCCTATCGCGGAGCCGAACTCGTCCACGTTGGAAGTGTCGGGACGGGCTTCAAGGAAGCGGAAACCATCCGGTTGCGGAAGATGCTGGACAAGCTGCGCTGGAAGCGAAAGCAGCCGCCCCTGCCCTATTCCGGAAGTGCCGATGTTGTCTGGGTCGAGCCGACCCTGATTGCCGAGATCGAGTTTCGCGCCTGGACGACAGACGGGAAACTTCGCCATCCATCCTACAAGGGTTTGCGCGAACGCCAGGACAATGCCGACGTCTTCCGGCTCGACTAGCGAAATCAGCGCCATACGCTAGATTTCCCACCAGTCGAGCCGAGCGGAGTAGCTATGTGCAATCTTTATCGCATGGAAGACAGGGACTGGGTCGCGAAATGGGCCCAGGACGCGCCGAAAGCCTGATCAACCTAATGCGGGCATACCAGATGAACCCCGATCAGATGGGGCCGATCGTCCGCAATACCTTTGAGGGAAAGAAGCAGTTGGTTCATGCGCGCTGGGGACTGCCCTCCCCGCGCTTCACGCTCAGAAGGCCGCCAAAGCGAAAGCCGAGAAACTTGCGGCCAAGGGTAAGCCATTCGATCTCGAAGAACTGATCCGCATGGAGGCCGACCGCGGTACGACCAACGTGCGCAAGCTCAGTTTTCCACATTGGAAGCGATGGTTCGGCGTCGAAAATAGATGCCTCGTCCCGGTCACCAGTTTCGCGGAACCGGATCCAGCCAGCCAAGCGGAAGTGGTAAGGTGCCAAATGCCTGGTTCGCCCGCGACGAGCAAAAGTCGCTGAAGTTTTTCGCTGGCATCATGTGCCGCAATGGCAGAGTGTCCGAAAGTGGGACGGCCTGACCACCGACGACCTCTATGGGTTTTTGACCACGGATCCCAACAGCCTGGTGAAGCCGATCCATGAGAAGGCCATGCCGATCCTGTTGCTGACGAAGGAGGAGACCGACACCTGGATGCTGGCTCCTTGGGATGAGGCCAAGGATCTCGCACGGCCTCTACCGAACGACGCGCTAATCATTTCCTCACGCGAGCCGTACGGATCCACGATCGTCTCGACATCTGGAGAACCGGTGGAACAGGGCAGTCTGCTTTGACGCCTGAACTCTGAGCTTGATTGTATGGACAAACGAAAAAGCCTGCCGCGGGAGGAGGTGCGGCAGACTTTTCGAAAGAATTGAACAACGGCTGGGAGGAGGAGTGCCGCTGTTCTCTCAGGCGCCCTTTGGGAGGAGGAGTGGGTCGCCTGAAACACGAAGCTTTGGGGGAGGAGGTGCATCGCTTCGTTAATCTGAAAATACCACAGGACGCTCCGGCCGCCAGCGCTCAGATCGCAGTGCAGCCATGCGCATGTTGCAATGCAATATAAATCCTGTGCTTGTTTTTCGGCCACTATTTTCGAAACGAAAAGTTGTCCCGAAGAAATGAGTTGGGCGGGGGTTAGGTGGACGCCTTGAAGGGAGCAGCACTGCCGACCAAGCAATTAGTAGGTCGCCGCCTTGAACGGAAACGAGCCCGTCGACCACTATCCTGCTGCTTAACCGACCGTGCAGCTCTCCCTCCAATGTCGCAATATCTCATCTCTCTGGCAGCGATTGGCGCAGCCTTTCAAACATATCACCTATAAAAAAGGCGGGCCGCAGGGCCCGCCTCTCAAATAGCCTTGATGATGCCAGCGAAGGCTCACGTAAATTCAAGGGTCGGTATCTTGCTAAGGTCAACCGAATGTTCGGCCTGCCATGCATCGTAGGCGGCCTGCATACGTAGCCATAAGCCGGCGCCCATGCCGAATAGCTTTCCTAGACGTGCAGCGATATTCGGGGAAACAGGCTTCTTCTCAGTCATAATATCATGCAACTGCTGCCGAGAAATCCCAAGCAGGGTCGCAATTTCTACTTTGGTCCTGCCCGTATCGGGCAGGATATCATTGAGTAACGCGCCCGGATGAGACGGGCACCGTTCTAGGGGCCTTACTACATCATAAGCCATTCTCGTCTCCATTTGGTCCTTTCTAGGAAACTGCCATTATGTTCTTGGCAGTTTCCAGCGCCAGCCCTTACTGGGTGACGCTGGTTGGTTCGTTAGTGGTATTGCTCCAGGTCAACTTGCGCGACGTCGCCTTCGGAAAATTCGAAAGTAATACACCACGGGCCATTGACGTGAATTGTATAGCGAGTGGGATCGAACCCATTCAGTGAGTGAAACTTGAATCCCGGAACACTTTTCAGTTCCGCGTGGTTATTAATCTGATCAAGAACATCAAGCCTGCCCATGATGCGCTTCTGAAGATCGGGGGCAATCTTGCTGGACTTTCCGGTCTGAAAAAAATCTCTGAGATCTTTATTCTTAAAATTCAAAATCATAAATTGCTTCCTTATATTCTATGTATCGATTTTCCATACAATGCCCTTGGCTGTTGAAGACGATTCGAATGTAAGCGATCCGTTGACGGATGTCAAGGCTCAAGTAAGCAGTTCGTTGACTTTAGCTGCCGTCCCCCCTCACCTGCCTAGCACGCACCACAAGCGTGCGATATCGATGATATCGTCACGCGAGGCCGCGTTAGATCCTCCTGGTTCCAGGCGACACCAAACCCAATCTTGGCAATTCGGCAGATCTTGCGTCCATTCCGGCACGAAGCCTTTGCCGAGACGGGCGGAAACCAGCGACACCAGCGAGGACGTGATCGCAGCTCCAAGCGACATCGTTCGTCAGATTATGCTCCTCGAACTTTTCAGCACTTCGTCGCAGGCTTGCCCAGCTGAAAATTCAAAACTTAGACAAAGGATTGGCTCCTGACCAAGCCGGTCAATCGCCGGCTCTGCCCGCGAGTTCCCTTCGATCCTTTATGCGATCTTTTTAGCCCAGAACGTGAACACCATGGCAACAGCATCACTGACTCTAAGCTTTCGCTGTGCCAGCCATAAAGGATCCTGGCTGAAGCCGATGTCCGACTAAGCAGTCATATTTGTTGCGATCAGGGAACGCGTCTAGGCAGTTATATTGCCACGGCAGCGGCTTGAAGGTTGCGGTGTTTGCTATCGCTGCTGAGGATCTAAAGTGAATATGGAGGCCCTTTTAGTGCAGCCAGCTGATCATTTCGCGCAGCGCGCTTTCAGCGCAAGCACTCCGAGTTAATTGCTTCGGCACTCAAGAGATAATCCGCCGTGCTTTGAGCGCAATTTGCGAGCGGCTATAGTTCGAACTTCAAAGGTGTCGCTTTTCCGTGGGTTGCCGCCTAAGCTGTGTAATTGCTTGCAAAAGGAGGAAACGTGCCGATTCGTGTTGACACTCTGCGCATCGCGGGGTTGAGGGGTTTGCAGAACATTGAGGTCGACCTTCCGCCGATCACTGTTTTGATCGGCACAAACAATTCCGGGAAGACCTCGGTCATCAAGGCCCTTCATCTCGCGTTGGGCGATTATAGCCGATACCTCACCACAGAGGATTTCCACATTGACGCGACTGACGCGCGGTCCCTCCGCATTGTCGTCGACGTCCGGACCGTGCCCGTCGACCCGACCGGAAAAAGACTGAAAACATTTGAACCGGAATGGATCCAGGAGTTCGAAGACACCATCCGTGCAGATGCTGACGGCAACCAGTTTCAGGCCACTCGAACAGTCGCGCGACCCGATCCCATCAAAGGCGGTTTCGTGGTGGATAGGTACCTTCATGACCTCTGGCCGAGCTTCGGCGACTGGATGTCCGAAGGGGCGGCGCCACGGACGAGACATAACAGGCGATACGATATCGTTCCTTTTATTTCGATAGACGCACAGCGCGACATCCATCAGGAGCTGAATGAGAAGGCATCGTTCGTGGGTCGGATCCTTTCAAGCATCCAATATGGTGCGGAGGATGTTTCTCGCCTGGAATCTTTGATCGCCGACCTCAACAGGGAGGCGGTCGATAAAAGCGCACCGCTCACACTCTTAAAATCGCACCTCGACTCCTTGAGGGACTCGTTTGGCGGGACCGGCAGCGCTGAAGTCACACCATTTCCCAAAAAGATCCGTGATCTGTCCCGGCGGTTCTCTGTCAATTTCGGAAGTTCGGCGACGACCTCATTCTCTATGGAATACCATGGAATGGGAACCCGCAGCTGGGCGTCAATGCTGGCAGTAAAGGCATTTTCCGACATGCAGGCCCAACGGCATCGAGATGAAGCCAGCCCATTCCATCCTGTGATCGCTGCCGAGGAGCCCGAGGCGCACTTGCATCCCAATGCCCAACGAGCACTCTATGCTCAGCTGTCCAATTCCGTTGGCCAGGTTGTCATTAGCACCCACTCCCCTTACCTCGCTGCAATGTGCGGCCTCGATTCTTTGAGGTGCATTGCCAGCCCCGGCGGTCGCAAGGAATGCCGCCAGCTCATTCGAGGTTTGGATGCGGAAGAACTAAGCGTCCTCCAGCGCGAGGTTATGCGAAACAGAGGTGAGATCCTTTTTGCGAGAGCAGCGATAGTCTTCGAAGGTCTGACTGAGGAGCAAATATTTCCGGCGATGTTCGAGAAATATTTCGGCGCGCCTTCGTTCGCTAAAGGGGTCACTTTGATAGGTGTCGGCGGAAGACACTACTCGCCGTTCGTGAAGATGGCAGCAAGTTTCGGCATTCCGATCTATGTCGTCAGCGACAACGAAGCGATCACGAGAACCTCAGTCGACGCCCAGCTTGGAAAAATCGCCCCGGAGACCGGCCTTGTCCTTAATGACAGCAACTATGGAATCTCATATCTTGGGGAGGGGAACGACATCGAAGCGGAGCTTGTCTCGGTACTTGGTCTGCGAGAAGAGGCGGTAGCAGCGCTCACGGAGGCTGAAACTAGAGGAACGGACAACGAGCGCTGGCGAGAAGCGAAGATGGCGGAGCTCAAAGCACTGGGCGACGACGACCTGATTAAGAGGATGCGGGGAGCGAAGACATCGTATTCTGCAAGCTTTGCGACGCTGCTTGAGAAGAATTCCCGAAACCTTTCGAACGAACAGCTCATCCCGCTGGCGGTTCGACAGGCGTTTGAAAAGATTGCCCAATGGCTGAACTGACGCTCTCACCAAACCAGCAAGTGATTGTATCGGCCCCGATTGGGGGGGCGTTGTTAGTTCTGGCTTCTGCCGGTTCAGGAAAGACGCGGGTTCTTACCGAAAGAGTTCGTCATATCCTCTCTTCGACGAAGAAGGACGGCGTCGTCGCCTTCACGTTCACGAACGCGGCGGCAACCGAGATCAAGGAGCGCCTAAAAGGCGCTAGAGACGATTTTGAAGAACGTCTCTGGGTCGGCACCCTTCACTCTATCGCTCAGCGCATATTGGAACAATACGGGCATACAATTGCATTGCCCGCAAACTTTCAGATAATTGAACGCGACATCGACCGGATGGAGCTGTTCATGCAGTCTCTGCGCGACGCAGGCGTCGACATCGACGACTACCTCGCTGTCTCGGATGAGCGCGAGCATCGAAACCGTGAGCGCATCCTCCAAAGCTATTTGAGTTCTTTCTCTGTCATCAAGCGCGAGATGCTTACCGAAGAGGAGGCCAGCGCCCGATTTCCCGAGCAGACTTCCGTTTGGCGAATTTTTCAGGATTATCAACGGGCGCTCCTCGCAAGCGACGGAATCGACTTTGACGACGTCTTGGTTTTAGCGCACCGACTCCTGCTGATGCATGATTGGGTCGCCACAATTTATAGGACCAAGTTCAGGCACGTCTGTGTCGACGAGGCGCAAGATTTGAATCGACTGCAGTACGAGTTCATAAAGGCGTTTTGCGGAACCTCTGTGACGAGCGTGCTGTTTGTTGGCGATCCCAACCAGATGATCTATGGCTTCAATGGTTCGAGCGCCGAGTACATGACGACCCGTTTCCCCGCAGAATTCGGCGCCTATGTCGTGAAGCTCAACGAAAACTATCGAAGCACCAGAGCGGTGATAGCAGTCGCAAACAAACTCAAGCCAAACACCCAGGAGGTTACAAAGTTCGCCCTGCAGGGAGGAATGGCAATCACAGCCTACGACGACGAGGTCTCGGAGGCGTCGGGCGTGGTCCACACGATCGAGCATTTGCTCTCTCTCGGTGTTCACCCGGAGATCGAGGGACAGATAGGGCTTGATAAGATCGTTGTCATTGGGCGGAATCGCTTTGTGTTTTCCTCCTTGGAGCAAGAACTCAGCGATCGAAACATTCCGTTCTACTTCCGAAAAGGAGAACGATTGAGCGACGCCAGTAGCCTTTTTGGCAGAGTTCTGGACAATGCAATACGTTTGAAGGTCAACCCAAAGGACTGGGTCAATGCTAACCGACTTGCGGGCGTTCTAGGTTGCAAACCGCCTTCAGACCAAGCCGTGACACTCGAATGGCTTGCTTCCAATGCGTCCCAATCGACGGTCTTCCCCGCCATCCAAACTTCGCTCATCGAGCGTATCCGCCACCTGGACCCAGAACAACCAAACGTTCGGAAATTTGTCGCTGACTGCGAAGCTGAGCTCGGTCAAGTCGCCGCTGGAAGTTTGAGCGAGTTTGGCAGGTCGGAACTGGAGCGTAGCCTGTCCGAACTGCGTGAGTTTCATGAACGATGGACTCTGTTCAAGTCCAAGGGCATGGGATCGTCTTTGGTCGCGTTTCGAAATGCCATGGCCCTCGGGCAGCTCGCCGGGGACCAGCAGACGGCTGGATTGGCGTTGAGCACCGTCCACACCATGAAAGGATTGGAGAAAGACATCGTCTTCCTTGTCCAGATGTGCGAAGGAGTATTTCCAGATTACCGAGCGCAATCTGCTGCCCAGATTGATGAAGAGCGCAATGCCATGTTCGTCGCTGTGACCCGAGCGCGCCGTTGGCTCTACATCACCTATCCCCAAAGCCGGAAAATGCCCTGGGGCGACGTCAGATCGCAGGAGCGCTCACGCTTTCTCGACGAGATCGAGCACTGATCCCAGTGGCGAGGTTTGAGCAGTTACCGACAGCGAGCGCGGCGGCCCTGGTTGTCTTAGGGCGGACGCGCTGCTCCAATGGGTGCGGATTTCGAGGTTCGAGCCTTCACTGCTGCGGGCTTCGAGGATCCCGTGACCGGCAGTCTGAACGCCGGGATTGCAAAGTCGCTGATTGCGGCCGGCATTGCGCCTGACATCTATGTTGCCAGTCAGGGAGTGCTTGGCCGGTCCGGCTGGGTTTCGGTGACCAAGGTCGGCGGCCCGATCTGGATCGGGGACATGTCGCGTGCTTTTATCCCGTTCGGCCGGGAGCGGAAGTCCACGCCGGGCGTCGCCAATCGATCCCCTCAACGAGCATCGAAAGCTGCGCCTGCGTCAGGTGCGCTACACCCTCTTTCGCCGTCGGCCAGGGAAA